>CBIHMP010000323.1:0-4511 GCA_966211015.1 uncultured Luteolibacter sp. | reverse complement strand
CTCCCGGATCGTGATCCGCAGAGGAGAAAAGCTCCCTGCCATTTTCTCCGCTCTTGGCTCCCGCCGCTCCGCCCCTAAGCTGCTGTCATGCCGGACGACGACGCCGACCTTCCCATCGACGAGCTCCTGCGGGCCATCGGGGCGGAGGACCGGAGCGCCGTCCGTGCGCTGGCGGAGGAGATGCACTATGCGGACCTGGCCCATGCCTATCAGGATCTGGAGCCGGAAAAGCACGAGATGTTTCTGAAAACGATCGGTCCCGCCCTGGCCGCGGACATGATCGTGGAGCTCCCCGACTCGATGATCGAGGAGGCTCTGGACGCCTTCAGCCCTTCCGAACTGAAGGTCCTGTTCCACGAGTTGTCCGACGACGACCGCGTGGACATCCTGCAGGACGTGGGGGACGAGGCACGGCTGCGCTTCCTCGGCCTGCTCGGGCCCGAAGACGAGGAACTGACCCGCTCCCTCCTCAAGTACGATCACGATACCGCCGGGGGCCGCATGACCACGCGGATCGGCCGGGTCTTCGCGAACCAGACGGTGAAGCAGGCCATCGAAATGCTCCGCCGTAGCCAGGAGTCCACCGAGACCCTGAGCCGGATTTTCGTGGTGGACGAAAAGGGCCGCCTGATCGGCAAGCTCCGCTTCCGCGACCTGGCCTTCAATACCTGGGACACGCCCGTGCGCGATATCATGCGCGAGATCGGTCCTGAACGCGTCCTCGCCACCGCGGACCAGGAAGAGGCGGCGAACATGCTCCTGAAGTACGACCTCATCGCCCTGCCGGTGGTGGATGAATTCGAGCACCTGCTCGGCCTCATCACCCACGATGACGCGATGGAGATCATGCAGGAAGAAAGCACCGAAGACATCGAAAAGATCGCGGGTATCGGTGGCGAGCAATCCGAGGAGACCTACCTGAATACCACCATCGCCACCCAATTCCGCCGCCGCGCGGGCTGGCTGACGGGTCTGGCCTTTGTCTCGATCTTGTCCGGCTACGTGATGATGCGTTTCGGCACGATCCTGAGCCAGGTCTTCCTGCTCTCGCTTTTCCTGCCGATGGTGGTGGCGGCGGGAGGGAATACGGGAGGACAGGCTTCCACGATGGTGATCCGCGCGATGTCGCTCGGTGAAATCGAACCGGGCTCGGCGTGGCGGGTGGCGTGGAAGGAACTGCGCACGGGGTTCTTCCTCGGTTCGCTGCTGGGGCTGTGCATGGCTGCTTTCACCGTCCTGCTGCTGCCCTTCTTCCACCTCGATCTCCCGGCCGGCCTCACCCTCGCGAAGGTGGGCGTGACCGTGGCGGTGGCGCTGACCACGCAGGTGACTTCCGCCACTTTCCTCGGGTCGCTGCTCCCGCTCGGAGCGCGGGCGGCGAACCTTGACCCCGCCGTCGTCTCGGCGCCGGCGATCGCGGCAATCGTGGACGTGTCCGGCATGGTCATCTACTTCACCGTGGCGCGTGCCTTCCTCGGCTTATGAAAAACCTGAAGGACGGCATCCGGGCTCATGTCCGGCTCGACTGGATGGGACGCGTGCACAAGCGCTTCCGCGGCACCGACGCCGACAAGCGCTACGCCAACGAAGTGGCGGTGCTGAAGGTGCTCGAGGAACGCGGCTGCGAGTACGTGCCGAAGGTGCTCGAGGAATACCCGGACGAGCTCTACTTCGTCTCGACCGCCTGCGGGCAACCCGCCGACACCATCAGCAAGGAGCGCGCCTGCCAGCTCTTCGCCGATCTGGAGCGCGATTACGGGGTACGTCACCTCGACGCCGAAGCCCGAAATATTACGTACGACACCCGCGCGGGCCGCTTCTGCATCATCGACTTCGAACTGGCGGATATCCTGCCGGATCCGAGGAAGAAGGAGGAGGAGGCCTGACCGCGGCCGATCCGCTCAGGCTTCCCCGATATCCTCGTTCCACACCGCGGGGTAGGCTTCGATGAAGCGGCGCATCAGCTCCATGCACTTGTCGCTCTGCACCACCTCCACCTGCACGCCGCGGCTCTTGAGAAGTTCTTCCTCCCCCATGAAGGTCCGGTTCTCCCCGACGACCACCTTCGGGATCCCGTAAAGCAGGATCGCCCCGGTACACATCGGGCAGGGCGAGAGCGTCGTGTACAGGGTGCACTCCCGGTAAATGTGCGCGGGGAGCCTGCCGGCATTCTGAAGGGCGTCCATTTCCCCGTGGAGGATGGGGTTGCCCTGCTGCATCCGCCGGTTATGGCCCCGTCCCAGGATGATCCCCTGGCGGACGAGCACGCTACCGATGGGAATGCCGCCTTCCGCGAGGCCAGCGGACGCTTCCGCGATGGCGGCTTGAAGAAACGGGTCCATGTGCGATATAAGGGATGTTGACCCGGTCCGGCTGCCCCGGACACGGCGTCTGCTGGATCACCCTGCCCTGAGCGAATCCCATGCCTAAAGTAAGACTTTCTGGAACCGTCCGCGGAACCGACGACCCCGGCCGGGCGGTCCGCGCCAAGCTGCTCTACCTCCTCTTCAGTGCCGGATGGGACATTTACAATTCGAACGGGGACCAGCGCATCACGCTCTCCAACATCGAGCGGAAGATCATCGAATCCGAGGCTTTCGTGTTCACGCCCGGAGCGACGCTGGAAGACATGTTCAAAGCGATCTCGATCTTCGTCGGCTATCAGACGATCGACCGGAACCTGGCGGGAAAACCGACCGTGATCCTGAATGCGGACCATTCCTGGAACCCGTTTTTCTCCGTCCTTGACCACCTCAACCGGATGGGCACGATCAAACAGGACCACCGGGATTTCCTGCTCACGGCGGATAGCCCGGAGGCGGTGCTGGAGACCCTCGCGCTGGTTCATATGAAGGGCTTGCCGGATGCCGGCAGGGAAAAAATCGGCGAGAGCGAGTGCACCTCTTTCGAGGAACCGGTGCCGGCCGACTACCTGGGCAACGTCTGCGTCTTCTGCTCCGCCACGCTGGAGGAGCCCTCCTACCTCGCTGATGGCCGGGCGCTGGGCCGGCAGCTCGCGGAGAACCGCATCGGCTGCGTTTCCGGAGCCGGACGGTCCGGCATCATGGGAGCCGTGGTGGAAGGCTCGGTGGGCGCGGGCGGCTGGACGGCCGGGTCGAATGTTCCCCACATCATCGAGCTGGAGGGCCTGCCGGAGGGACTTTCGAGCTTCTGGCTGCGCCCGGACATCTACACCCGCATGGAGGTGATGATCGAAAACTCGGATGCTTTTGTCATTTTCCCCGGTGGTGCCGGGACGGTGCAGGAATTGTTGGCCCTGATGATTTTCAAGCACCAGAAGAACCCCCTGATGGAGGGCAAGCCGGTGATTCTCTTCAACCGCGCCAACCCTGCGGGGGTCCGCTTCTGGGCTCCCCTGATCGAGCTTTTGCGCGGCTTTTGCCCACCGGGGGACTTCGTCGTCGCCGACGAACTCGACGACATCCTTCCCGCCATCCGGAAAGGGCTGAACGCCAAAGTTTCAGTCAAAGCCGGCTCCCCGGTCCTTCTCCCCGATGTCGCGCATTCTGCAATTTCGTAGAAAGCACGGTTGCCCCCTTCCGTAAGAAATGGGACACTTTCAACGGATGAAGAATGTTTTCTCCGGCACCGGAAGCCGCTTCCCGCATATCGCGGCGAGGTTGGGAGGAGCCGTTTTTGCAGCTTTGCTCCTCAGCCAGTGCGCCACCGACTACACGCTGGTGACGGACCACCCGGAGGAGGCGCTCCGCCGGGAGACCTTCGGCTACCGCAAGTGGTTGAAGGAGGGCGTCCAGCCGAATACCGTGGTAATCGGCATCCACGGGTTCTGCGGAGCGGCCATCGACTACGAGAATCTGGGTCGCCGGATGCTGAAGGAGCAGCCGAAGACGGCGGTGTATGCCTATGAGGTCCGCGGCCAAGGGAAAGATCCCCTCAAGGAACGCCGCGGCGACATCGACGACCCGCAGAAGTGGTACCGCGATTTGAGCCGGTTCACCACGATGGTGCGCGGGAAGCACCCCGGGGCGAAGATCGTCTGGTTCGGCGAGAGCATGGGGGCTCTGATCGCCTCCCACACCTATCGCCTCGAAGTGGAGGCGGGAAATCCGCCGCCCTGCGACGCGCTGGTGATTTCCTCTCCGGTGGTGAAATTCCGCGAAGACTTCCCGCAATGGAAAAAGGACCTGGTCCGCCAGGTGGCCCACGTGGCTCCCACCGCGCGCGTCTCCATCGAATCCCTGGCGGGCGGCCAGGAGGTGCAGATGACCCACGACACGCTCCACTCCGAGCAGTCCGAAACGAACGCGTGGCACATCGACAAGCATACGCTCCGTCTGCTGGTGGCTCTGGGTGACCTCATCGAGGGCATGCCGTCCTGCGCGAAGACCTTCACCGTGCCGACCCTGGTCCTGCACGGCGGCAAGGATTTCTTCAGCAAGACGGAGGACGTGCGGGCATTCTTCGGCAATATCCCGGATAAAAAGGACCGGAGCTTCCGCCTCTATCCCGACTCCTACCATCTGCTGATG
>CBIHMP010000322.1:0-4535 GCA_966211015.1 uncultured Luteolibacter sp. | reverse complement strand
GACTGGCATCGAGAGCCCCGAGGCCATCTGGCGGTGGGTCTGGCTCTCCGCCGTGCGCGCACCGATGGCCGACCAGGAAATCAGGTCCGCGATGTACTGCGGGGTGATCGGGTCCAGCAGTTCGGTGGCGGTCGGTAAGCCGACGTCGATGACGCTGCGGAGGAAGTGCCGCGCGCGGCGCAAGCCTTCCGGAATGTCGTCGGTGCCGTCCAGGTGCGGGTCCATGATCAGGCCCTTCCACCCGACGGTGGTGCGCGGCTTCTCGAAATAGACGCGCATCACGATGAAGAGCTTGTCCCGCAAGCGCTCGGCCAAGGCGGCAAGGCGGTGCGCGTACTCGACGCCGGCGTCCGTGTCGTGGATCGAGCAGGGACCCACGATCACCAGAAGGCGGGAATCGTTCCCGGAAAGGATCGAGCGCAGGACCGCCCGGGAATTCGCCACGAAGTCCGCCCGTGCATCCCCGCGCGGAATCTCCGCCTGCAGGCGGGCCGGCGAAGGAAGGGGCACGTTGCGGGCGACGTGGACATCGGTGACGCGGGCGGACATGGGGGAAGGCTACTGCCCGGAGAAGAAAAGTGCCAAGCGCCAATGGAACGGGCAAGGTGAGCCGATAGGCGCTTTGGTCGGTCCGGGAAACCGTCAGAGTCACTCCCTGGGAATCTTGAGCTCGGGAAAACAAAGCCTGGCGCGCGATCGATACGTTTTATCCACCTCGTCGAGCCCGGTATGCCCGAGCGTGAAGGCGTTGCCCGCCTCCAAGCTCAAAAGCTTATCCAAAGCCAACGCCGCCACGATCGAAACATAGCGATCGTTCGAGCGAAGCTTTTGGAGCACTTCCGCTTGGAATTCCAATTCGTGGATGTAGCGAAGCCCGTTTATCCCGCGATTGGGATCTTTCACAAGGTGCCCCCCGCCGATCGTCGGCACCGGCATCCCTTCGACGGTGAATTGGACAGGCAGATCGAACCATTCTCCCTGCTCGAACCACGAGAAAAGCATCGCGGCGCGGTCCTCCTGAGCGCTTCGGGAGATGGGTGAAGATGCAACCAGAATCAGTAGGGCAAGCAGGCTTCGCATGGATCGCGGATCGTGGGATTCCATTGAAAAAACCACCCGATCCCGCTTCAGCCGGTGATTCTCGTTTTTGTCGTTCCCCGGGAAACTTGCTTGTCGACGTCCACGCCTATCCCTTGGCCTCGGTTTGCTGATCCTCCGTTCCCCCTCCAAAAGACGGGATGAAGGCCGTTCTCCCAGTCGAAAGGTAGCGTCGTGCCCTCTCACGCCTTCTCCCATGGCCCCGTGACCGCTAGGGTCAAACCGCGGCTCTGGAGATTGATGAAGAACCACTTTCCGTCCGGGGAGAAGCAGCCTCCGGCGAATTCGCCCTGGGCGTTGGAATTCCGGGCGAGCGTGAAGATTTTTCCCTCCGGGGTAACGCAGCGCACGTGGGCGGCGGGCGAGAAGCTGGGATCGATCAGGTCTTCGCAAACCACAATGCCGCCCCAGGGAGCGGGGCAGAGGTTATCGCCGTTCGTAAGCAGGTCGCTCTCCTCGGGCTGGAGGAAGAGCTCCAGCGTGTCCGGCTTCGCGGCATCGCCCGAGGGATCGAGGCGGAAAATCTGACCGCGCCGGGAGGGGCCGCCGTCGGTGCAACAGATGAAGAAAGAGCCGCCTACCAGGTGGATCCCCTCCCCACGCGCGAAGCGGGCCGCGCCTGCGGCATACCCGCGGATGCGCAGATCGTCCTTCGGCGCATCGGTTTCGCTCAAATCGAGCCATGTCGCCTTCAGGGGAGAACCGGCAGCCGGCCACTTCGACTGCGGATCGTAGTTCCGCAGATCGGCGGCGGGACGGCCCTCGATCATCAGCGCCTGGAGTTTTCCTTTCGAGAAGTCGTCCTTTTTGTCCGGCAGGAAGCGGTAGAGGAGTCCGTCCCCCCGGTCCTCGGTGAGATAGAGGATGCCCGTGCGCGGATCCAGCGCCACCGCCTCGTGGCGGAAGCGTCCGAGGGCTTTCAACGGGATCGGCTGCTGGAGGCCGGGCTCGGCCGTCGCCTTCACCTCGAAGCACCAGCCGTGGCGGCTGCCGCGCTCGTTCACCAGATCGGCGGGTTCCTCGCAGGTGATCCAGGAGCCCCAGGGCATGGGGCCGCCGGCGCAGTTCCGGTCGGTGCCGGTCAGCGAGAGGAAGTGGGCGGTCTTTTCTCCCGTCGCCGGGTCGAAGACGAGGTTGGTCGTGCCGCCCAGCGAGGGCTCCCGGCGGTCGTTGCCGGGATCGAAGGAGAAGGCGGCGTCAAAGCCGTCGGGGAGGCTGGTGTTATTGGGGAAAGGCCCCATGCCGGTCATCTCCAGCCCGAGCTCGTGATTGCAGACGAGCACCACCTTCCCGTCCGGCCCGGGAAAGGCCGCCATCCCGTCGGCCATTCCCGGCACCTTGAAGCCGTCGCTCATGGAGTCCCCGCGTTTGGCCAGCAGCTTGTAGGTAAAGCCTTCCGGCAGATCGAGGACCCCCTTCGGGTCCTTCAGCAGCGGGCCGAAAGGCTCGATCACGCGGCTGGGAATTTCCGCCTGCGCGTAGCGTTGAAGGCCGAGGAAGGCGAGACCGGTGGCCCCGAGGAACGAACGGCGGGTAATCATGGACCGATCAATCAAGGTGCGGCACCCGGCGGGTCAAGCCCCGTCGGGCGAAGTGTCGGTTTCGTCTCCAAACGGAGCGAAAATTCCGCCGGGGGCCCTTTCGCGCGAGATGGATGTTTGACAGCCCGGCAGGGCGCGTGATTGCTTTCGTCAACCTGCAATCAAAAAAGCCTAGTCCATGAGCGAAAACGAAATCCCGCCGCCGAAACAAACGTCGTCGATCCCGCAGCCACGGGGCACGTCCTCGATCCCGGCTCCGAAGCAGACGTCTTCGATCCCTCTGAAGAAGGAAACCGTGCGCGTGACGCTCAAGGCCTCCGACGCGCCGCCTGCCACTCCCAACGCGCCCGTGGTGGCCGCCCCGACCAAGCCGCCGATGCCTACCGGTCTCGGTGGCGCGCCTCCGGCCCCGAGCGTGGCCGCCCCGACCGCCGGTGCCCCGAAGTCCCCGGCTCCCGCGCCGACGATCGCGCTGCGGCCCGCAGGAGCCCCGACCGCTCCGGCTCCCGCGCCCACCATCCGGATCAATACTCCCGGCGCTCCTGGCGCCCCCGGCTTGAAAACCGCCCCGCTCGGCGGCGCTCCGGCCAATACCGTCTCCCTGCCGAAGGCGACGGTCCAGCTCCAGCCGCCGACCCAGCCGCTCGGCACCGCCGGCCCGTCTTTCACCTCCGCCGCGACGATTCGTACCAGCGACGAGGAAGAAGAAGAGGGCAGCGACACCGTCGTCACGATCCTTTCGGTGCTTGGCTTCCTCGCCGCGGCCGCGGTGGTGGTGTTCCAGTTCCAAACACTGGGTGCAGCAGGCAAGACCTTGGGCGATCTCTTCTGAGCATCGGTTCAACCTCAAATCTTAGGACATCATGATCTATCCCATCATCACCTTCCTTCTCGCAGCCGCGGTCCTCGCACTCTCGATCATGGCCGGCAATCTGCCGACCTGAGCCGGGCTTGGACAAAGGTTTCAAGGGGGCCGTCCCGCCGCATCCGCGGCAGGGCGGCCCTTGACTTTTCCGGGTCTCCCTCCACCTTCCGCGCATGGCTCAGCAATTCAACGAAAGCAATTTCCAGTCCGAGGTCATTGATTCCGATCAGCCCGTGCTTGTGGACTTCTGGGCCGAGTGGTGCGGACCGTGCAAGATGATCGGCCCGGTGATCGACCAGCTTTCCGGTGAAGTCGAAGGCCAGGCCAAGGTGGGCAAGGTCAACGTGGACGAAGCCCGGGATCTGGCCGTGAAATACGGTGTCCGCAGCATCCCGCTGCTCCTTTTCTTCAAGGGCGGCGAGGTGAAGGACCAGATCGTGGGGGCCAATGTCACCAAGGACATGCTGAAGCAGAAGCTGCTGGCGCTGGCGTAAGCGCTTGTATCCAAGGATTTCCAAAGGGCCGGGGCGAAAGCTCCGGCCTTTTTCACGTACTCCGGTGGCCGGGAATGCTCCTCCGTTCATTCCGCTTGCTATTGCGAATGATTCTCAATAGATTCAGCTCATGTTCGAATGCTGGTGGCAGAACGACGGTTTTGAAGCTTGGCGGCTGCGCGGCGATCTCCGTGGCGCGTCCCGCCGCTGGCAGCACCGGCTGGACGACGAGCTGTGGCTATGGGTGAACTCGTCCGGCGATGGCGTGATCTGGGGCCGCGAACATCGGATTTTCTTGCGGGAAGGCCTTTTCGGCTGCTTCGGTGGCCAGGGAGGGGAAGACTGGAAGTGGACCCGCCTGCCGGGCCATCACGAGGCGGAAATCCTCATCATTCCGCGGGAATACCTGGTGCGGAATTTCGGTGAGACGGCCGCCGCGAAGAATACCCCCTTCGCCCGCTGGCTGCGGGGGGAGAAGGGTATGTCTTTCGCCGGGCTGGTCGCGAAGGAGGAAAAGCGCCTCGCGGCTCTTTTGGC
>CBIHMP010000321.1:0-4567 GCA_966211015.1 uncultured Luteolibacter sp. | reverse complement strand
CGGAACACGTGAGCCCGTGCCTGCCCTTAGCTGATCCACCCACCCCCCCCGCATGAAAGCTGACGTAGCCATTGTGATCGTGTCCTACAATTCGGAGGACCACATCGGAGCCTGCCTGCAGAGCGTTTTCGCTCAAAGGAAGGTCGTGAACCAACAAGTGATCGTGGTCGATAACGATTCTCGCGACGGCACCGTCGCGTTTATCCGCGAGAACTTCCCCGAGGTCGAGCTGGTGCTCCCCGGTACCAATCTCGGCTTTGCCGCCGGCGTGAACCTCGGCGTGAAGCACGCCGACGCGGAATTCGTGCTCCTTCTGAATCCCGACACCGTGATCCTTGAGAACGCGGTGGACGTGATCGTTGATTTCGCCCGCGGTAATCCCGGCCACGGGCTTTACGGCGGCCGCACCCTGCGCCCGGACGGCAGCCTGGAGCCTTCTTCCTGCTGGGGATTGCCCACCCTGTGGAGCATGAGCCTTTTCGCCTTCGGCATCACCACGATGGCCCCGCGCAACCGGTGGCTGGACCCGGAATCCCTGGGGAGCTGGCAGCGCGACACGGTGAAGGAGGTCGGGGTGATCACCGGCTGTTTCCTACTGGCGCCTACGGCGGTGTGGCAGGAGCTCGGCGGCCTCGACGAGCGCTATTTCATGTATGGCGAGGACGCCGATCTTGCGATGCGGGCCCATGCGGCGGGCTACCGGCCGGTGATCTGCCCGAGCGCGAAGCTCATCCACGAGGTGGGCGGCTGTTCGGACACGCCGGTTCACAAGACGATGCTTCTGTATCGCGGCAAGGCGAGCCTGGTGCGGACCCACTGGACGGGGCTGGCGCAATGGCTGGGCCTGTTCCTTCTTGCCACCGGCACCGGACTGCGGGCCGCGATCAGCAAGCTGCGGGCCGTGCCCGGCCGCAACGACAGCGCCGGCCGCTGGCAGACCCTGTGGCAGGAGAGGAACAAGTGGATCTGCGGCTACGGCACCACCGGGCAAACCCCCGTCTGAGCCCCATCCATTTTCAATACAGCGACATGATCAGCGTCGTCATTCCCAGCTATAACCGCCGCGACTGCGTGCTGGCGCTTCTGCGCGACGTTTATGCCCAGAAGGATGTGGAGATGGAAGTCATCGTGGTGGACGACCGGTCGCCCGATGACAGCGTCGCCGCGATCCGGCACGAGTTTCCACAGGTCACCCTGCTCGTGAACGAGAAGAACGGCGGCCCTGCCGTCACCCGGAACCGGGGAATCCGCGCGGCCAAGGGCGAAATCGTTGTCGGCTTCGATAGCGACGTCACCATTCCCGACGAGTATCTGATCTCCAAGGTGGAGAAGCGTTACCGCGATATGCCTCGAGTCACCGGTCTGGCCTTCCGCCTGCTGAAACCGGACGGGCAATCGGAAGACACGCCGCGCTGGTGGCATCCGGTGCCG
Organism: uncultured Luteolibacter sp.; assembly: GCA_966211015.1. Taxonomy (GTDB): domain Bacteria; phylum Verrucomicrobiota; class Verrucomicrobiia; order Verrucomicrobiales; family Akkermansiaceae; genus Haloferula. The sequence continues at coordinate 3,136 of CBIHMP010000321.1, read as the reverse complement.
CTGGAGGCCTATGCAGACAAAGAGTTCTTCACCTCCTATTTCAGTGGAACGGCCTACGCCTTCCGACGCGAGGAACTGGTGGCAGCCGGGATGTATCCCGAAATCCTCTACATGCACTACGAGGAGGTGGAACTGGCTTTCCGCATCATCGATCAGGGCGGCTCGATCCTCCATTGCCCCGATTTGGTCGCCCTCCACCATGCCAACGAGGTTTCGCGCCGGAGCGAGGTGAGTGTCTTCTACAAGCCACGGAACCAGATCCTCCTGGCGGTCTCCTGCCTTCCGGGATTGAGAGCGTTCCAATATATAATTCCGCGGACTTGCTATCAATTTGCGAAGGCCTGTGGTGGCGGCCATGTAAGGGATTTCATCCGGGCGATGAAATCGGCAAAGCATCTCCTCCCGCGGCTTTTGAAGAACCGGAAGCCCCTCCGCGCGGAGACGCTGCGGCGGATCGGCGCGATGAAACAAGGACTCGTTCCGTGACGGTTCCGCTTCGATCCGTGTATTTACGACCTAACCACTCCCGGAGGATTATGGAATTCCGACGCGTTGCTGGGGATGAACAGGTTGCGGCGAACCTTTGCGGTTAGTGGCAGATTGCAAAATCGACTTGCTAACGGAACGAAAGACTGGAGTCTAGGATTCTCAAACTGAAATACTTCTGTTAATTAAACTCTGTTAAAATTCGACTTTAAAGAAGGCGACCTTCCCCCCGGGGTCGCACGAATCGGATCCGGTTCCCTGCGGGAACGGGCTCTCATCCGATGGCGAAAGCCAATCCGGCTCGCCGCCCACACCCCGTTCCAGACACTGAAACGAGCACTCGGAAACCGAACCGACCATGTTCATGAGAATTAAAATTTACGCACTTCTACTTTCACTTCTTGCGTTGCCTTTCGGGGCATCCGCGAAGCCTGAGCGGGTCCCGTTTTTCGGGGCAAACGGCACCCACTGGCCGGAGAGAATCCCGACCCCGTTCATGTATGACAACACCGTCGCCAATATCGTCGAGGTGCCGTGCAGTTGGAGCGCCATCAAGTCCGCGCTCCAAGGCGTGACGGCAAACCAGGCCAATAGCGGGACGCTGATCCTGGTCCAACCGGGCGAGCTGACGGGCAACGGCAGCTCCAGCGGGGCGATCCCCGTGCTGGAGAACATCGGCTCGGCGAGCTGGGGGCAGCGCGTGACGGTCGCTCCCCGGGACGGCTACGGCAGCGTGACCTGGAAGAACGGCGTGCGCTTCCTGAAGGTCTTCGGCGTGTGCTTCGCCGGCTTCGAGTCCACGGGCATCAGCGGCGTGAAGATGCAGGGCTGCCGTCGTTCCGCGCTGGCGTGGATCAAATGCACCGGCCACCTCGGTATCTACGGCACGGACGGTTTTGTCACAGAGGGCATCGAGGTCGTGGAGCTTGTCCAACCCGATCACTACGTCGTAAGCGACGACTCGGCGGACTACTACGCGGGTGGCGGCGGATTCACCGATTGGCGTTTCGACGGGTGCTATCATGCCCCGCGCTTCTTCGAGGCCAACTATACCGGCGGCAAACCGCACACGGATACGGTGCAGTTCGCCGCTGCGGGCGGCGGCGATTATTCGAACATCTATTTCCGCGATACCGCGGTCTTTTCCTCGAACAACTGCTCCATCCAGACGGGCAACATCGACGGGCTCACCTTGGAGAAATGCTATGTCGTTTCCGGGGATGTCTCGCTTTCCCGCTATCCGCACCTGCCGGGTGGTGCCAGCGAGGCGACCAACAACGCTTTCAACGGTTCCGGCAAGAACTTCAGGGCGATCGACAGCGTGTTCTACGGAGGCATGGCTCTCAATACCAGGGATGCTCCGAGGCCCTGGGCATATGCCTCGAACACGAAAACGAACAAGGCCTACGGAGATTCCAATCAACCGCTGAGCGGCCAATGGACCGTGGTTTCCGGGATGAACGCAGGGAATTCCGGCATGCCGCCCTATCCGACCGACAGCTATCTGGACGGCATCTGGGCCAATCCGGGAGCCACCACCCAGGTGTCCCGACCGGTATTCGTTCCCGCTGCGGGAACCTATGGCTCCCCGCAACAAGTCACCATCACCTGCTCGACGAAAGATTCCCTCATCTATTACACGCTCGACGGCTCGACCCCGACCGCCGCTTCAACGCGCTACACCGCGCCCTTGACCGTGTCCTCCACGACCACCGTGAAGGCCTTCGCGACCGCGACCGGACTGGAAGCTTCCACGGTGGCTGCCGCGGAGTACCGCATCGTCAACCAGGTGGAGGCTCCGGTGATTTCGCCGAAAGGCGGCCTGTTCAGCACGCCCCAGCAGGTGACGCTCACTTGCCCGACGCCGTCCTCGGCGATCTACTACACGCTGGATGGCAGTGCCCCGAGCTCGGCATCCACGCGTTACACCGGCCCTTTCCTGATTTCCACGACTTCCACCTTGAAGGCGGTGGGGGTCAGGAGCAGCTACGAGGATAGCCTGGTGAGCTCCGCCAGCTTTGGCATCGGAGAGGCCTATATCGCCAGCGAGGCATGGACCAACGTCACCATACCGGTGCAATCGGGCACCTTTACGGTCCGCTGGAACGCGATCCCCGACGGTAGCCAGATCGATGGCGTGACCGGCCTGTCGCTGGGCTCGGTGGCCAACTACCCCGATTTGGCCTGCATCGTCCGTTTTGCGATCAACGGCATCATCGATGTCCGGAACGGGGGAGCCTATCAGGCAATGAGCCCCGTCACCTATACCGCCGGGAAGATCTACCGTTTTGAATTGAACGCGGATCTGAACGCGAAAACATATTCGGTGACGGTCACTCCGGATGGCGGCACTCCGGTCCAGATTGCGAGCAACTACAAGTTCCGCAACGAACAAGCGGCGGTCAGCACTTTGGACCATCTGGCGATCGTTGCGCTTGAGGGCGGTTCCCACACCGTGTCCGATATCGTCTTCGGCACCACCGCTGCTCCCAGCGCGCCGCAGGGCCTGCGTGTCCTCCCGCCCCCCTGAAAGCAGGCGCTCCGTCTCCCGCAGATTGAAAAAACGGCATCACGTGATCGCGTGATGCCGTTTGTTTGAATTGGCCCCCTATCGTCCCCGTGCTTTCCTCTTCGAGGCGGGGTCGCGAAG
>CBIHMP010000320.1:0-4581 GCA_966211015.1 uncultured Luteolibacter sp. | reverse complement strand
TACCTAGAATGCGTGCGCGAGCTTTCGAAAGCGTGCGCCTCGACCGGCGTCATCTGGGCGACGAACTTCCACGCCATGAAGCCGCTCATCGATTTCGGATCGGAAGAGCAGAAACGGCGCCTCCTGCCGGTGATGGCGAAGCTGCAGATCATGTTCTCGGTGGTGTCGCACTACAACCACATCAACGACCGGGTCAATTACTACAACCAATACGGGAATCCCAAGGGGAACACCAATTACGGCGTACCGCACCTCGTTTACGACCCGGTGGTGACTCTCTACAACCCGTACGACGTGACGCTCAATTTGTCGAAACTGCGCGTGCGGGTTTGGGATCCGCCGGTGTTGTTCGGGATGAAAAAGAACAATGACTGGCTGAGGTCGGAATTCGGTTCGGGAGATTTCCACGGGCTGGCGAGGTTCCAGATCGATAACGAGAAGAATCCCAGCGCCCGCCGCTATTTCACCATGTTCCTGCGTGAAATGGCAGGAGCGGTCCCGGGCAAGGCGATCAGCCTCGCTCCCGGTGAGGTGAAGGTCTTTTCTCCATGGGTGGAGCCCGATTGGACCTGGGGCAAGGAGACCGCCGGCCAATACTCCGTCCGTTGTTTCTTCGATTGGAATGCCGGCAACGATTTCGGCAACGTCGATGGCCGCACGAAGAGCCAGCATCAATGGGGGGTGGAAACGGTGCCGGGTTGGAACGCGAGGGCCGGTTTCCAGGCGGACCACCTGAGCTATGGGAACGGCAGACCCGATGCCACCCGCTATGATTTCGAAAAGAACGGGGCCCACCCCATGAACGGTGGATGGGTTTCCGTGAAGCTGGCGGACATGTTCACCGTCCAAGCCAAGGCGGGCCGTGCGATCAATGTGGCGAACCGTCCGGATTTCCGTGTCGATCTCCTCGCGGCCCTCGTGTCGGACTACGAGAAGAACAACCCCGCCAAGATGGAGACCTCGCGGGACCTCCTCCGTACCTATCAGTTCCGCTTCAAGAACCCGACGGCCGAGCTGAGCGAGAATCCGTCGTCCCCGATCATCGAGCGGAAGCTCCTGGTGGAGGACATCCTCCAGAAGCCGGCGGATACCAACCCGGGCGGAAAGACGCCTTTCGCGATCCTGTCCATGAGCGCGAAGACCACGACCGACAAATACGACTTTTCCATGCCGTGGCTGCACAACCATCCCGTGGTCGAAGGCGCGGACCAGAATTCGGGTCAGATCGGTAATGCACTCGACAGCTACGACATGAGTCTGCGGGAAGTGGCGGATTTCTCCGACTACCCGAACGGCATCGAACTCGATCCGGATAGCAACCGCGGGTTCTACGGGGCCAGCTCCTTCTCGACGAAGGGGGTTACGAACGTGCCGATGTTCCGCGTGCCGCTGATCCCGGCGACAAGCCTCGGGGATTTGATCCCGGCCAATCTTACGGCTAGCGCCAGATTGCCGAGGGTCACGCACGCCTTGGGGAATTCCCGGGCCCATCCGCTGATCCCCAGTGGCGAGGTCAGCCGCCCCGCGCTCTCGGGTGGAGGGCTGATGCTCGACCATTCCTACCTGCTCAACGACGCCCTGTGGGACAGCACCTATTTCTCGACGATCGCGAATTTCAGCAATGCGCTGGTCTCTTCCGGAGAGGATCGCAGCACCCTGCTCGAGGAGTTCCTCAAGGGAGAAAAGCGGCTGCTGAATCCGAGGTTCATCCCGGTCCTGTCGGGTGGCGGGTCCGCGGAGGATCAAGCCGACGAACTGGACGGGCTCAATGATACCGACCTGAGCCGCCGGATCGCTAGCGTTCAAGCGATCGAAGGTCCTTTCAATGTGAATTCCGATTCGGTCGAAGCTTGGAAAGCATTCCTCTCGTCCCTGCGTGATGAGCAATTGCTCGGGTGGAACAACAGCGACCTGGCCCCGGCGGGCAAAACGGGCTTCCCCCGTGCGACGCTGCCGATCTCAGGTGATCCGGAGAGCAACAATTCACAGAGCCAGATCGGTGTGGCCGGCCAGGCGCGGTGGGCGGGATTCCGGGCTCTGGATGAGGCCCAGATCGCGACCCTGGCGGAACAGATCGTCGAGGAAATCCGCGCCCGCGGCGGCCAGGACAATGCGCCCTCCCTCACGCTTGCCGAATTCGTGAACCGTCGCCTGGGTAACAGCAGCGGGCTTCACGTCAACGAAGGGCTCTTGCAGAAGGCGATCCTCGATTCCGGCGTGAACAACGAGATGCACCAGGAGGACTCGAAGGATCTCCGGAACGAGAGCCCCCCGAATTCCTCGGCACTGACGGGAATTGCCAATCCGCAGGCCCGCCAAGGTTATTCGGCGGAAGGCGCGCCTTCGATCCTGACGCAGGGCGACCTGCTCATGGCTCTGGCACCCGTGATCACCGTCCGGGGGGATACCTTCCGTATCCGGGCCTACGGCGAATCCCGCACTCCCGAAGGTGAAGTGAGCGCAAAAGCCTGGTGCGAGGCGATCGTGCAACGTGTTCCCGAATACCTCGATCCGGTGGACGGGCCGGAGGTGAAGCCCGCCGATCTCAAGCAGGCGTCGAACAAGCGCTTCGGCCGCCGGTTCAACATCACATCCTTCCGCTGGCTTTCTCCGGAAGAAGTGTAAGGTTCAAGGACGAACCCCACGATAATGACCTGCAAAATTGCCATTCTCGCGCTCGCCCTCGTTTCCGGAGCCGCCGTTCAAGCCCAGCAGCCCGCCCCGGCACAACCCCCTGCCGCACCGCCCGTCCCGGATCAAGGTCTGCGGGTGCGCGGTCTCGCCTTCCAGCTCGGAAAAGCGCCCACGGATGTCTATGCCCATGATGCTGCGGCCCAGCCGGGGATGCTGGGGACGAAGCTCGATGTGAAGGGCTACCTGAATCACGAGTTCAGCACGCTCCCCATCCAGGGAAAGAACATCGTATGCACCTCGAGTGCCGACCCCGCCAGCGTCAAGAAGCCGGAGGCAATCCTGGCGAAAGTCGCGCTGCCGGATAAATTCAAAAAGGGCATTTTCATGTTCCTGCCGGGAACCGGTGCCGCGGGAGCACCCGCTTACCGGGTGTTGGCTCTGGACGACAGCGTGGGGGCTTTTCCGCGCGGGTCCTTCAAGGTGATCAATCTCAGTCCCGCTACCGTGAGAATCCAGCTGGAGAAGGAGATTTTCGAGTTCAAGAGCGGCGAGATGAAATTGATCGAGGATCCCCCGGTGGATGAGAACAATAACTCCGGCATGCGCGCGTTTTCCCAAGTGGGGACCCAGTGGCAGAAGATTGGATCCGGAGTCTGGCCAAACCCGGGTGAAAAGAGAGTTCTTCAAGTGCTGTTCGAGAATCCCTCCAACAAACAAGTCGAGTTGAAGGGAATCCGGGATGTCGCCGTAAGAGACAATTGAAACAAGCAGGCGCCCGTTCTCCGAACGCGGCGCCTTTTCCTTACAATCCCTTCCCCGCAAACCCATGAAAATCCGCCTCGCCATGGTGATGGTGGCTGCCCTCGCTGCCTTGGTGCTGCCGTCGTTCGCAGCGCCCGAAGAGTACCGGGTCCGCGCGGTCTCTTTCCTTCAGGGCAACCAGTCGCCCGAGATTCATGTTCACGATCCCGCCGGAACGGCAACCGCGGGACGGGTCCGGGTGAAATCCTTCCTGAATCATGAATATGACCTGCTGGACACGAAAGGCGGAGCGGTTGTCCTGACCGGCAAGGCGGATCCTGCGAGTGCCAAGATTCCCGAGGAAGTGATCGCGCAATTGGAACTGCCGGGAAAGCCGGGAGCCTACATCCTGCTGCTCCTTCCCGGAGAAAAGGGGAGCCCGCGCGCGAAGGCGGTGGTGGTGGATTCCAGTGCCAAAGCATTTCCTCCCGGCTCCGTCATGGTGATGAATCAGGCCTCCGCGCCGGTGACGATCGAACTGGAGAAGAAGCCTTTCGAATTCAAGGCGGGAGAAACCCGGATTATCAAGGATCTGCCGGTGGGAGAGAATAATTCCGCGGGCATGAAGGCGAGTTGGGAACGGGGCGGCAAACGGGAGGCGATTGCCTCCGGAATCTGGACTGACCCGGGAGAGAAACGTTCGCTCCAGATCGTCCTGCAAAATCCCGGCTCAGGGCGGGCGGAACTCAAAGGTTTGCGGGATGTCGCCAAGCCTTAGGCGCGGGAACAAATTCCCTCCGAGCGGGCAGGACGGGTGAATGTCGGCGTAGCTTCCAGGAGCCGGACCGTGCTAGGAGGTGAGGCATGCAGTTGCGAGTGCTTGCCGTCCCGAATTCAAAGACCACCGAAATTGTCGGGTGGGAAGAGGATCCCCGGGCGGGTAGGATCCTGCGGGTGAGAATCGCGGCTCCGGCGGTGGATGGTAAGGCTAATGCGGCCTTGCGCGAGTTCCTGGCCAAGCAGCTCGGTCTCCCGAAGTCCCAAGTCTCCTTGGAAAAGGGAGGCACTTCCCGTATCAAGACATTCAGCATCCCCGAGGGAACCCGGTGTTGAATGGTCGGGAAGATCTCCTTGGAAAAAAATCCGTGGCGAAATCCAGTTGCCGCATTGCCAGTTGGCAGCGGTCTTGCTAGTAGGCGCTTGGAT
>CBIHMP010000319.1:0-4611 GCA_966211015.1 uncultured Luteolibacter sp. | reverse complement strand
CGATGCGGGATTACTACTCGCTCTACTCGATCTTTGAAAATACGGACGAGCCGGAGGATAAGCCGGTGATCGGGAAGGCGGCTGATGAAGGCGATTTCGCGGCCTATCAGGCGGAGGTGGCGAAGCTGGAGGAAATCGACAGGAAGGCCCGCCAGGAGCTTGTCGATCACCTGCGGTCCAAAGAAGCTTTTCCGAATTACCTCGAACTCGCCTGGCGGGCGAAGAAGGAGGATTGGGACCACGGCAAGGCAACGAGCGAAGGGTTCGGGCGGGGGAAGCTGCGCGCAAATGCCCTCTTGCGCTGGCGCGATTTTTTCAATGAGCAGGCTTCGAAAGACGGCGGATCGCCGCGCTTGAAGCGCTGGGCGCAAGAGATGGATGCGGCCGCAGACGACGCCGCCCGCAAGGCGCTTTGCGAAGGACTCGCCGCCGAATGGTCGGCGGCGGGGGAGGGGAGCGAGCTCGCGGGATTGGCCGCGAATGAGAATTGTCCCTTGAGCTACGGGGTGGACCGGATCTCCGCCTTCATGAATACCGAGGACGGCAATCAGAGCCGCCAACGCACCAGCGCCATGAGCAGGGTGATGGCCGAACATCCGGGCTCCCCGCCCCGGGCCATGAGCCTGCGGGACCGTGCGAACTGGTCGCAGGCGGTGATCTTTCTGCGGGGCAACCCGGCGAGCCGGGGCGAAACCTTCGACCGCCAGTGGCTCGGATTCCTCGGGGGCGGCAACTATGAGGAGGGGAAAAGCCCGCGGCTCTCGTTGGCGGAGAAGATCGCCGATCCCGCGAACCCGCTGACCTCGCGGGCCAGTGTGAACCGCATCTGGGCCTGGCATTTCGGAGCTCCCTTGGCCGAGCCGGGTGATTTCGGCCCTCAAACGCCGCGGCCGGAGCTCCTGCCCTTGCTCGATACATTGGCCGTCGCGTTCCGAGACAAGGGTGGATCGATCAAGGAATTTCACCGTCTCCTGCTGACTTCCCGTGCCTATCGGCTCGAGGCGGCGGGGCCGCGGGAAAACGATGCGAAGGACCAGGCGAATACGCTCTTCTGGAAGTGGAACCGGCGCCGCCTGGATTTTGAAACCATGCGCGACCGGGTCCTGGCGGGCAGCGGAGCCCTGGAAACGGGCCGCACCGGAGGCCGCTCGGTGCGTCTGGAAGATCCCGGCTCAGACTCCCGCCGCAGCCTCTATGCCTTCGTGGATCGCTATGCGCTGCCGGGAACTTTCGTTTCCTTCGACCTTCCCCATCCGGATCATCACAGCCCGAAGCGGGTGGAAACCACGGTGCCGCAGCAGGCGCTCTATTTCCTGAACGGGCCGCTGGTGCTGCGGCAGGCGTCGCGAGTCGCCGCCGACGGAGCACTTCTCGGCCTGCCGGACGAGCGCGCGCGGGTGGATTTCATTTACCGCAGGCTCTTCCGGCGTGCGCCTTCGGAAGAGGAGACTATGGCAGCTCTCGATTGGGTCCGCAGCGCGAGCCCGGCCGATTATGCGCCCCGTCTGGGCGGGTACTGGGAGGTCCGGCATGCTCCGGACCCGGGCAAACCGACCGAAGATCTGGCGGCCTTCCCCATCTTCGCCGACAAGGTCTGGAAAACGGGGCCGGATCCCGCCACCGCGCCCATCCGCTGGCTGAATGCCGGGCCAAGCGGCGGCCACGCCTCCGCCAACCATGCCATGGTCCTCCGCTGGCGTGCCACCGGGGCAGGGCGGGTCCGGATGACCGGCCATCTGAAGCGCACGCAGGAGGGCGGGGATACGCTCGCTTGGCGGGTCGATGCGGGCGGAAAAGTCCTAGCGGAAGCCAAGCTCGGCCCGGGATCGGAGTCCGTGATCGAAGGAACCTGGGTCGAGGTGAAACCCGGGGCGACCGTGGATTTCGTTCTCCGCGCTCCGGAAGGTGATTCCTGTGGCAACGTCGCGTGGGATCTCAAAATCGAGGGTCAGGAGACGGAAGTTTCCCCGGTCGTCGAGGTGGGCGAATTCACCCGCCAGTTTCCCACCGCCGACCAGCCCGCTCCCGGTACCGCGGCCGCCGATCCTTGGGCGGATCTCGTCCAGATGCTCTGGGCCTCGAACGAATTCCACTTCATCGACTGATTCCCCATGTCCCATCACACCCTGACGCCGAATGACGTGGTCCTCGACCGCCGGGATTTCCTCCAGCGCTGCGGCATGGGCTTCGGTGGTCTGGCCTTGGGAGGTTTGCTAACAGGGAATGCTCCGGGGATGCCGGGCGGCTCATTGGCTGTGGCTGCCCAGCCGCACTTCGCCCCGAGGGCGAAGCGGGTGGTTCACCTCTTCATGAACGGCGGTCCGTCGCAGGTGGATACCTTCGACCGGAAACCGAAGCTTCAGGAGTTCCACGGGAAAACGATGCCGCTGGAGGGATTGAAGACCGAGCGGCCCACGGGAGCGGCCTTGCGGACGCCCTTTGAATTCCAGCGTTACGGGGAATGCGGTCTCGAAGTCAGCGAGCTTTTCCACCACACGGCGCAGCACGCCGACGACCTCTGCGTGATCCGCTCGATGACGGCGGACGTACCGAACCACGAGCCCTCCCTCATGCTGATGAACTGCGGCGACGGGCGGCTGCCGCGGCCCTCGATGGGCTCCTGGATCAGCTACGGACTGGGGAGCGAGAACGAGAACCTTCCCGCCTACGTGTCCCTCTGCCCCGGCGGCATGCCGATCAAGCGGGCGGAGAACTGGCGCTCGGCCTTTTTGCCGGGGAATTTCCAAGGGACCTACCTCGACAGCTCGATCGAAGAGGTGGACAAGATGATCGAGAACCTGCGGAATCCCGCGGCGAGGGATTCCCGCCAGGCCCGCCAGCTCGATTTCCTGAACAAGCTCAACCAGCGGCACCTGGTGGCTCGCGGTCACGATCCGCAGCTGGAAGCGCGGATCAGGAGTTTCGAGTTGGCCTACCGGATGCAGAGCGAGGCCACGGATGCCTTTGATGTAACGAAGGAGCCGCAGCACATCCGGGACATGTATGGCCCCGGGCCTTTCGCGCGCCAGTGCCTGATGGCCCGCCGTCTTCTGGAGCGGGGCGTCCGCTACATCCAGCTCTGGCACGGCAACGGGCAGCCTTGGGACAGCCACGATGACATCGAGGATCACCGTCGTCTGGCGAAGGAATGCGACCAAGGAATCGGGGCCTTCCTGGCCGACCTGAAGATGCGGGGCTTGCTTGATGAAACCCTGGTGCTCTGGGGCGGCGAATTCGGACGCACTCCGGCCGTCGAGCTACCGCAGGCGGGTTCCAATGCCGGGAAAATGAAGGGCCGGGACCACAATCATTTCGGTTTTACCGTCTGGATGGCCGGCGGTGGCGTGAAAGGCGGCCACGTCCACGGCGCGACCGACGAATTCGGTTTTCGAGCCGTCGAGAAGCCGGTGCATGTGCACGACCTTCACGCGACGATGCTCCATCTTCTAGGGTTCGATCACGAGAAACTGACCTACCGCTACTCCGGCAGGGATTTCCGGCTTACCGACGTGCATGGCAAGGTGGTGCAGGATCTCATCGCGTGAGGCGAGACCGGCTTGCCCGCGGTGAATCGCCCTCCGGCACCGATACCGCCAGCTTGAGCCCGGGACCTAGTTCTTCCACGTCAGCGCGCCCTTCTTAAGCGCATAGACGTAGGCGAAGGCCAGCACGCCGGCGAACCCGGCCATGGAAACCAGCGGCACGGCATTGCCGCCCGCCACCAGGTCGCGGAACTGGACGGCCCACGGATACATGAAGACCACCTCGATGTCGAAAATCACGAAGAGCATCGCGACGAGGTAAAATTTCACCGAGAAGCGCGGGGAGCCCTCGCCCACGGGAAGCATCCCGCACTCGTAGGCGCTGTCCTTGGTGGCATTCCGGCGCGCGGATTTCCCGAGCAGCACGCTGAGCGTGAGGCTGACGACGGCGAAGCCGATCGCGATCAGGATCTGGACGAAGACGGGCAGGTACTGCGAGGACATCCGGACCGGGTGATACGTGGCGGACTTTCCGATGGGTAGAAAAAAATCCGCGCCGGAGACCCGGCGCGGATTCTATTCCAAAAGGGAGGGCAAACGGACGCCGGGCGTCCCTCGGGCCTTCAATCTTCCTGCTGCTGGGCGAGATACTCGCTCGAGGCCTCGTGGACTCGTTTGGTGCCCTTGTATTCCTTGCCGATCTTTTCGACCAGACCGCGGGTCACCAGGTTTTGGAGTTTCTCGTAAGCACGCAGGCGAAGCATCTCTTCACCGCCGCTCACGGCGTTGCGGACCTTCAGATTGTCGAACACCCGTTCGAACAGGTCATTGAAGCCAAACACCTTGTCTTCCGCGAGAACGTTGCAGAGTTCATCCGTGACGTGATCGGGAAGCCGGCGTGAAAACCGGGTGCGTTTCGTGGTGGTTGCCATAGCGCCGCGATCATAGCAGCAAAATGCCACGCGCGCGACTCAAAAAGAGTCGCCCATTCAAAAAAGTCCTTAAGATTTCTCAAGCAAAAAAGTTAAACAAAAGAAAGCGGTATTGTCGTTACGCACACGAGATATTGTTTGAAACGAACGACATCTTAACGTCCGTCACGGATTACACGATTTTCTTCGTCCAGAAC
>CBIHMP010000318.1:0-4643 GCA_966211015.1 uncultured Luteolibacter sp. | reverse complement strand
GCATTGAAGCGGCTCGTGTAGCCGAAATGCCGGGACTTTGGTTGGCGCAGCTTGACGAAGGGATTCTCCAATTTGATCTGAAAGCGCTCGTCCACCGCATCCCGGAGGCATTCCGAGAACAGTCCCCTCGCGTTTCGAAGGGTTGTTCGGATTGTGTTCTGGCCACGTGACACCACCACCGGATCGCGCCCCCTCAGGTTCTCGAGGCGTTGGTCAATCCAATCCTGCAGCATCGCTCTCGAAATCGAGGCGAGTGGATAGCTGTGAATCTTCTGCCGTGCCTCTTCAGCGCGAGCTCGAGCGAGCCCCAACGTTTCTCCCACGATGCAACGCAGCGCCTCGTAATACTTCAGGAAAGTCTGCTCCTGAACCGGACTGACCTTGATCGCCAAGTCACGCCAGTCGGCGATGGTCGGCCCCGAGGTTTGCTCCGCGGAGCCCTCTCCCTTCGACCCGACGACAACCTTCCCCTCCACCACCGGCCAACCGTTAACGAGGACTTCAAGGTACTTCGCCAATGCTTCGTCCGCCGCTGCTTCCTTGGTGGTCGCCTTCAACACCACCTTGCGGCGGTCCTTCCGGACCTGAATCCTGACGTAGTAGTTGCCCGATGACCAACCCGGCTTCTCTTCGAGGAAGACCTGCGACTTCCAGTAAGCCGCTGTTGTTTTCGAAGGGGGACGTTTCGATGATTTTGATGAGGATTTGGAGGGGTGTGGAGGCATGGAATCTTCGGCCATTCTTCGGCCACTTTTTCTGCATCCCCCTGCACCGACGCGACCCGATGTGTAACGATTATTTTTTGCAACACCCTCACCCTAAGCCACTCCCATCAGATCAACTCAGGTCACATCGGATCACGAAAGATCATTCTTTTTTTGACTAAGGATCTAGTGGAGTAATCCGTGGGGGTTCGAGTCCCCCCTCGAGCACCATCCTTTTCCCATCAAGGAATCCCGACGCTGAAAGGCCTCGGGATTTTTTGTGGGGTTTTGGGCGCGTTCTTCCGGGACACGGGACGGCCGGGGTTTCCGCTGAAGCTTACGCCGCGGGGTTACCTAGGGCCCAGGCTTGTCCGGCCGTTCGGACTCCGGTTGTTCCAAGACCGATCAAGGGCCATCCCCGTCTTCCCGGAAGCCTCTCGCGGGGTGCGTCCGCCTTGGCAGCAGACGCCACACGGTTCACTTCCAATCAAGGGGCATCGGCGGCGTGTTTCAGCTCCCGTTCGAGAGCCGAGGCATCCGCGTCGTTTATTGCCAGCGGGATGGTGAGTCCGTTCGAGAGAGGGGCCTCCACCTTGATCACACTGACCGCCCGTCCGCGCCAGACGACGGCCAAGCGATCTCCGATACGTTCGGAGGTTCGCTTATGCAGGGCCAAGATATCTTCGTCGTTTCGCAGCGTGAGAAACAACTCCTTGCTCCCGCCACCCGATTTCGACCAGCCGACGGTGGCCAGCATCGGTGGCGTCAACAAGGCCTTCCTCGCCACGCGGATCGTCCCCGCACCGGGAGATGCGCCGGGAATCCTGATCGTATTACGATCATCCGGGAGAGCCACCCAGCGGAGGGAGAATTCTTCAAGGCCCGGCCATCTCATGCCCGCATCCACCAGCATGTCGCTCAATGAATTCCCGAGAGTGCCGAATTCGCGGTCAAGCCGCTGAACCTCATCCTCATTCGCAGCCCGTTTCGCGAAATCGATATCCAGGGCGAGCGCCTCCATCCGATCCAAGAAGGGCTGGCAGATGGTTCCCCGGAGGGATTCCTTCCAGCGACTTTCGAGAGCCTGCTGTTCCTTCCACACCTCACTCCGGGCCATATCCCGGGGTGCGGTGGTCTGGTGGAAACGCGCGTAATCCTCAAACGCGCGCAGGGCATCCTGCGGAATAGGTTTCAGCCCCGTCATCTCCGGTCCGGCGGAGGAAGGCTCTCCGGGTGCCTGTGGTCCGCCATAGGCTGGAGGTGGAGGCGGTGTTCCCCCTTGCAGCCTGTCATAGCCGGGCGGTAGCAGCGGTGCCTGCACCTGTGCTTGGCCCGGGTTCCGGACCAACTTGTAACGGATCTTCACACCGGGGGGCTTCGTCGCCCGGCCGAGGATCTCGAGGACGCCGGTCGTGCCCTCGCGGGTGACAAAGGCCATCGCTGCCGGACCGGGGGAGCTAGCCACGTGAAAGAAGGATTCCCCCTCGGCCGAGCGGAACCGGTTCCCGAAAGGAGCCGCATGGATCGCTTCGATCACATCAGCGGAACTAAAGGAGCCGAACTTCAGCGGCGGTTTCTGATTCCGGCTGAGACTGAAGGCCATGCCTTCAAACAAACGGAGCCCCGGCCTCGCCTGGGAGCCGGGCATGTGCACCGCGGCATCCGCACCGGTTTCCCGCAACCAGCGCACATCGGCGGCCTCCAACCGCGATTCACCCGCAACCATCTTGCGCGCGAGCCCTTCAGGCGGGACCAACAGTTGCCCCGTCTCGAAATCCAGGAGGCAGGCCGTTCCGGCGAGCGGCTCCGGCACCGTCAGCGACTCGGTTCGGCCGAAGCTGTCACGCTGCATCGGATGTCTCCCCTCCATTTTCGCAAACAACGCAGCGAGGGCCACTATCGCCGAGGCGAAGACCGCCAGCATCGCCGAGGCACCCAGCCATCGGCCCCTTCTGGAGAAGCCCTGATAGGGAACGGGCGAAGGCGAGCCGGCCGGAAGAGCTCCGGTCTTGGAGCGCGCCGCCTCCTGGATCGCCGCCAACCACTCGGCCGCCCTCCGATTGGCCGATCCCGCAAAGAGGATCCTCCCCCGGACGGGAGTGAGGATCAGGCGCCGGCTTGTTCCCGCCTCCTCATATTGCAGCTCGATCGAGCGCAGTCCCGCGGGGCTTTGGAAAAACGGATAGCCGATCAGGTCGAGACGACTAATCGCAGCGAGGGGGATGACCGTCCTTGCTAAACCGGCCTGGAACTCCAGGCGGTCGGAGAAGAGGCGGAGCGAGCCCAGGCCTTGATGGAGTTTCGCCGCGCCCCAGACGGTGGAGAGGAATTCCGGCGTCGCGTACAGGCTCTCGTCGGATTTCAGGAGTTGCGCTGAATCTCCCAACGTTTCCACCGCCGTCCGGAACTCGCCAGCCGTCTGGTAGCGGCGCTCCGGCTCTGTCTCCAACGCCCGCAGCACCATCTCATCCAGCCTGACATCGATCCGGACCTTCTTCGACGGCGCGACGAGGTCCTTGCCCGGCCGCTCGCCCGTTAGCATTTCATAAAGCACCACGCCCAGCGCGTAGATGTCGGTGCGGGGATCGATGCCGTTTCGCGACGTGCCTTGCTCCGGTGCCATGTAGGGTGGCGTGCCGGCGACCTCCCCGGCCGCGCCGACGAGGGAAGCGATGCCGAAGTCAGCGATTTTCACGCGCCCATCTTTATCCAGCAAAAGATTCTCCGGCTTGATGTCGCGGTGCACGATCCCCTTGCCGTGCGCGTATTGCAGCGCATCACAAATCGGCGGGACGATGGCGAGCGCGTGTTGGGGCTCCAGCTTCCCCTCGCGCAGGAGGTCGCGCAGGTTTACGCCGTCCACGTATTCCATGACGATGTAGAACAAGCCGCTCGTTTCGCCGAAGTCGTGCACGGTGACGATGTTCGGATGGCTGAGTTTCGCAAGGGTGGCTGCCTCGGTGGCGAATCGATCAAAGAACTTCTCCTCGCCCACGCGTTCGGGCGGCAGGATCTTGATTGCGACCATACGGTCCAGGGACTTCTGCCGCGCCTTGTAAACGACGCCCATGCCCCCGCGACCGAGACATTCCAGGATTTCGTATTGGGGGAATTTCTCCGCAAGTTCTTCCGGCGTGAGCGGTGGCGAATGCGGTGCCTGCTCCCCTCCGGGCATGGTGTAGGAATCGAAATTCATCGCCATCAGACAGCGGGGGCACAGCCCGCCCGGAGCCTCCACTGAAATAGGGGTGCCACAGCGCGAGCAGGATTTGTCGGGATTTTCCGTCATGTCTGTCTATTCCGAAAAGCCGCCGGTTTGTTACGTCAGTGCCGCCATCAGGGCCTGCATTTCGGGTTCCACTTCTTTTTCGCTGGAGACCGTCCTCGCCACCTCGTCGCGGATCAGCATGCAGTACCGTTTACGCAAACGATGCACCGCCACCCGTGCCGCGCCTTCGCTCGTCGCTAGCCGCCTCGCCAGTTCCGCGTAGTCGGTCTCCCCGCGACCGGCGGTGAGACAGCCCTTCAGAAGGGAAAACTCCCCCTCGGGATATTCCGCGCCCAATCGCCGCAGGGCGGCATCCAGCAGGGCAAGCGCCCAGCGGCGGTCGAACACCTCGTCCGGCGACAATTGGCGTGATGTCTCGTTCGCGCAAAGGCGCTCCGCCAGTTCCGCGTCCAGCGGTACCGTCTCCGCGAATCCGCCGCGCTTCGCCGCGTGCGCCCGCTGCCACTCGTTCACCATGTAGCGCTTCAGGGCGGTAACGAGAAAGGTCCGGAACCTCCCTCTCCCGCGATCCGCATCCGCCAACCAGCCCTTCTCCAGCAGCTTCGCGAAAAAACCCTGTGTCAGATCTTTCGACGTCTCCACATCATTGCCCGCCAACCGCGCCACTGCATAGACCGGCTGCCAATATTGCCTGCAAAGCGCCTCCAGCG
>CBIHMP010000317.1:0-4667 GCA_966211015.1 uncultured Luteolibacter sp. | reverse complement strand
CGCCGCGCACCAGGCCTGGTCAGCCAACCTTTACACCACCGTCTCCGACATGTTCCCGAAGCGCGCGGTGGCTTCGCTGATCGGAATCGGCAGCACTGCCGGGTCGCTGGGCGGGATGGGGTTTCCAATCCTAACCGGCATGGCCCTGGACAAATTCGAGAACGGTTACGCGATCATCTTTGGATTCTGTTCAGTGGCCTACGTGGTAGCGTTTGCAGTAAACCATCTGCTGGCTCCGCGCTTCGAGCCCCTTAGCGGTGGGCTTTCGGCCTCTTGAGGCTTGTGGGTTTCCAGGCACCTACGCCGATGGCTAGCCCCGCGCTCCGTGGGATTTCCCACCGGCTGGAAGAAGATATGGGTGACGGACTTCGGGAGGTGTCATCGCAAGGACGATCTGGTGCTCTTGCGCCACGAACTGGTGGTATGAGGACGGAAACGGGCCGACCGCTGACCCGACCGGGAGGGAGGTGCTCAGTGGGCAGTCTCAACAAGCGTCGTCCGGCGGGCCACGGAACTCCCGGCACAATGGCCTTAGCCAAACTGATGCCGTGGTTCATCCGAAGAAACGCGACGTCAATTCGGCCAGAACGTGGTCGAATGCACGACCGTGGAATGGAAACTCGTAATAAGCCGCCGAGCGATGCCTTACCCCAACTTGCCGCACAGGCTACCCGTCCCCTATAGCGAATCCCTGCGGGCGCGGAATCCAGTGTGATAGAGGTGTGCGAGCAAAAAAGAAGGGCTTGGATCCCGGAGCGTCCCTGGGACACTCCGGATCAGCTTTCAACGCGCGGGAATCGCACAACGGCTCACCCAGCGGGTCATTCGTGCAAATTCGTCAGGTCTTGCCCGCGCCACCGGCTGGAGTTCCGACAATGCCTCGAGCAGGTGCTCTCGCCGCGATCTACTCCGAGCGTCCGCTGGAAATCGCGCTCTGCGACAAGCCGACCGGAAAGATGGCCAAGGCGGGCTGGATCTTCCCCGAACTCGGCGAAGTCGATGCCACCGCGCCCATGAATGTCGGCCTGAGTGCTTTCGTGGGAAGCCCGGGACAGCAGCACCTGGTCGAATTCGCGGGGCACCAGCCGTGGCGTCCGGCGGCCAGATCCCAGATCTCGCAGCGCTCGTGGAAGTCGGGAAGGTCCAGGTGCCAGATCGTGTCGAGGACGTCGGAGCGGAAGATCCCCGCGGGAAGTCCCAAGCGTGCTCTGCGGACCGTGCGAGTTCCGTGCATGTCGAAGGGCTTGCGGTAAAGTGCTACCAAAAAAGAGCGACCGTCACCCCGGAACGCCCTCGCCGGGGCGTTCCGGGGTGCCTGCAGACTGAGAACTGGACTCAAGCGCCGGGGGTGCGGGAGCCAGGGCTTACTTCACTCTCCCCGACCCGTGGCAGTAGATGCACTCCGGATCTTGTTTTCCTATGCCCGTACCGTCGCAGCCGCCGCAGATCATCCGGTGACCTGATGGAGTGAGGCGGGTTCCCTGTCCGGAACAACTACCGCACCTGCTGACCGAGGTGCTCCGATTCTTTCCTGTGCCGTTGCAGGCGGAACATTCAGCAAAATTGTCCTCGGGAGTGCGGGCTTCTTCTTCCATCCGTTTGAACGCTTGGTAACCCTCCGAATCCCTCAAGATGTGGATCCTGCCGTCCGACCCCCGCTTTTCAATTTGAAGGCTTTGGACCCGGTAGCCGTTGCTCAGCACGAAGGGATCGTCCGACATGACGGCTGGGGAAACCCGGTCCAGTTTCGGTTCTGGCTTCGTCCGTACAACGATCTGCAGGCCGAGGAATACCGTGAGTAGCGAGCAGACTGTGATCACGAAGGGCTTTCGCTGCTTCACGAAGGTGGCAAACCGTCCGGCTAGCCGCGACGATCGTACTGCCCTCGGAACATGGACCGGTCGGGCGGAAGCGGGGGTGCTGGTGCAGGCGGGGAGGGGAATCTGTATCAGCCGGTTGCAGTGGGGACAGCCGGTGCTTTTTCCGAACCATGGAGGCCCGGCTGAGATACTCCCCATACAGTTGGGGCATTGGAACTTGATCTCGTCCATGTTCATGGGACTTGGAGGGAGAGGCTCCGGTGCCCCTCGACATCGATCCGGACACTTTCGCCGCTTTTGAAGGACCACCCGGCCTCAACGATGCCGATCTCGTTAAAACCGCTCGGGGCAGGCGAGAAGCTGTATCTGCAGGTCTGCCCGTCGGTTTTGTTCGTGGCGGTCATGGCGCAGGAGAGGCTCTTGCTGCTGGTATTCCGCACCTGCAGGACCAGCCCAGCGGAGTCCAAGGCTGAGCGCCGGAAGGATGTGTTCAAAGGGGCGGGTTTGCTGCAGGAAGAGAGAAGGACTACTGCGCCAAGAACCGTCGGCTGGAGGAACCGGCTCGCCCGGCTTTGGAAACCTTGGCGTTGTTTTGACGACCGTAGCGGGGAGGGGCTTCGTCCCTGACATCCATGAAGGGGAAACATGCTCCCGATGCTCTACAAATGTGAAGTAAAGGTCAAGCGGCTTGAAAAGGCAGCTTGACCCGCAGTGAGACGCGAACCGACGCCAGACAAGCTGGTCGATGCGATCTGCCGGGAAATTCATCGCCGCAGGGAGGAACTCGGCATGAGCGTTTACGCCCTTTCTCAGGCAAGCGGAGTCTCCCAGCAGGCGATCGCCAATTACGAGAAGCTGGCCCGCCGGCCAACGATCGAATGCTTGATCAAGGTCGCCCGGGGGCTGGGATTTTCTCCCTCCGAATTGGTATCGAGAGCGGAAGCCCGTCTCGGCTAGGGGCTGGTCCCCGACTAAGACGGAAGCGAGGAACCTTGGTCCGGCTGGGACCTCCACGCGATTCCCCGGGGATGTACCCCGATGGCGCCATCCGCTTCACGGCGGATCGTGAAAAGGAGCGTGCCGGTGCTGCCCGATCCGTCGCACCATTCCGGGAAGTGGTCGTCGAGGTGAAGCTCCGCGCCGTCCTCCAGCAGGTCGCCGAGGCGCGGGCTGAACTCCGCGCTCCAATCCAAGGCTTTCGACGCAAGCTCCCTTTCGGCCATGGCACCCGGCAGCGCGCGCTTTCGTATTCCACGTTTGCCGCTTGGCTCCAGCGACGAAGGAAGGAACAAGCGTCCGGTGATGCGGAGACCTTTTCCAAGCGCCCGACCTTTGCCGAGGTGATCGTCGACGAGGAGAAGCCCGATACCCAACCGGCACCCCCGTGAGTGTCGTCCTGCGGTCGGGCACCAGCTTCGAGATTGTCAGCCTGGAGAAGTTGCCGCTCGTCGTGGGCCTGATCCAATCCCTCGCCGGCTCCCGGTCATGCTGACGCTTTCCGGCAGCCTGCGCGTTTTCCTGGCATACGAGCCGTGTGACATGCGCAAGAGCTTCGACAGCCTCGACGCGTTGGTTGTTTCCCAACTCGGCGAGGATCCCCGTGGCGGCGCGGTCTTCGCCTTCACCAACCGCACCCGCACGCTGATCAAATTGCTCCACTGGGACGGCACCGGCCTGTGGGTCCACGCCAACATGCGATTGAGGGATGGTGGTCTTTCTAGCGCTAGGAAACCGTGAGGAAGATCTTCATTTTCCAATGATCGCCAGGCGGGATCAAAACTCGTGGCGCACTCCGAGGGAGAGTCCTCTCCCCGGGAGCGGGGCCACGTCCTTGCGGAAGGAGGTGGAGACCCTTGCTTCTTCATTGAGAATGTTGGTGGCACGCAGAAAGAAAGTTAGTTCGTGCGACTTCACCGGCAGAGTCCACGAGGCGTCCGCGTTGACCATGGTGTAGGAGCCGCTCGGCAGTTCGGGCCGCGGTGCGGGCTTCACCCGGTCCTGCGCAGTCGCGTGGCGCACTTCGAGCCCGGCGGAAAACCGGTCGTCCTTCCACTCCAAGCGGCTGCCGAAGCGCAGCGGCGGCATCCGGGGGATGGGATCACCATCGGTGGTGTTTTCCGCCCGGACGTAGTCGCTCATGAGCGTAAGCGTGAGCTTCTCCTGAAGCTTCCAGTCGATTTCCGCCTCGAAGCCGGTGAAAGTGGCGGCGCGTTCGATGTATTGAACCGCGCGCCCGAATCCGCCGGTTTGCTCAACGGCCTCCTGTAGGAAGATGAAGTTATCGAAACCATAGTGGTAGCCGTTGAGACGGAGGGTGGCCGGTCCTTTGGCCACTTCCACTCCGAGTTCGTAGCCTAAGGATTCTTCCGGTGACAAGGGGGTGCCATCCAGATCGCCGCCGATCAGGAAGCGGCCGATCCCCGCGTTGTTCCAAAAGGCGTAGCGCTCCGTCGCCGTCGGCAGGCGCTCAACCATGGAGACGATGCCTGTCACCTTGAGGCGGTCGAGGACGAGCGCATTGTCGCGCTCCCACGTAAGCGCAGCAGATGTGCTGTTGGAGAAGTCGTTTTCATCGCGAAAGTAGCCGTACTGCTCCAAGCTGTGGTCATAAATCCGCAGCTTCTCCACACGGTGGCCGAGTTGTGCCGACCATTCGCCCTCTTGAAACTTTTCGAGGAGGAAGAGGCCGGCATTGTCACTACGGAAGGCGCTGCGAACCAGTTGGGAATTGGGAGGAGGAAACACCGTGCGCACGGCGGTGCAGTCCTCCGTACCGGCACTGATGCCCACAATCCCCGTCCGACGATCCTCGAAGGCGCGGTGATGGACGTCCACACGGCCTTCGAT
>CBIHMP010000316.1:0-4669 GCA_966211015.1 uncultured Luteolibacter sp. | reverse complement strand
GTGGGGGGAATTCCGGCGGGGTGTCCGGAATGGAGAAAGTAACAAACAGCAGCGGAGGCTATGCCGCACGAAACGGGGATGTAAATGCGAACCTCGATGCTTCGCATTTCTTAACTATCTCCCTGGCCAAATATTTCCCTGCTGCAGCGGGGCCTGCGAAACTCCGTGAAAGACACCCTTGCCCCGGTATGGTAAGGGGGAGCCGATGTCCGACCAAGAGTACGACAAGGAACGCGACAAGGTGCTCGCGGCAGCCTATGAAAAGACCCGCAAAAGCCTGATCGCCAGGCTGGACAATTGGGAGGACCAGAAGACTTGGGATGAATTCTACCAGACCTACTGGCGGCTGATCTACGCGGTGGCGATCAAGGCCGGATTACGTCCCGACGAAGCCCACGATTGCGTCCAGGAAACCGTTCTTTCGATCGCCAAGCAGAGCAAGAAGAAGCTCTACGATCCCGAGCAAGGGTCTTTCAAAACCTGGCTGATGAACATGACGCGCTGGCGGATCAACGACCAATTCCGCAAGCGCAAGAAGGACACCGCAATGGCGGGCGGCGAATGGGAGGATGACCGCAAGACGGCCGTGATCGACCGTTTCGAGGATCCGAAGGGCGACCTGCTGGCGCGGCTGTGGGACGTGGAATGGAAAAAGAACGTCGCCGATGCCGCCTTGGCCCGCGTGAAAGCCCAGGTCTCGCCGAAGCAGTACCAGATTTTCGATTGCTACGTGGTCCGCCAGTGGGATGCAAAGAAGGTGCAGGACCACCTGAATGTCAGCATGGCACAGGTTTATCTCGCGAAGCACCGCGTGGGTGCCGTCTTGAAGAAGGAACTCGCCCGATTGGAAGAGGATGGCGACGAGTAGCCCGCGCCCTGATCCGGTCATACCCGACCACGAGGTCCTGCGGAAAGTGGGCGGCGGGGCCTATGGAGAAGTGTGGCTGGCACGCGGGGTCACCGGGGCACTGCGTGCGGTGAAGGTGGTATGGCGTGCGGATTTCGACGATGAACGGGGCTTCGAGCGGGAGTTCGAGGGTATCTTGAAATTCGAGCCCATCTCCCGGGATCACCCGGGGCTGGTGAATATCCTCCACGTGGGCCGTAGCCCGGATGGCAGCTCCTTCTACTACTACGTGATGGAGCTGGGCGACGACGTGATCGCCGGGCGGGACATCAACCCGATCGAATACGAGGCCCGCACCCTGAGCAGCGACGTGAAGCGGACGCCGGGCCGGCGGCTGGACACGGACCTATGCATCGACGTGGGGGTGCGCCTCGCGGAAGCGCTGCGCCACCTGCACGACAACGGGCTGGCCCATCGCGACGTGAAGCCTGCCAACGTGATCTTCGTGGCGGGAAAGGCGAAGCTGGCGGATATCGGCCTGGTGGCCACGCGCGGCCAGCGGACCTTCGTCGGCACGGAGGGTTTCGTCCCGCCGGAGGGCCCGGGCTCCGCCCAGGCGGACGTGTATAGCTTGGGAAAGGTTCTTTACGAGATCGCCACCGGAAAGGACCGGATGGACTTTCCCGAACTGCCGGACGAACTGCCCGGCGGCCCCGAGCGGAAGCGCTGGCAGGCGCTGAACCAGGTGATCTGCGATGTGTGCGAACCGCAGCTCTCCAAGCGCCGGATTTCAACCGCCGCGGATCTGGCGGACTCGCTGCGGCGGCTCCAGGAGGGCAAGCGCCGTCGCCGCAGGAGGCGGCCGGTGGGTGCGTTGATCGCGACGCTCTTGACCGCGGCGGTGCTGGTCTTCGGGGCGTGGGAGTCTTTCAAGGGCAGCGCTTGGAACGGGATCGTCGATGGCTTTACGGGCGACGGGCCGGGGACGGAGGATTCACAGGCGAGCCCGGGAAAGGTAAGGGAAGAAGTGGTGATGGGCGCCATCAAGGTAACGACGATTCCCTCGGGAGCCGAAGTTTACGACGAAAAGGGGGCCTTGGTCTCCATGAGCACCCCCACCGAGACCTTTCCCAAGAAGGTCGGTGCGCACCTGACCTACCTCATCAAGAAGCCCGGCTTCAAAACCGACTACCACTCCTTCGTGGTGCCGGAGTCCGCCGCCAAGGAAACCTTCATCCAGGAGTTCAAGCTGACCATCGATGCCCCGCCGCTCGTCGGTCTCGATTGGGTCGATCAGCTCGACCAGCAGTATCGCCCGATCCAGGAAGGCCACGAGAGCAAGCAGGTGGTGGGAGAAGAGGAATGGAAGCGTTACATCGAGGACAAGAAGCGGCCTCAGGACGCCGCGGAGTTCATCGAAGTCGAGGAAGGCGGGGTGAAGCGGAAGATCGTGCTGACGAGCTTGGGAGAAGCGCAGGAGTTTTGCTACTGGCTCGCCGCCGGTGCCGTGCAGCAGGGCTATCTGACCGAGCAGCACGAGATGATCCCGCGGATGCAGGAATTTGATCATCCCGGAATGAGCGAGCGGGCGCGCAAGGAGAACCTGAAGCCTTTCCTTTGCTATGTTCAGACCATCCGCTTCGCCGCCATCGACCTCACGACCGAACCCGCCGGCGCGGAAATTTTCGTCAAAGCGGCGGACGCCACCTTCAACAACTCCGTGGGACGCACCAACGGCATGCCTCATGGCTCCCTCCGGATCGACACCTTGAAGCCGGGCGAAACCGAGCTGCTGGTGGTGCTGGAGGGCTACAAGCCGCTGACACGGAAGGTGACGCTGGGACCCGGGCAGGAGCTGCCCCTCCACCTGAAGCTGGAGCTGAACCACAGCGTGGTGATGGACAAGCCGTGGGGGAACGGGCTGGGCATGAAATTCGTTCCGGTAGGGCGGGAGTTCATGGCCTGCGCCTGGGAGACCCGGGTGAAGGACTACGAGGCCTACCTTTCCGATCCCGAGTCCGGGGCCGCACGCCTGCCTCCCAGCGGGCTGGAGCAGGGACCGGATCACCCGGTGGTGAATGTTTCCCGCAAGGAGGCGGAGGATTTCTGCAAATGGCTTACCCGGATCGAGCGCAGGCAGGAGCGCATCAGCCAGGTGCACGAGTACCGGCTGCCCACGGATTTGGAGTGGAGCATGCTGGCTCAGTTGGACGAGGATTCCGACTCATCACCCGCCCGGCGCGAGCAGCAGATGCAGAAGGTCTTCCCGTGGGGCATCGATTGGCCGCCCACGAAGCTGCAGATCAAGGTGGGAAACCTCGCCGACGCCTCGGCCACGCAGATGCCGGGCATCACTCCGGAGCGTACGATCGAGGGCTACGACGACGGCTTCAAGGCGACCGCCCCGGTGGGGTCTTTTCCTCCGAACGCGCTGGACCTGCACGATCTCTGCGGGAACGTGAACGAGTGGGTCTCCGACGCCTACAACACCAGCAGCAGCACCACGGGCACCCGCTACGGCGTGCTCCGCGGCGGAGCTTGGAACACCTACCTGCGGGCGAATCTCTACACCGGCTACCGGAATATCCAGCCGCCGGAATTCCGCGATATCCTCTCCGGCTTCCGGGCCGTGCTTGCCAAGGTGCCCGTGAACCCGGAAACCCTTTCCGACGAATTGAGCAACGAAGAAGACGATGGTTGAAATCAAGATCGACTACCAGGGCGAGCTCCACTGCCGCGCCATCCACGGACCTTCCGGAACCGTCTTGGAAACCGACGCTCCGGTGGACAACAACGGCCGCGGCGAGTCCTTTTCACCCACCGATCTCGTGGCCACCGCGCTCGGGGTCTGCATGGCGACCGTGATGGGTATCGTGGCGAAGCGGAAGGAGATCTCCCTGGAAGGGATGAAAGTGACGGTGAAGAAGCACATGTCCACCGACACCCCGCGCCGGATTTCGAAACTGGAAGTGGACATCGAGGTCCCGCTGCCTGCCGATCATCCGGAGCGGAAGCTGCTGGAAGCGACCGGGAACGGCTGCCCGGTGCACCAGAGCCTCCATCCCGATGTGGTGCAGGAGATCCGCTGGCACTGGGAGTAGCCCCGTTGCCCGTTACGGAGTCGCACGTGTTTCGAGCCACTTCTCCCGCCGGAACCAGGTCTCCTGGCGCTTGGCGTATTGTCGGGTGGCGGCGTTGATGAGCTCCTCGCAGGCTGGGAGATCGATCTCTCCGGAAAGATAGCGGCGGATCTCGCGCAGTCCGATGGCTTTCTCCAAGCCGGGTGCCGGATCCTTGAGGGACGCGACTTCCGGGATCGCGCCGCTTTCCAGCATCGTGCGGGTGCGCCGGGCGATGCGCGCGTGGAGCTCCTCACGCGGGCGCAGGATCAGCGTCCCGCGGAGCTTCGAGGCCCGGGCGGCGGAAGCCTGTTCCCAAGCGTCCCGCAGGGTGGAGCAGGGGACTCCCGAGAGCAGGCAGACTTCCAGCGCCCGCGAGACGTAGCGGCGGTTATGGAGATCGGTGCGCGCTGCTTCCACCGGATCGAGTTCCCGCAGCTTCGCTACCAGCTCTTCGGAAGACATCGAGTCGAGCTCGGCACGCAATCCCGGATCGCCCGGAGGCAGGGGAGAGGGACCGTGGGAGAGGAACTTCAGGTAAAGCCCGGAGCCGCCGGTGATTACGGGAGTTTTCCCGCGCGCTAGGACCTCCCCGATGACCGGCACGACTCGCCGGAGGTAGGCCATCGCGTCCACAGGCTCGTCGGGGGAAAGCACTCCGTAGAGATGGTGCGGGACTTTTTCAAGATCCTCCGTCGGCGGC
>CBIHMP010000315.1:0-4684 GCA_966211015.1 uncultured Luteolibacter sp. | reverse complement strand
GTCCCTGCGAGGGAAGCCCCTCCGGCGGCACCCGCAGTGCCACCTGCCCCCAAGGACGGCTCCTTTGAATTGCGCTTCGGACGAATCTGGCTGGTCCGGGTCGGCATCGCGCTGCTCGTGACCGGCCTCGTCCTGCTGGGCAACTACGCGTATAAGAACTGGATCCGCGATTTAGCCCCCGCGATCCGTCTGGCGGCGCTTTATGCGGGTTCCCTCATGCTCACGGGAGGAGGGGTTTATTTCTCGCGGCGGGACGGCCTCCGGCGTTTCGGGGAGGTGCTGATCGCGGGAGGAATGGCCTTCTTTTACTGGTGCACCTTCGCGGCGCATCATGTGCCGCGCCTGCGGGTGGTGGAGTCGCCGGTCGTAGCAGGACTCCTTCTCGTGATCTCGGCCGCAGCCATTGTCGCGGTGTCCCTGCGCCGGAATTCGCAGACCACCGCGGTCATGGGCCTGCTGCTGGCCTCTTACGCCACGATGCTGCAACCGCTGGGCTGGCTGTCCGCCGCCTCGAACCTGATGCTGGCGGGAACCGGCACGGCCCTGCTGCTGCGCCCGGGATGGAAAATGCCGGGGATCGCCGCGATGGCCGGCACCTATGCTTCTTTCTTCGGCTGGCAGATTCTCGGTGCCGCCGGCGGCCGGCCGCAAGAGCCCGCCGCCCTTTGGTTCCTGCCGCCGGTGTGGGCGATGTTCGCGCTCCCCGGCATCTTCGGGCTGTCGAACCGCTTTGCCAGCTTCTCGGAGCGCGGGCGAGCCGCCTTCGCCTCGGCCAACAATGGCACCTTCTTCGGGCTCTTCTCGCTGGTGTGGCTGGAACAGCGGCCGAGGGACGACTATTGGATGGTCGCCGCCGTTTTCGGAGCGGTCCTGCTGGGCCTCGGGGCCCTTTCCCGGCGCCGGGATGCGGCGGGCGGCTCTCATCTGGCCCAAGGACTGGGTGCCTTGACGCTGGCGATCGTTCTGAAGCTTGAGGGCTATCACCTCGCGCTCGCCTTGGCCGTACAATCCCTCGGCTTGGCTTTGGCCTACGTGCGCTTCCGCGGGAAAAGCGAGCTGGCCTTCTCCACCGCCGCTGCGGTGGGCGGTCTTGTTTGCGTCTTCGACTCAACCCTGTGGGCCCGGGATCTGCCGGTCTGGAGTTCCGGTGTCACGGCCCTGCTGCTCACTGCCGCGGCATTCATACTCAGGAGAGGATGTGATGCGGCGGGAACACCGGGGCAGCTCCCGCGGGCGGCAGTTTCGCTGGTGTTTTCCGCGGGCAGCTTGGTAGCTCTCGCGGCATGGTGCCCCGCCCTCCCCGAGGAATGGCGGGCGCCGGCCGCCGCGGCCATCGCGACCGGCATGGCAGCATTCACCCTGCTGAGAGACCCGGCAGGACGCTTGGAGGAGGCGGCTCTCGCCGCTCTCGTCTTCCTCCTGGCTGCCCTGGCATGGATGATCGCCGGCGGGACGGACATGGCCGCGTGGAGCCCGGCACCGGTCGCGCTGCTTTCCCTGGCGATGCATTGGCTCGGGCTACGCTACCCTGCGCCGCCCTCGGTGCCGGGCGGCCGGAAAGAGCTGGCCCGGGTTTTGCATTGGCTCAGCGCACTTGCCGTTACGGCGGCACTCTATCGCGCGGGCAACCTGCTCGACCTCCCTTCATCCGGCCTCATGCTCTGGTGCGCCGCCGGAGCCATCGTGCTCGCGGCACTGGCCCGCCTCGGATTCCGCAGCCCCACGCTGGCCATCGCCGCGGTCCTACTGCTCCCGCTGGCCTTGATGGAGCAGCTCGCACCCGGCGGAGAACCGTGGATCGCGGAATTTCTGCCGCTGCTTGCGTCCCTGGCAGTCACCGGCATTGCGCTTCTCCCGCGGGAACGCACGGAGTTCCGGGCCGTGGCGATTCTCGCCCGTTGCTGCACCCTCATCTCGTGGTTCACACTTTGGGACGAGCTGGCTCCGGACGAACTCGCGGACATTCTCGCGGCGAGCGGGCTGGCGCTGCTGGGCCTTTCATTGCATTTCCGGCGGATCCTTCCGGAGAGCGGGGTGCTGCTCGCCGCGGGAATCAGCCTCATGCTGGTCGCCACCACGGGAAACCCATGGGGGCCCGTGGAGCCGGCTCCTTTCCCGCATGGTTGGATGGCGGTTCTCGCCGGTCTCGCCACGGCTTTCCTGCTGAAGGGACGGAAGCCACACGCACTCACAGCGCCGCTGTTTCTCTTTTCCTGTGCGCTCCTGACCCTCTGGTCCACGCAACTTGTCGTCTGGCACTTCGGCTGGAAGCCCGTGGCGGTCCTTTGGACGGGGCTCGGCTTCGTGCTCGTGAGCGGCGGCCTGTGGCGGAAGATCGCAGCCCTGCGCTACGCCGGCTTCGCCCTGCTGGCGATGGCACTGGGCAAGCTCTTCACCCTCGACGTCTGGGATTTCACCACCTTCACCCGCGTGGCCGCCTTCCTCGCCCTGGGGGCGGCCCTGGTCGTGCTGGGATTCTTCTACAACCGCTTTGCAGACGTGTTGAAAAAGCTCTTCGAATCCGAGGAAACCTGAGCGTCAGGCCGCCGCCCGTGCCGACTGCGCCCGCGTGATCCGCATGACGATCTGCCACGCACAGACGAAGGTGAAGATCGACCACGCGAGGTAGAGGTGCTCCGCCAAGGTGGGGCGCGCGGCGAAGCCTTCAGGGCCCGCCGTAAATCCCAGCGCGAGGCTGGCGACCATGGCGACGAGCTGGGTGGTCCACCAGATGGCAACCCCGGTGGTGGAGCCATATGAAGCACGGGCGATCTCCGCCATCGCCCGGCATGGTAGGACGAAGTGCACGAGCGGAATGAAATAGCTGCCCACCGCCATCGCCGGGGTGATCCTCATCGCCCCGGGATCGAGGATCCACGCATTCCTCGCCACGCGGTACTTCCACAGAAAATAGAGGATCACGGAGGGAAGCATGGCTCCCAACATCAGCCACTCGAGCGGCCGCAGCCCTTCCGCGACGATGTAGTAGGTATCGTGCAGATGCCCTTCTCCGGGAAGCGGAACCCCCGCGGCGAAAGTCCTCCCGAAATGCTCGATGACTTCGCCCGAAAGGCTGATGGCGTAGAAGACCAGACTCGCGAGGCCCAGGAGGCGCGGATCCTTCAGGCCGATCTCCCTGCGCGGGAGCGGTGGCGGCGGCGGTTCTCCGGTAGAGGGGGGCTGGTAGGGATTGTCCATGGTCTCGCCCTCCCCGGCTGCCGGTGGCAGTGCCTACTTCACCGGCTCCTTGTCGAGATCGAAGGCATCGTGCACCGCGCGGGCGGCGTCTTCAATGCGCGTCTCGTCCACCGTCACCGCGATCTTGATCTCGGAAGTGGAAATCATGCCGATATTGATTCCGGCCTCGCCGAGCGCCTTGAACATCGTGGCCGCGACACCGGAATGGGAGCGCATGCCGATGCCCACGGCGGAAAGCTTGGCGATGCCGCCTTCGGTCTCGATCTTCGCGTCGGGGCTCAGCGCGGCGAGCACGGGCTTCAGCGCGGCCTGGGCTTTGCCGAGGTCGTTCGAGTGCATCGTGAACGAATGGCGCGCATGGCCGTCGCTCGCGATGTTCGAAACGATCATGTCGAGATTGATCTCCGCCTCCCCCAGCGCCCCGAGGATCCTTCCGGACATGCCGGGCACATCGGGGATGCCGGTGATGGTGACGCGGGCTTGGGAGCGCTCGATGGAGACTCCGCGGATGACGACGTTTTCCATGGCAGGATGTTCTTCGAGCACCAGCGTGCCCGGATTGTCATTGAGAGACGAGCGGACTTCGAAAATGACGCCGTACTTTTTGGCGAACTCGACCGAGCGGGATTGCATCACCTTCGAGCCGGAGGAGGCCATTTCCAGCATCTCGTCGTAGGAAATTTCCGGCAGCTTCCGGGCATTCTTCACGATCCGCGGGTCGCAGGTATAGACGCCGTCCACATCCGTGAGGATCTGGCAGACGTCGGCCTTCAGCGCGGCGGAAATGGCGATGGCGGTGAGGTCGGAGCCGCCGCGGCCCAGCGTGTGGATCATGCCTTCCGGCGTGATGCCCTGGAAGCCGGCGACGACAAGGGTTTTCCCCTCATCCAGCGAGCGGCGCATGAATTCCGGATCGATGTCCTGGATGCGCCCTCGCGTGTGGGAGCCGGTGGTGAAAATGCCCGCTTGGCGCCCGGTGACCGAAACGGCCTCGAGGCCCGCCTCGTGCAGCGCCATGGCCACCAGCGCGATCGATTGCTGCTCACCGGTGGCCAGCAGGACGTCCATCTCCCGCTCGGCCGGGCTCTCGCTGAACTCCCGGGCCATCTTGATCAGGCCGTCCGTCACGCCGGACATCGCCGAGACGACGGCGACCACCTGGTTGCCCTCGTCGCGGGTGCGCTTGACCCGCGCGGCGACGTTGCGCATGCGGTCGATGGAGCCGACGGAGGTGCCGCCGTATTTTTGCACGATGAGGGCCATGGCCGGTGAACGGGGCGGGAGTGAAGGGAAGCAGCCGGGCGATGGCAAGCCCGCGATGGGGCAGCAGGCTTGGCAATGTGACGAAGCTTTGGCGGCAAAACGCGGGCTTTGCGGATGCGCTCCCGCGTTTCATCCTGTGCACGCATGCCATTCCCGCCCGGCTTCCTTTTCGGCACGGCAAATGCCGACCACCAGGTGGAGGCCCATGATCCGGAGCGGGAAG
>CBIHMP010000314.1:0-4706 GCA_966211015.1 uncultured Luteolibacter sp. | reverse complement strand
GGAATGGATATTTCCTGTTGGAATGAACCTTGTCCCGCCCGCAAGGCGGGCTTTATTGGATCAAAACCCATGAGAAAGCGTTTCTATCTCGCCCTGGCCGCCTTGTTTTTCCCCTTCGCTGTGGGTGCCGCGCCGACGGAGATGAAGTCGTGGACCTCGAAGGCCGGCACCAAGCTCGAGGCGAAGGCGGTGACGGTGGAGGGGGGCGAGGTGAGCTTCGAGCGGAAGGACGGCAAGACCCTGAAGGTGCCGTTGGACAAGCTGGCGGACGCGGACCGCAAGGCGCTGGAAGATCACTTCAAGGTCGATGCGAGTGGGAACGCCGCTCCCGATCTGGGCCATCCCACGGGCGAGGCGGTGGGCCCGGTGGATGCCGGGGGCTCGAAGTACTTCCTCTACCTGCCGAAGTCCCTGAAAGGCGGGCGCAAGTATCCGCTGATCTTCTACACCTCATCCGGCGGTGGTAGCGCGGACACGCTGAAGCCCCTGATCGAGGGTGCGGAGATCTGCGGTTGGGTCGTCGCTTGTTCGGTGGAATCGAAGAACGGCGGCGAGAAGAACCACGAGCACGCCGCGAAGTGCGTGGAGCACCTGAAAAAGACGCTGCCGCTCGATGAGGACCGGATCTATTTTTCCGGAAACTCCGGCGGCGCGCGAATGGCCTATACGAATGCGGCGAAGCTCGACGGGGCCGGCGTGCTGGGCCTCATCGCCGGAGCGCAATCGGGGGAATTGAAGAAAGGGAACCACTACTTTTTCATCAGCGGCGCGTATGACTACAATCGCTACGGCACCGCCTTCTCCTACGCGGAGGTCGCCCGGTCCGCCGCGCTGCGCTTCCACCCCGGCGGCCATGCGGACGGCCCGGGATGGCTGGTGACGGAGGGCATCGTCTGGCTGGAAGGCCAGTGGCACCGGAAGGCGAAAGAGGAAGCTCCTACCCGGGCCGACTATGAAGCGGCGGTGCTGGCGTGGATCGGGAAGCTCAAGGAAAGCGAAGACTACCGCGCCGCGTGGTGGACCAGCTTCCTGCGCGAGTCGGGCGTGATGGCGGCGAACGAGACGGCGCTGGACGGCTTCGGCGATATGACCGCGGAGCCCGCGAATGCCGCCTATGCAGACGGGATCGCGAAGCTGGAGGAATTCGGCGCCCTGGTGCTCGCCACTGGTCCGCAGGGAGCGCCGGACTGCTTCGAACACACCAGCACCGAAATCCAGCGGGAGGCCGACAAGCTGCTGGCGACACACGCTGCCACGCCGTGGGTAAAGGAGATCCTGGAGGCGCTGAAGAAGAAGACGGACAAGGGGTAGTGGCGCAACTTTCCAAGTTACGAAAGAGGGCGGACTGCAGGACTTGTCCGGCCACTTCCATGTTCCGTGCACGATCCCCGCGCAACTCGGAGAGTCGCGCTACTCCGGCCACTTGATGTCCGGCGCCTTGCCTTTCCAAAAAGGCTGTCGCGGATCAAAGATATCCATGCCGTTGAGCAAGACGCGGCCGTCTTTCTCGATCGGGAGGGACTTTGCGGAATTGTCCAAGAAGAGGATAACGGCTTTCCCATGGAAGGAAAGCCGGTCGAAGGTGGTCTTGCCTTTGAGCAAGGGAGCCATCACGATCGGAGCTTCCGGCGCATCACTCGATTTCAGCCCGGCGATGTAGGCAAACGCGCATTCTCCTGCTCTCAAAGCGGAGCCATCCGTTCCGAACACGTCGTCGGGCTTCCTCGGGCCGCCCTCCAACGGTGCCCAAAAGAGCTTCTCGCTCTTTAAGCCCGCGGCGATCAACTGGCGGAAGAGCTTATTTGAGCTGCTGTCGTCGAGGGTGAGTTTTGTTCCGGTTGAGGCCTGGACCAAAGGGATCGTGCTCTTGTCCGGAAATCGTCCGTATTCGGCGTCGAACTCGGATAACGCGAGGCCGAGCCTACGGATGTTGTTGAGGGTTTCGGTGCGGGCCCCGGCCTTCGCCGGTTCCGCGCGAAGGTCGGTGAAAAAATTGGAGGCAACGATTAGTCCCGAGAAGGCGAGTGCCAGGATGGCCAACCAGAATCCTCCTTTAAGGCTACTGCGGAGTTTCGAGTGGAGATGTTTGGATTCCGGGAACATCTCTTCGATGTGTTCTGAGCTCTCTATTCGACGCGGTCGAACGACCTTGTTCAACTTATCCGGAATCCGCTTCACCGGAAGCACTTCATCCTCCCTTTGCGAAAATTTCATCCGGGGCGAAGATGGCCGAACGATGCCCTTCCAGATCAACGCCGAGCTCCACTACCAAGTGCTCCAGCGCAGCACGGTGCTGCTGAATATCCACGCGCTCTCGACGCCTAACCAAACCTTGCAGAACGAGGTGCTGCAGATCACTCCGGGAGTGCAGTGGGAGGAGTTCCCCCTCCAGACCGGGGAGAACCGCTACATCCGCATGGACACGGGGAAGGCGACACAATTGGACATCACCTACTCCGCGATCGCGGAGACGAAGCACTCGATGGTGAGCCACCAAGAGATTCACGACGTGCCCGTCGCGGAACTCCGGCGCTCCGCGATCCAGTACCTCTTCCCCAGCCGCTACTGCCAATCCGACAGGCTCGGCCGGCTGGCGGCGAAGGAGTTCGGCGGCATCCCGCATCCCTATGATCAGGCGGTGGCCGTGGCGGATTGGATTTTCCACAATATCGACTACATTTCCGGAACCACGGATGCGGAGACTTCGGCCTTCGATACGGTGACGCAGCGCGCCGGGGTTTGCCGTGACTTTGCCCATCTAGGGATCGCCTTCTGCCGGGCCCTTTCCATCCCGGCCCGCTATTTCACCGGCTACGCCTGCCACATGCAGCCGCCGGATTTTCACGCCTGCTTCGAGGCATGCATCGGCAACCGCTGGTTCATCTTTGATCCCACCCGGCTGGCCGCCCTCAACGGGCTGGTGCGCATCGCGACGGGGCGCGATGCGGCCGATGCCTCGGTCGCCACCATTTTCGGCCGGATGCAGTTGACGGAAATGTCCGTCTCCTGCGTGTCGGATGATTTCACCCCGCTCGGTCCTTCCGATCTGTCGGGCCAAGCGATCCTGATCGAGCCCTGAGAGTCATGAGCGATAGCCACCTGCTCCGGATCATTCACCGCACGCACTATGCCTACGCGGAGCCCGTGACCTTCCAGTCGCACCGGCTGGTGATCCGGCCGCGGGAGGGGCACGACCTGCGGGTGGAGAGCCTGCTGCTGGCGATCACCCCCGCGGCCGACGTGGTGTGGACCCGGGACATCTTCGGCAATTCGATTGCGCATGCCCATTTCCGCGAGCCGGGCACCGAACTGAGATTCGAGGTGGATGTCGTGGTACGGCGTTTCTTCGATCCTGCCGCGCCGCCTCACCCGGCCCAAAGCCCCAGCCCCTATCCGCTGGAGTACGATACCTTGGAGCACGGCATCGTGGTGGGCTATCTGACGCCCGTGTATAGCGAGGAAACGGCGGCGGTGAAGGAGTGGATCAGGCAACTGCCGGATCCGGGGAGCTTTCCCAGCGCGGAGCAATTCGTGGTCCGGCTGGCGGAGATCATCCACCAGACGATCGGCTATCAGCGGCGGGAGCAGAAGGGAGTGCAGACGCCTGCCACCACGCTCTCGCTCGAGACCGGCTCCTGCCGGGACGTGGCTACCCTAATGATGGAGGTGCTGCGGCATCTGGGCATCGCGGCCCGCTTTGCGAGCGGATATCTCGATTGCGCCGCCACGCGCGCGGCGCGGGGGTCCACCCATGCGTGGACGGAGGCGTACTTTCCCCAGCTCGGCTGGCGCGGTTTCGACCCCACCACGGGGAAACGCTGCACCCACCAGCACATCGTCACGGGGACCAGCCACCACCCGCGGGGGGTCATGCCGGTATCGGGCCGGTACTTCGGGCCCGCGGGGGCCTTCCAGAGCCTGGAGGTGAAGGTCGAGTTTTCGACGCCGGCGGATGAAGGATTGGCAAGGGACCCGGAATCCGGCATGCCATCCGGGTAGATGGACAATCCTTACGCCCCTCCCGCCGTTCCGCCCGTGCTCCCGTCGGATGATGTCGCCCGCGCGCTCCAGGGGCTGCAATATCCGCTACGGCTCTCCTTCAAGATCCTGGCGCTGGCCAGCCAGGCGACGATGACCGATGCCAGCGGCCGCACCGTCCTCTATACCAAGCAAAAGCTGCTGAAATTCCGCGAGCACGTGGAGATCTTCACCGATTCCACGCGTAATACCCGGCTGGCGGACATCCGCGCGAACAAGGTGATCGATTGGTCGGCCCGCTACTTCGCCACCGATGCCGATGGCCGCGAGATTGGCAGCGTCGGCCGCCGCGGCTGGCGCTCGATGTGGCGCGCCCACTACGAGGCCTTCAATCCCGGGGACAATACGCCCGACTTCAGCATCCGGGAGGAGAATGCGGGCGCGAAGGTGGCGGACGCGTTCTTGAGCGAGATCCCGATCCTCGGGATGTTGAGCGGCTACCTTTTCCACCCCCGCTATCTCGCCACCCGGGCCGACGGGGCGCCCGCGATGCGCCTGACCAAGGAAGCCGCCTTTTTCGAAGGGCGCTTCCGGATCGAAAAGCTCGGGGATCTCAGCCCGCGGGAGGAAATGAACCTCCTGCTCTCCTACCTCATGCTCGTCCTGCTGGAGCGGCGCAGGGGGTAGGGCGGTGGCTATACCGGGAGGGACGGGAGCCGGAGCGGGGT
>CBIHMP010000313.1:0-4754 GCA_966211015.1 uncultured Luteolibacter sp. | reverse complement strand
GGGGAAAAGAGGATCGCTAACCGTCTGAACGGGAATGGCCGGGGGCCGAAGGAAGGGGGCGGGAATTATTTTTCCCGGAATCCGCCAAGGAAACGGCGGATCGCCCGATTCCTTGATGAACACCCCGCTGCCAGTCCGGAGAACGGAAACACGCGACAGCGGGAAGCATCCTAACCGACACAGACAGATATCCCTGTATGAAATTCCTTATCCTTCCGATCACCGGAATGCTGGCGATGGCAAGCGCCCACGGCCAAGCCACCGTGAAGCCGGGTTCGGTCAATCCGCTCCTTTTCGACGCCACCATCACCACCGAGAACGCGCCGACCGAGGTCACGCTGCCCGGGGGTGTGAAGCGCAAGAAATACACCACCAGCAGCGTCCGCTTCGTCAACCGCGACATCCTGGAAGCAATGCGTGTGGCGAGCTTGCTCGACGGCCAGATCACGGGTTGGTCCCTCTACCGCGTCGCGAGCCCGAACGGCGTGGGCAACATCTACGCCCTGAAGTCCGGCAAGACCGCCGTGGCGGTGCCCGCCAACCTCCTGACCCAGCCGGTGAACCAAGGCACGGCGACCACCGGCACGGAACTCGTGCCGGTGACCGGCACCACCAAGCCGAGCCTCACCCGCAAGGTCTATGCGACGCTCGACGTGCGCGCCGGGGCCAGCTCGGCGACCGGCACCCAGATCCTGAAGTTTGCAACGGCCCGGGTTGGCAACGAGAGCACGGTGGTGATGACCCGGACGGACAATCTCACGGTGAACGGCAAAAGCGGCACCGGCACGGGCATCATCACCGGCAAGTATCGCACCCAGAGAACCCAATTGGTGAATCTGACGCCTTTCTTCCCGGGTTCGGCGGTTCCCTGATAGTTCCCCTTTCATGGGTCGCGCACGCTCCGCCTGCAAGGGAGGCGGGGCGTGCGATTTGATTTCCCTCCCCCGGGATTTTTTTCACAGCGCCTCACAGAGCTCCCTTCACGAATGAACCGTCTGAGAAATCTTTCCTTCATCCTGCTCGGGCTGGCGGCATGGATCGCGATCGTGGTCCTCACGCCATCGGAGAGTCGGGAAGCAAAGCCGGCCCCTCCCGTGCCCGGCGGATCCGCCATGCGCGAGCGCAGGGCGACCCCCCGCGAGAAGCAGCCTGTGATGGCTGCGACCGCGCCGGGCGGAGAAGCCGATTCCGCCCGCCGGGAGGAGGCGCAGGACGAGATCCACGCCGCGGTGGTGACCTATTCGCCGGAAGGCGTGAAGGCGATCCGGCCGTGGCTGCTCGATGGCGATCCCGAGATCCGCGCGGCGGCCCGGGACGGGATGGTGCAATTGGGCGAGCCGGACGGGGTTCCCTTGCTGCGCGATGCGGCGACGAAGCTGGGAGACCCCGCGGAAATCGCGGCTTTTCATGAAGCCGCCGACTTGCTGGCCTTGCCGGCATGGTCGGAGACGACGGAAGCCCGGGAGGTGATCGCCGAGATCATCGAGGGCAACTCCCCGTGAACGAAGCACGGTCCATTGAGCCTTCGGGCAACTGGCTGGCCGAGATTCTCGTACGCTACGAGAAGCCTCTGCTGAAGCACGCCTACGGCATTTGCTCGGATCGCGAGCTATCGCGCGATGCGGTGCAGGAGACCTTTTTCCGTTTGATCCGCACCCGCGATAAGGGCATGCCGGAGAATCTCGCGGCCTGGCTTTTCACCGTCTGCCGGAACGTCCTGACCGACCACATGAGGCGGCAGAGGGTCGTGCAATTCGGCTGGGATTTCCCCGATATGGAGGGCGATGAAGCGGCTTCGCCCGATCACCAGCTCCTGCGCGGCGAACGCGAGGAAAAGCTGCTCGAGATGGTGGCGGCGCTTCCGGAGCGGGAGCGCGAGCTCGTCCGCCTGAAGTTCCAGGTGGGGCTCAGCTACAAGGAGATCGAGGCCGTTACCGGCATCTCGCAAGGGAACATCGGCTACTTCCTCCACCGCGCGGTGAAGGAACTGAAGGACCGCTGGCAACGGGAAGGAGGCGAAGGATGAAAGATCCTTTCGAAGAATTCCTGGAGGACGCAATGGCGGGGCCGGATCTGGAACTGGGACACGAAATGCGCCGCCGCTTGCTGGAGGCCGCCGTGGCCGGGGAGGCAATCCAAGGCGACAACGTCGTCCGGATGGAACGGGAGGATCCCCTTGCCCAGGCAGGCTTCGATTGGCTTGTCGGCGAGACGCCCGCCGCTATTCCCCTCCTGAGCCGGATGATCGGGGACCGGAGCTTCTTCGCCCGGCTCGAGCAAGACCGGCGCTTCCTCCGCACGCTGAGGTCGGTGATGCGGGCCGGGGCGGAGCCGATGGTTCCCGTGGCCCGTGAAAGGCGCTTCGGCCTTCTGGTGGCGGTGTCGGCAGCCGCGGCGCTGGCTTTGGCAGCGGGGACGATCTTCTTCGTGCAGCCTCAAAGCGAGGGGGCACCTGCGATGGCGGCAGGCAGTGCCGGTGGCGCTGGAGGTGTCCCTGCTTCGCAGAAACCGGTACCCGCTGCGGGCGAGGCCGCTCCCGCGGGGGAGACGGCCGCGGTGCCGGAAACCGACTCCGCCCCTGCCTTGGCCCCCCGGGATTTCGGCTTCATGCCGCTTCCCGAGATCGATGAAGTTCCCGCGATTGCGGCACTGGGCGGAAGCGGGCAAAGCATGCCTTCATCCGATCCGCTGCTGCCGGCCCAAACCGGCATGGCTCTGGTGCCCGGCGGAGCGGAGGGAGTGACCGGCACGGACGGACCAGCGCTTTCGCTGTTGGACGAGAACCCGGAGCCGCAACTTGTTTCGTTCGCCGATCATGGCTTCTTTGGCGATGCAAGCATCGCGATGAGAGGGGGAGCTCCGCCCTCGTCCTCGCTTGCGGGCGGCAACCACGAAGCGTCTATCCCGGAGCCGGGGACGGCGCTGCCTGTGGTGATCGGGACGCTCGTCCTGATGCTCCGGAGAAAGAGGCACCGGGAGGAGACGCGGTGAAGTTTCATCCCCGTCGCGCCGCGGGTTACGTGATTACGTAATGTCGAGCCGGTGGTAGTTCTTAGGGAGTTATGGTTAGCTAGGTGTACAGGAACGCCACCCGAACTTCGCGATGACCACACAGGAACGAATCAACCGGTTGGCAGAAGCTGCCCTCCGTGCGGCTCTTTCTTCCGGAGGGATTCCGAAGCCCAAGACCTTCATGCCTTCCTTCGAGAAGCTCCGGTCGGCTGAATATGCCACTCCCGGCGAACTCTCCGACGTCCTGCCCGTGACCCCGGCTACCACAGAGCCTGCCGGGTGCGGGCCCGCGCCAGCGGCAGCGGTGCGGGCGATGCCGATCTCCGAAGCCCTTCCTAGGGAGTTCCGAGCAACGCCTCCCTGAGCAGGGGCTTCGAAGTCTCGCTGTCCCAATAGGCGAAGCCCGCTTTCCAATCCCAGAGGGTCCAAGGCATCTTGCGCTTTTCCGCAGCCATCCTGAAGTCGCGGATGTAGCGGTTCCGGCTTTGGGGATCGGCCTTCCGGTAGGCCCCGAACTCGCCGATATGCACGGGGCGGCCGAAGTGCCGGGACCATGCCGCCGCGTCATCGAGCAGAAGCTCGAAAGTGGCGGCGGAGCAGGGGTTCCCGGTGCCTTGCCGCGTGTTGTAGGCCTCCAGCCATGAGGCGAGGCCGGTGTTTTCCCGCAGTGATTCCGGGAGCGGCACCGGCTTTGGAGGAGGGCCGGGATAGGTGATGCCGCGCAGATCCGCCAACTGAACCCAGGCTGCCTGCTGGTGGGTGAATT
The DNA here is from genome assembly GCA_966211015.1 of uncultured Luteolibacter sp. Lineage (GTDB taxonomy): Bacteria > Verrucomicrobiota > Verrucomicrobiia > Verrucomicrobiales > Akkermansiaceae > Haloferula. The sequence continues at coordinate 976 of CBIHMP010000313.1, read as the reverse complement.
GGAACGGCTCGTAGCTGTGCACGGTCGCGATGATCCGGTCATCGCCATCGGGAAGGAAAAAGCGGTCGAGCCCGCGGATGGCGGCCCACTGCGGGGGATCCGCCAGCAGGATGCGCCGGGGATTCGTCTTCCTGATCGCGGCGATGGCACCGGCGTGAATCGAGGTGAGCATGTCATGGTCGAGCGCGCCGTTGGGCTCGTTGATAAGCTCGATGTAGAGCTCCTCCGGCCAGTCCTTGAAATGGCGTGCGATCTCCGTCCAGCCGGAGATGAAGGTGGCACGGTGCTTCTCCGGCTCCTTGCAGAGGTCTTCGAAGTGATGCCAGTTGATGATGACGAGCAGGTTTTTTTCCAGCGCGTGCCGGAGGACGGGCTCCAATTCGGCGAGAAGCTGCGGTTTGATCCTGCCATCCTGAAGATGGTAGTGCCATGCCACGGGGACCCGGATGTGATCGAATCCTTCGGCGGCGATGCGGTCGATGTCACCGGTATCGTAGCGGATCCCCCAGCCGCCGGGCGGGGCCTCCCAGTGGTTTCCGAGATTCACCCCGCGCTTCATGCGGGCGCAGGCACGATGAGCCGGGGTGTCCTGCGGGAGACGCGCCGGTTCCTTGAAACCCGGAACGGTCGCCGCGCGGGCGTGCAATTTCAGGGCGACCGGAACCCCCGCCTTCACCGGGATGCTGCGTATGAGCGGACGGCCATGCCATGACGCCGCATAGGACGCACCGTCCGACGGCTTGTTCCCTGCGAGCGGCCAAGCGCCCGGTGCGGGATAGGGCCGCCAGGGCGACTCCCATCCGGCGGGCCTGCCATCCCTCGTCTCCTCGAAGCTGCCGTTGGAAAGTTCCGCGCCCGTGGCGGAAAAAGCATCCCAGAGGACCTCCTGCTGCTGCAGCACGCCCTGCCCTGCCTCGCCCCACGGGCCGTTGAGATCGAGTTCGACAGAGCCGTCGTGTGCCGGGGTGAAGTGCAC
>CBIHMP010000312.1:0-4755 GCA_966211015.1 uncultured Luteolibacter sp. | reverse complement strand
ATCCGGGAGCATCCGTGGGTCGGCTGGGCGGGGCGTAGATGGGTTTGGGAAGGGGGCCGGTGCCGGCGTCCCCGCGGCTTTGCTGCTCCAGGATCGCGCGGGCGATGGCCGCGGCCATTTTCTCCCGGTAGGCCGGATCGGCGCAGAGCTTGGCTTCGGCGGGATGGCTGAGGTAGCCGATTTCCACAAGCACGCAGGGAATGTCAGGATTGCGCGTCAGGCGCAGGCGGCGGCGGACCAGGCCGCGGTTGCCGGACTCGGAAGGGGAGACCGAGACCATGTGCCGCTGGATGCGGGTGGCCAGACCGTGGCTGTCCACGCGCCAGTAGTAGGTTTCCGGGCCGCGGATACCGGAGCCGCTGGAATTGTAATGCAGGCTCACCAGGATCGTGCCGTCTTTGCCGCTGGCGCGATTTACCCGCTCGTCGAGCTCGATGAAGCGGTCGTCATTCCGCATCAGCACGGTCCGGACTTTTCCGCCGAGCTGGCGCTGCAGGCGCTTGGCGGTATCGAGCGCAAGATCCTTTTCGCGCTGGCCGCTGCTGCGGGAGACGGCCCCCGGATCGGTGCCGCCGTGCCCGGCATCGATAATCACGGTCGAAAAGCCCCGGGGGCCCGGGCGATGGCCCCATTCGTCATTGGAAAGATTGGCACCGGTGCCGCCGCCGGGCCCCGCGCAGGAGCTGGCGAAGAGCAGGATGGCCAGGATGGCAAGGGGTGCGAAGTTCATGGACGCACTATCCCGAGATCTTGAAAGTTGGCTATGGGAATCCCGGCCTCAATGGCGGTGAGCCTGGCCGGAGTCCACATACTTCCGTACTTCGGCCTTTTCGGAGGCAGGGAGACTGTCGATCCAGCGGCTGCTGGCGGCGGGCTCGTAGTCATTCCAGCGGGCGGCAAGATTCTTTGCGGCCCAAAGACGAGCCTCGCCGGCAGGGAGCGACCCCACCCAGCGGCTGGCGGCGGCCGGATCGTCATCCACCCAGCGAGCCGCGACGGTGGAGGCAGCCTGCACGTAACCGTCGTTTGCAGTGGATGGGGCATCCTTCGCCGCCTCGGCCGGGGGCTCCGCCAGCAGATAGCCGATCGCCTCCGCGCGCAGGGAGTCCGGGAATTGCTGGTAGTGGCTCTGGAGGAGTTTGCGAGCGGTCGCTTCTTTTTGCTCAGGCGGCAGATCCGAGAACCCGCGGGTGAAGGCATTGCGTTCTTCCGGCCCCCAAAGGGCGGCGGCACGGGCTTGGTTCCAGTCGAGGGTCGAAGCCCCTCCCGAAAGATCGGAAAGCAGCGTGGAAGGAGTCACTTCCAGACCGGAGGTCACTGCCAGGGTGCCCTTGGCAATCTCGATATCGGATTCATCGGTGAGCCCGGCGATCCAAGCCTCCGCCTTCTCCTTGTCCGCGGCCATCGAGTTGACCAACCTGCCGATCACATCCCGGCGTTCGTTCGGCTCCAGATTTCCCCCTGTTAGCAGGGTCTGGAGGTACGCGGGATCCTTATTTCCGAGCTGGTTCAGGGCATAGCTGCGCAACTGGCGTGCTTGGTCTTCGCTGAAGCCCATCGTTGCCAGGTCGGCCTCCACCCATGACCGCGGGTCGTCTTCCACGATATAGTAGCCGCTCCGGCTGGCGAGTTCGCCGAACCAGCCCTCCGGTAGTACCGATGGATCGCGGGCGATCCTCTTCACCAGATCGCGATCCTGATCCAGCGCCTCCATGAAATGGCGCTTCCCGTCCTTGGATTCCGCCAGCTTGGCCGCGGTACCGGCAAGGTCCCGATTCAGGGCCGCCGAGGCCAGGCTGGAAGCCATGGCATGCCGGAGCGCCGGAGGCCAGTCGGCCGACTGCGCTTCCAGCAGACCGGGGGCCGACTTCGCCACCTCGCGGATGATCTCGTGTAATCCGTAATTGTCCCCGTACGGAAGCGTGGCGCGAAAGGCGGAAACGCTTTCGAGAGCCGCCGCGGGATCGGCTTTTGCCAAAGCTCCCCCCATGGCGGAGAGGAGCCGGGACAGCCGGGCCGGATCCCTCGCTTCCCGCAGGTAGGCCAGAGCCCCGCCCGGATCGCACCGGGCCCACGCCCCCGCTACCTGATGGGTGTGGGTGCTGTCCTCCCGGAGGCAGTAGTCCATCAAGCCTGCGGGATCGGCTTCCATCCAGCGGGCGCGGGTGATGCGGTAGAAGAAGTAGCTCTGCATGTCCTCCCGGCCGTCGAACCATTCCGCCTCCCACCATGCTTCGATCTCGGCGAGCGGCAGCGAATAGGCCAACTGGATGGTGGCCCGCAGACGTTCATCGGTATCCCGCGCCGCGCGAACGGCTGCCATGCGGGCCGTCACCTCAGGAGGTACGGCCGCTTTCTGCCGGAGATCCCGCCGGGCTTTCGTCGGTTTCGCTTCCGCGTCGTCGGCCGCCTTTCCTTCGGAGGAAGCGCGAAGCCCGCCGCCTGCAAGCCATCCGCCTGCCGCGCAGGCCGCGAAAATCCCCGCGGCGACGAGGACGGGTCGTGTCGCGCGCGTTCTCATGGCGCGGGGCTTGGGAAATAGGACTGGAGGACCTGCTTCATCTCTTCCGGGAGATCCGCCTGCCGGTACCACTCCTCCGCGGCCGCAGAGTCCCGCGACCGCCAGTTGCTTATCACGTTCCCCAGATGGTTTCGTTTGTGCTGGGGATCTCTGATGCGGTCGATCCAGACAAGGGCTCCCTCGAAGTCCTGTTGTTGGATGAGTTGATTGGTGAGCACGGCAGCTCCGAAGTCCGCGGTCTTCTCGCCGCCCTGCTCACACCATTGTATGAAGCCGTCCGAGTCTTGGGCCGCCCAGATCGCAGCCACCTGGTGGGGACTACCGTGAAGCCCCGGCGTCCAGCTGGCTTGTCCGCCTTCGCTTTCCAGGATGCTCTCCATGGTACGTGCGGGTTCGGCGCGGGCCAAATGCTTGATGAAATCCGCCACGCCGGGCACTCCTCCGCCTTCTCCACTGCCACCGTTCGGATAGCGGGTAAACGACATGCGGTGGGGGGCGTCCGGGCAGGCGGCGAGGAGATCGCCAAGGATCCTGAACGCTTGGTCCGGATCGTCCGAGGCCAGCCGTGTTCCCAGTTGCGCCAGCCGCTGTGCCACCAGCACCGGGGAGCCCGCCTTCTTCGCCTCCGCGAGCGCCTTCCCGGGAGAAGACTCCACGAGCTGTTGGAAGATCGCTGTCTCAACCTCCCGCTTCATGGAGCCGGGGGAAAGCCCGGCGGAAATCTCGGCGAGTGCCCCGGGATGCTCTTTGGCGATTTTCCGGATGAATTCGCCACGCAACTGCTCGTCGTCCCCGCGTTCCTGAAGCCAGCGGAAAGCCTCGTGAGGATCCTTTTCGCCCCATTCCTTGAGCTGCTTGGAGAGATCGTGATGGCTGTGTTTTGCCAGGAATTCCACCGCCGCCCTCGGATCATCGCGTCCCAGTTCCCTTGCCAGCGTCGTCAGATCGAGAGAGCCGGCCAGTTGGGGCTTCTCCTCCAGCATCGCGAGGGCCTGCTGCGGGTGGAAATTGGCGATCCCGCGCAGTACCCAACCGCGCATCTGCTGCGATTCCCCATCCACGGCCGCCAGGGCTCCGTCCGGATCGCTCATCGTCCATGCCCACCACGCCGGTCCCTCCTCGCCATCCCGCTTCGCGGCCTGGAGCAGGCCTTGCGGGTTCTTCTTCGCCCATTGCGTGAAGATGAGATCCTTGGTCCAGAAATCGGCATCGTCGCGTGTCCGGTAAGCGGTCCAGAACGCGGCCATGTCTTCCTCGGAAGCATCGAGGAGCCAGAGGCCGAGACGGCCGTAGAGTTCCGGATTCTCCAACGCGAGCAGGTCCTCGATGGAATCCCTCGAAACGGGCAAAGGGATGCGGGCCTGGGCCGGTGAATCGGGCTCTCCGGGAGTCGCCGGGGCATGGCCCGGGGTGCTCGCGCTTGCCCGCGCGGGGGCTACGGGCGGCGCTTGGCCGCTCCCGCCTTTCCTTGCAACGAAGCCCGCGGTGAAGCCGAGCGCCGCGGCTGCCATCCACGCATAGGGGCGGGTCTTCATGAGTTATCATGTCTTATCGGAGGGATCCGCTGCTGGCAAGGGGTCGTTTCCCTTTCCCATGCCCGCCGGGAAACGGGTTAAGGACTTTCCGCGGAGAAGGCGATCCGCTACACCCCCGCTCATGCCCGAGGAGCCCCGTTTCATGAGACGCGCCATCGAACTCGCCCGCACCGGCATGGGATCCGGGGCCGGGGGACCTTTCGGAGCGGTGGTGGTGAAAGACGGCGAGATCGTGGGCGAGGGATACAACCGGGTGGTGGCGACGAACGATCCGACGGCGCACGGGGAAATCGTGGCGATCCGCCAGGCGTGCCGGCGGCTCGGGACCTTCAGCCTGAAAGGCTGCGAAATCCACACGACCGGCGAGCCCTGCCCGATGTGCATGGGCGCGATCCTCTGGGCGCGGATCGGCACGATCTACTATGGATTTGGTATTTCGGAGGCCGCGGCCATCGGTTTCGACGACCGCGAATTCTACCGGCAGCTCGGCCTGCCCGCCACGGAGCGGGGCCTGATACGCACCGGGCTGGCGGCGGAAGAGGCGAGGTCGCTTCTGAGCGAATACCTGGCCCTGCCGGGCCGGGTGGCGTATTGAGCGGCACCGCCTAGAAAAGCCCGAAGAACCACTTCTTCTTCGCGCTGCGCTTGTACTCGCCGTCGCCCACGGAGAGGACCTTCACTTCCACTTCAGCGAGACCT
>CBIHMP010000311.1:0-4756 GCA_966211015.1 uncultured Luteolibacter sp. | reverse complement strand
AGCACCTCCCGCCCGAAACGTGCGGCCACCGCCCGGATCACCTCCCGGTCTGCCGAAAGCAATCCGTGCACGCAGGCATCGGCATCGAAAATCGCCGCCGCCGGAAAAATCCGGGAAATTATCCTGCAAGCCATGGACTTGCCGCTGGCGATCCCGCCGCTCAGGCCGAAAACGTGCATGGGCGAAGCAAACGGAGGTCCGTAGGCCCGATCAATCCCCAAAAAGCACCTCGCCTGCCAACGCGAAAGCGGGCGGAAGGTTTCCCCTCCGCCCGCTATGATCTTTTTTCCGGCTGGATGCCTTAGTTGCCGAGTTCCGGCAGGACGCCCGCGTCACCGCTCACGGGGAGCGATTCAGGGGTGCTTCCGGTTTGGGGCAGGGCTTCGCTTCCGCGGACCGGACGGCCGGTGGCATCGATGATCTGCGCGGTAACGAAGATGATCAGGTTGCTCTTGATCCGGTTCTCCGCCTTGGTCTGGAACAGACGGCCCACCACCGGGATGTCACCGAAGATCGGCACCTTGTCCTCGACGGTCTGCACATCCTCGCGCATCAGGCCACCAACCGCGACGGTGTAGCCGTCATAGATGGTAAGCGCCGTGGTCACGCGGCGGCTGGAGAACACCGGCATCTCGATCCGGTTTTCCGTGATGGTCACGGTCGTCGGGTTGCCGAGGAAGTCGGTGGCAGGCGATTGAATCGGGCTGCCGTAGTTCACGAAGCCTTCGAATTCGACGATGTCCGGAGCGAACCGCAGGTCGATCACGAAGTCGTTGCCACCCAAGGTCGGCTCGATTTCGAGAGTGACACCCGTGTTGCGGGTTTCGAACGAGGTCGGCGTGGCCGGCGTCACCGGGAAAATCCCGCTGTTGCCACCCAGTCCGAGGTCGCCGCCGCTGACACCGCCGCCGATCGAGTTCGGAAGTTCCGGGGGCTCGTATTCGGTCGGGTAGATGAATTCACGGATGATTTCGATCATCGCCTTCTCGCCGGAGCGTGCGGTCACGCTGGGCGCGGTCATCAGGTCGGTGCCTTTCTTCTGCGCGAGACCGCGCATGATCAGCTGGACCTGGCCGTCGGAGAACAGACCGGTGAGCGCCGCGATGCCGGGCGCCGGGCTGGCGCTCTGGGCGGTGCGGTTCGGGTTGTTCAACACCGCATCGATGTTGTTGCGGTTGATTGCACCGTCGCCGCTGCGGAGACCGCCGGTGACGATGTCCGTTACGTTCGTGCCGGTGGCGGCAGGAACACCCGGCAGGTTCACACCATCCACGGTGCCGATGAAGTCGGCATTCGTGCGGGTCTGCCCGCTGCCGATCGTGCCGCCGCCGAGGAACACGGAACTGGCGGACAGGCCGAAGGGCGAGACGATCCAGTCAAACCCGAGCTCGTCGGTATTCTCCTGGGAGATTTCGACGAACTTCGTCGAGATCTTCACCTGACGCGGGGTCTTGTTTCCGATCTGATCGACGATCGACTCGATGAGGTCGAGGTTGGTCGGAGTGTTACGGACCAGCAGCGTGGAGCTGCCGGAGAAGAACTTCGCGGAGGCACCCTCGGGGAACTTCACGCCGTTGGCCGTGAGCAACTCGGTCTCCGACTTGCGCGGAGCCAAGGTCGCACCGGTACCGCCGCCGGCATCCGCCGCGAACGGATCGTCGGCACCGGCATCGGCACCGCCGTCGGACCCGCCACCCAGGAGGCTGAGGAAGTCCGGCGGAACCTGGAAGCTGCGGGTGAAGAGATCCTCGTCGGTCTCGGTGGCAGGCACCAGCGTCACGGCGAAGTCGTCCACCTTGTAGCGGAGCTTGGTCTGATCGCAGATGTAGCGGAGTGCTTCGGAGAGCGGGACGTTGCGCAGGTTCAGCTCGCGGATGCGCAGCGAACCCGGATCGGTGCCGCCGCCGAGGGTCGCGCCTTCGGCAGCCGCATCAATGGTGGCGTCGCCGCCGGAACGCGGCTTGCGGATCACGAAGTTGATTCCCTTGCGGGCGGGATCCAACTCCTGCGTATCCAGCTCGATCGAGCGGGCGCGGAGGAAGTCGATCGCCTCTTCCACGGAGGTATCTTCGAAGGAGATCACCGGGATGATGATCGACTTCAACTTGGCGAGGATGTAGGTGGCACCCGTGGTGACGCCTTCGGCCTGGCGGCCGGTGTCGAGCTCGCCGGTGATGATCGGCGGCACGGACAGCTCCCAAGCCTTGTCCACCTGTGCGAGGAGTTCCGCGCGGGTGTGGTCATAGGCGGCGCGATAGTAGTCGGCCTTGGCCTGCGCCACGCGCTCCATGCCGCGGCGGGCGGCCTTGTTATACGGGTCGAGGCGGAGCACGTCCTCGTAGGAACGGCTGGCTTCGTCGTACTTCCCGAGATTGTAGTGGCCTTCGGCGATGTAAAGGGTGCGGCGCACCTGATCGACGTTCTCCGTGTGCTCGTAGGTGAGCGCCGGATTCGTGCGGATCGGATCGTCGAGATACTCGACGAGACGCTTCGCTTCCACGTTGTTCGGATCGGCAGCGAGCACATCGGCGGCCAGCACGCGCGCTTCTTCGTATTTGCCAACCTTGCGGTACTGCTCGCCCAAGGCGCCGGAACCGTCGGCAAGGAGCTGGATCAGATAGGTGCGGCGGTCCTGGACCATCGGAGCATCCGGCAGCACCTGAAGGGCTTCCTTGTACTTATCCACGGCCTGCTTGTAGTCTCCCTTCGCATAGGCTTCGCGACCTTCGTCACGGAGCTTGTCGGATTGGGCGACCGCATTCTGGCGGCGGATCATTTCCTTCTGGGCGAGACCGCTGTAGCTGCCGCCACCGGAGTATCCTTCACCGGCGTTGGCAACCGTCAGGGTGACCGGCATCACGGCTGCCACGGCCATCAGGGCGGCGGCAGTGCTGCAGGTACGGTGCATTGGCGTTTTTTGCATTGTTGGGGCTGTGTTCTGCCGGTCTGAGCGGCGGTTGGGAAGCGATTTTTTCAAAAACGATTTGATTTACGGAGTGGCCGTGCCGCCCTTTGGAATCGTGGCGGTTTTCGTGGTTCCGGAGCCATCGTCGTACTCCACCTCGATGGAATCCGGCGTGACCTTTTTAAGCGTGTATTTCTTTTCGGGAGCGTCCGGCGGCAGGGCGAAGGTGGTGCGTTCCTCCACCTTGAATTCCTTGCCTTCGTAACCGATCGCCTTGAGATCGAGGATCGCGGTACGGTCGTAGTAAGCCTTGTTCTCCAGCTCCGCGTCGGGAAGACCCGCCTGCGACTCGTACTTCTCGCCCTTCTTGTTCTCCTTCAGGTCCTCGTACTGGGCAAATTTCACCTTTTGCTCCAGCTTGGTCTTCTCGCTGACGACCACCCTCTCGATGATGCCGGTGTATTTGAAGCGTCCGGCCATCGGCTCCTCCTTGAAGAAGGTTTCCCCGACGTTCATCATTTCCAAAGCACCGACCCGGTTCTTCAGAGGCCTGCCATCGTGGGTAAAGCCTTCCAGACGGGGGGCCCATTTGCCCTCCGACTCGAAGCCGAACTTCACATACCACTTGCTGGATTCGTCCTTCACGTAGGAGAGCTTGGCGATCAAAGCGGGAACGCTCTTGGCATCCACCGGGTGGGTCTTCGCCTCGAATTCCTCGCGGTTGGAGAAGCCGTCCCCATCATCGTCACGGTCGGGAGAGTTGGCGAAAGACATGTCGGCACCCATTTCGATCCACCACACGTTGGGGATGCCCGGGTGCACGTCGGCACCTTCCCGCGGATCCACCGGCTTGGTCGGGTTGTTCTTGTCGGCGAACAGCGGGATGCCGACGAACAGGTTCACCTTGCGCCCCTTGGAATCCTCGCCGGCCTCGATCGTCCGGTTGGAGGTCAGGGAATTGGTGGCCTGGGTGGTCGCCGCCGCCTCCGGGATGGAGGCGTCGCTTTTGCCCGTCCCCTTGAGGTTGTGGCTGAACTCGGCCTCGACGGCGCTGGATTTCATGAAGCCGAGGGCCGCAAAGCCGAGCGCAGCGACGCCGGCGACGCCCAACAGGGCTTTTTCAAAGTTTTTTGGAAGCTTGGACATGACGGTGGGTTGTTAAGGCTGACCTGGATCAGGCCTTCGGGGCGTCAAGAAATTGGATGATATCGATCCGGAAGAAGGCATTGATCTTCTCGGACCCTAGGACTTGCTGGAGGATGAGCTCGTCACCGGTCGGAGCGGCCTCTTCCGCCGGGGCGGCCGCGGCGGCATCACCCGCAGGGGCGGCCTCCTCGCCGGGCAGGACGAAGCCGCCGCCGCCGCCGAAGGGATCGGTGGCCGGTGCTGCTCCGCCGTCTCCACCGGCAGCCTCTTCCTCGGCCTTGAACTGGGCGTCCGTGGCGGTCGGTGCCTTCACCTTCTCGTTGGTCACCCGCATCGAGCGGATCACGTAATAGTATTTCCCGGAATCGTCGAGGGACGAGAGGAACTTCCGGAGGGAAGCCTCCGTGCCGTTGAAGGAGATTTCCACCGGCAGCGCGCGGAAGCTCTTGCCCTTCGCGTCGAACTGCTTGCCGTCTTCTTCCGGCAAGGTTTCACGATAGATGTTGAGCAGCTTCGCCGGGGCGGCCGCCGCGAGATTTGCGGCGAGCTGGCTCAGGGCATCCATCTGGTAGGTCAGGATCCCGGTGGCCTCGCGGCGCACGGGCGAAGTGGTGTACTTCTCGAAACCGAGGAAGAAATCCGGCGGGAGTTCGGTCTTCGATTTCGCGAACTCCGCGGCGGCGGCATCCCTCGCCTTTCTCAAGG
>CBIHMP010000310.1:0-4795 GCA_966211015.1 uncultured Luteolibacter sp. | reverse complement strand
CGGGGTCACCTTCGATGCATCCGCGGGACGCGAGGGGTCGGCGCGGGTCACTGCGACCGGAGCGGGTGCCGCCTCTTCCGTGAAAGAAAGAAGCGTCCACAGCTTCGCGTCCAGCTTCCCCGCCACCTCCCGGACACAGGTGGCCAGCACCTCCTCGAAAGTCCCGCCCGCCGCCGCTGCCGCTGCATAGCGCTCGCCGGGAACCACCGCCTGATAGGCGTGGTTCGTGCCACCCCATCCCATGCCTCCGATGGTCACCATGTCCGGATACATGCGCGCCGCTCCCGTTTTGATGCGCTCCAGATAGGCGAGATCTTCAGGACCGAGGTGCGCGGGCGAAAGATTCGCCACCGTGTTCCCGGCGAGCAGGGACACCCGGTCATCGCTCAGGTTGATCAGCCGGGCCTCCACCCTTTTGCCGTTGGCATGCTGCCACGTGCGGCCCTCGCCGAGCCAATAGTGCCCGATCTTGCGTTCCTCCTCGGACACCTTCCCGGCCGGGAAGTCGGGGTGAACCCCCAGTCCCGGAGTGGACACGAGTTTCACGGTGCCGCTTTCGAGGGCTTGGATCGCCGCTTGTTCCTCCGGCGCGAAAAGCCCCCGGTCCATGTACCCCGCGGCACCGATCTTTCCCTGGAACAACACTCTGCCGCCCTCGGACTTCACGAAGCGCAGCCGCTGCATACTCCCGTCCGCCATCTTCCATGGACGGCTTCCGGTCGTTAGCACGGCCTGCTTCTCCTCCCCGACGGCTTCACCCACGAGGATGAAGCAGGAAGCGAGCACGGGAATCCGGGCGCGAAGGTTCACGCGATCCTGCTAACTCCCCTGCGCCGCCGGGTCAAGAAGGGCTGCGGCCATCCTCAACTGATGATGATGCCGCCCTTCAATTCGCTCCAGATGTAAACGGCGTCGCCGCCCCTTTCCTCCCGCTTCTCCCAGGTGAACCACCCGTAGCTCTCGTTCCAATAAAAGTCGTAGGTTCGCATGCGCCGGACTGTCCGGCCGTCCTCCCACACCGGATGAACGGCCACCACACGGCGTACGTGCCTGGCTTCGAAAGGACCGGCCTTCCCGGTGCCATCCACGATCAGGGCAATCTCCACCCGCGATTGGTGGCCGTCGATCAGCAGATCGATCAGTTTCACCGCTGCCGGAGGCGCCAGGTCGTGGTCCGGTTCGGCCGCCAGGGAGGTTCCGGCCGCCAGCAGGGCGGCCCCGATGAGGGAGCGCAGGAAGTGCATCGGTGGTGGGACGAAGACCCGCCTGTGCCTATTCAGGAATTCTTTTCTCCCGATCGGCCTCTGCGGTCGATCCTCCTTGCCGCGGGCGAAACGGTTGCAACAAACTGGAGCTATCCGCGTTATCTCATCCACCGATCATGAAACCGATCCTACGCACCACCGCCATCGCCGCCCTGCTTATCTCCTGCGCCGCCGCCCAGGAAGCAAAGTGGACCTCCATCTTCAACGGAAAGGACTTGGACGGCTGGACGCCGAAAATCCGCGGCCTGGCGCTGGGCGAAGACCCGAAGAAGACCTTTGTGGTGAAGGATGGCGCCATCGCGGTGACTTATGAGAATTATGCCGATTGGGGCGACGCCTACGGCCACCTTTTCCACAAGACGAAGCTTTCGAACTACCGCATCCGCCTCGAATACCGCTTCACCGGCGATCAGGTGAAGGGCGGCCCCGGCTGGGCGACCCAGAACTCCGGGATCATGCTTCACTCGCAGGATCCCAAGACGATGGGCAAGGATCAGGACTTCCCCTGCTCGCTCGAGTTCCAGTTGCTGGGCAAGGGTAACAGCGTGAAGACCACCGGCAATCTCTGCACCCCGGGCACCTACATCACCTTGGATGGCAAGGTGAACAAGACCCACTGCATGACCACGAAGTTCCCTACCCTGCCGCTCGGCGAATGGGTCAAGGCCGAGGCGGAGGTACGCGGCGGCAAGCTGGTGAAGCACCTGATCAACGGCCAGGAAGTGATGCAATACACCGACCTGAAGCTCGATGAGGGCGATGCCAATGCGAAGCCGCTGATCGAGATCCAGGGCAACAACGACCTCACGGAGGGCTACATCAGCCTGCAATCCGAGAGCCACCCGGTGGAATTCCGGAATATCGAAGTGATGGAGCTCAAGGAATAGCTCGGGGACCCTGCAGCACCGTTTTCCGGCGAGGCGCGGCCACTTGGCCGCGCCTTTCCTTTTCCTACTTTTTCTTCGCCTGGTTCAAGGCCTGGCTGAACCAGTCGTTATTTCCCCCGCCTTGCTGCGGGCGTGAGTCGCGGCGCTCGGGGCGCGGGTTGCGGTCGCGATGGTCTCCGCCGCCCGCGGGCGCACGCCGCGGCTCCAGGTCCGGCTTCGATTTCATCGAGAGGGAAATCCGGTTCCGCGGGAGATCCACCTCCATCACCGTCACCGTCACCTTCTGGCCGACCTTCACCACCTCGCTGGCGTCGCGGATGAAGTGGTCGGCCAATTGGCTGACGTGCACGAGCCCGTCCTGGTGCACGCCCACATCGACGAAGGCACCGAAGGCCGCGACATTCGTGACGATCCCCGGCAGCTTCATCCCCGCCTTGAGATCCGAAGGCTTCTCGATCCCTTCCGCGAAGGAGAAGAGTTCGAATTGCTTGCGCGGATCGCGGCCGGGCTTCGCCAGCTCGGAGAGGATGTCTTGCAGCGTCGGCAGACCCACGTCGCCATCGACATACTTCTTGAGGTCGATCTTCTTGCGCAGCGCCTCGTTGGTCATCAGGTCGGCCACCTCGCAGCCGACATCGGCCGCCATGCGCTCGACCAGGGGATAGCGCTCCGGGTGCACGGCCGAGGCATCGAGCGGGTGCTTGCTGTCCCGGATGCGCAGGAAGCCCGCCGCCTGTTCGTAGGCTTTCTCCCCGAGCCGCGGCACCTTCTTCAGCTCCTCCCGCGAGCTGAAGCCGCCGTGCTCCGTGCGGAAGGCGACGATATTCTCTGCAAGCGTTGCATTCAGGCCGGAAACGTACGCCAGCAATTGCTTCGATGCCGTATTCAATTCCACCCCCACGGCATTCACCGAACTGGTCACGGTGTCGTCGAGGCTGGCTTTCAGCGCCCGTTGATCGACATCGTGCTGATACTGGCCAACCCCGATCGCCTTCGGATCGATCTTCACGAGCTCCGCGAGCGGGTCCATCAGGCGGCGGCCGATGCTCACCGCACCGCGCACCGTGACATCTTGCGTCTGGAACTCCTCGCGCGCGACTTCCGAGGCGGAATAAACCGACGCTCCGGACTCGTTCACCATGATCACCGGGATCGAAGACGGCAGCTTGAGCTTCCGGACAAAAGTCTCGGTCTCGCGGCTGGCGGTCCCGTTGCCGATGGCGATCGCCTCGATCTTGTACTTCGTCGCCAGGGTGGTCAGCTCCACCGCCGCCTCGTAGAGCTGGCTGTTGGACCCGGCGGTCGCATAGAGCACCGTGTGATGCAGCAACGCCCCTTGGGCATCCAGCACCACGGTCTTGCAGCCGGTGCGGAAAGCGGGATCGATCGCGAGGGTACGCTTGCGGCCGAGCGGTGAGGCCAGCAGCAGTTCGCGGAAGTTATCGGCGAAGACCCGTATCGCGGTCTCATCCGCGGCTTTCTTCCCGGCCAGACGCATCTCCGTTTCCATCGAGGGCATCAGCAGGCGCTTGCAGCCGTCTTCCACGGCCAGCCTCACCTGCTCCGCCGCAGGGCCGCGACCCGTCACCCACTCCGGCTCCGCCAGGCGGCTCACGCGCTCCAGCGGCACCTCGATCCGCATGATCAGGAAGCTCTCCTTCTCCCCGCGGCGGATCGCCAGCATGCGGTGGGACGGGATCGATTTGAACGGCTCGCTCCACTCGAAGTAGTCGCGGAATTTCGCGGCTTCGGGATCGGTGTCCTTCCCGTACATCACCTTGGACACGACCATCGCTTCTTCTTCGTAAATCTTTCGCACGCGGCCGCGCAACGCGGCATCATCCGCTACCCGCTCCGCGATGATGTCGCGGGCGCCGGCCAGCGCGTCGTTCGCATCGGCGACCTTCTTCTCGGCATCCGTTTCCGTATCGGCATTGACGAACTTCGCAGCCTCCTCGGCCGGATCGGCCCCTTGATTCGCCAGCAACCAATCGGCAAGCGGCTCCAGCCCCTTTTCCTTCGCCTTGGTCGCACGGGTCTGCCGCTTCGGACGGAAGGGCGCAAAGATATCCTCCAGCACGGTCATCGTGCCGGCGGCCTCGATCTTCTTCTTCAGCTCCGGCGTGAGCAGGCTCCGCTCTTCCAGCGACTTGATGATCGAAACGCGGCGGCCATCCAGCTCGGCAAGCTGCACCATCCGGTCGCGCACCGCCTGGATCTGCACCTCATCCAGCGAGCCCGTGGCCTCCTTCCGGTAGCGGGAAATGAAGGGCACCGTCGCACCCTCCGCGAGGAGCTTTGCCGTCGCCGCCGCGGACGTGGCGGAAATTCCAAGCTCCTTGGAAATCGTGGCGATGTGCTGGGCGGCTGCTTCGTTCGGAACGTCACTCATGGTCGGACGGTCAGTTTACCGCCCTCGAATCCGCCATGGCAAGCGGTGGAAAATTGCAAGAGCAACCGCGGAAATCTCCGCTGATTGTGAATAACCCCGGCGGGCTCAATGACCGGCCAGAAATAAGCGAGCGCCTGCCCAAGCCCATCCACCGGGTCCATCCACCAAGTCCATCCACCGGTTCCATCCACCGGTTCCATCCACCGGTTCCATCCACCGGTTCCATCCACCGGGTCCCATCCACCGGGTCC
>CBIHMP010000309.1:0-4811 GCA_966211015.1 uncultured Luteolibacter sp. | reverse complement strand
GGCGCCGCCGGATGTGCTGCACGCCGTGATGGCGAAGATCGATGCGAAGCCGAAGGCTGCCGCGGAAAGGCGGCGTTATGCGCCGTGGATCGCCGCCAGCGGTTGGGCGGCAGCGGCCGCCGTGGCCATCGGGCTTTGGCCGCGGACGGACAGCCTTGAGGTGCCGGCTCCCGCCCTTTCCGGAGCCAGCGATGCGAAGCGCGTGCCGGAAAGTCTGCCCGCGGCGGAAGTCCGGCCGCGGGTATCGTATTCACCGGGACCGGACCGCGAGGAACGGCGCCTCCGCAGCGAGCTGATGAAGCTCCGCGGGAGCCTCGCGCGTCTCAGTGACGATGCGCTTCTCACTGCTCCGCGCGTGATGTCGCTGAGTTCTCCCGGCGGCGCGGAACGCAGTCCGGAGGAGACCCGCGAACGGGTTTGGGCGGTTTTGACCGGGGCCTTGCGCTCCGCCCTTGAAGCCGAGAGCGGTGCGCCGAACGACCCGGCCGCGTTGGTCATCGAGCGCGGCTGGCTGCCGGATGGCGTGACCGCGCCGGAAGACGGCGGGGTGATCCGGCATCGCAACTTTCCGGAGAGTGCATGGGAGGAGCTGGGACTCCTCAGATCGGACGATGGCTCCTACTACGATCCTCAAAAAGAGCTGGTGTGGACCAGGGATGAGGAGGGGCGCGGCTTCATCGGCCGGAAGGCCACGGAGGGAGACGATCTGGACAACTTCAGGCCCGCGGGGGAAGGGCCCGCGATCGCCGTCAATGAGGCGCGGAGGGAGCCCGAAGGATTCGTGATCGAGGATCCCGTTACGAACAAGGCGGAGGTGGTGATCGATCAGGTGCCGCCGCCTGCGGAGGGGATGGAGCAACTGGTGGTGTGGACGGATGCCGCCGGTGCCGAAAACACGATCAAGCTGGCCACCGCCCAAACTTCTTTCCCCGAGGCGTCAGGCTCGGCTTCCCCGGTGCCGAACGGCGGTAGCGCCGCGCCCCTCGTCTTCCCCTCGCACCGGGGGAAGGGCCCTTCCGGCGCGCCCGGCCAGATGCGCAAGGCTTCCAACACCATCGTTTTCTCGATCCCCAACAGCCAGGGCGTGAAGTCATTCCGGCTTATCGAGGCATCCATCGTCCCGAACGGCAGGCCCTTCCGGGTGATCGTTCAGGGCGGGAATTAGCCCGAGAGGGGGTGCCCCGATGACGGACGAGTACGGCGGACCACAGGAAGCGCCTATGGCTCGGTGACCTGGAAACGGAAGAACTTCTTCCCGCCCGGGTCCGCAGGCAGGGGAATCTCGGTGATGGTATCCGTCGTCTGATAAACGCTGTCGATTTCAGGAATGCTCCACGGCTCCCAGGTGCCGAGATCGTCGCTGGTCTCGATGGCGTAGTAGCGGCGGGATTGTCTCGGGAACGCGAGCTTGCCATCCGCCAGGCTCGCCTGCCAGGGATTGGCACCGCTAACGGGTGAACTGCCGAGGAGATATTCATCGTAATTCGTCACCCCGTCGCCGTCGGGATCGGCGCCTTTCTCGCCCTCCGGATCGAGAGAGGCAAAGAAGCCATCCCGCCATTGGTCGTAGAGCGGGTTCTCCGCCAGTTCCCCGTTGATCCAGTCCGTGATGAGCTGGATGTTCGTCTGATCGAGTTCCGAGCTTCCCAGCGGCGGCATCCGGGAGAAGCCGTTGGCGGCGGCGATACGGTTGAGAACAAGGCTGTGCGAGGGATCGCCGGGAACGATGTATTTGTTCGCCGGATCGCCACCGTTGTTTTCGGCCTCGCCGTGGACGAGTCCGGTCTGCTCCAGGGTGAGCTGCGGGCGCCCGTCCCAGAAGCCGGCAACGCTGCCGCCGGCCTGGTGGCAGTATGAGCAATTGACCGCGAAATACGAGCGGGCGCGTTGTTCCAGCGGATACTGCGTTTCATCGGGCCGCACGTGACGGGGGAGGGAAGCGGCCGGATCCGGGTCATTATTGAGGTAGCCGTAAGCCGAAAGCAGGTCGAGCTGGTTGCCGGAATAGCCGTTGATATTCTCCTCCCGGTTGAGCTGATGGGTATTGAAGGAAAGCGCATGGCCGCCATGCGGGGTATGGCAGGTGATGCAACTCGAGCGGCCGGGGATTTGCCATCGCTGGATATGCGGCGTGCCGTGGTCGTCGATAGAGATGTCGAATTCGGTGCCGGCATCTTCGACGAGGGTCGCCTCCGTCTGCGACTCGTTCCACCGGTAGCTGACACCGTAGGAGCCGGTATCGGTTTTTACCAGCACGCGGGTTTCGATGCGCTTCCGCGTGCCCGGGTCGCCGCGGCTGAGTTCCAGATCGAAGTGCTTCACCCACAGCATCCCGGTCGGGTAGGTCCAGGTGCCGTCCTTGCTCCAGGTCATCTTGTCGGTGGCATCCGGAATGGTGAACCACCGCTGCTTGATCGCGTGATCGCTCCAGAAGGTCAGATTCGGCTGATAGGGCAGAAGGCCCGGCGCGGGCGAAAGATCGGTGAGATCGGCGAAGAGGCCGGTGGCACCGAGTGTGCCCGGGAAGCCCTCGTCAAGGTCGCTGCTCGTGGTGAGCCGCATGATCTTCCCGGTCAGATAAGCGGCGAAGTACAAGTCCTTGTTGAAAGGATCGACGCCTTGGGCCGAGAAAACGCCATACGCGCCGGGCAGCCCGGTGAGGCGCGTGGTCGTGCCGGTCGCCGTGTCCATCTGCCAGACATGGCCGGAGACGGAATCGCTGAAAACATACGTGCCTGCCAGCGAGGGGTAGCGCGTACCGCGGTAAACGTAGCCACCCACCACCGAGTTACCCTTCAAGCTTGCGTCGCCGCCGGCAATCGCGGCGTGGACGTATTCGTAGGCGGGATCGATGCTGGTGAAGCCCTCCGGTTTGGCCGGCGGCACCGGATTGGTGAAAGCGGTGTCGTGCGCTCCTTCCCGATAGACCCAGCCGTAGTTGCCGCCCTTTACGATTTTGTTCACCTCCTCGTAGGTGTTCTGGCCGACATCGCCGCCCCAGAGATCGCCGGTCGCGGGATCGAAGGACATGCGCCAGGTGTGGCGCAGGCCCGTGGCCCAGAACTCGGTGCGCACGGCGCTTAGCGGCGTGACGGCCACGCCGTTGTAGCTGCCGTCCCAATCACCGCCGAGGCTGGTGTGCACGAAGGGATTATCGACGGGAACCGAGAAACGCGCGATCCCCCCGTCGGTGGGGATGGCAGCGTGGGGGTTGGGCTCCAGGTTGCCGGGCTTCTTGTCCACATCGATGCGGAAGACGCCGCAGAAGAAGTCCTTGTCGATCCGCTGGCTTTGCAGGCGGAAGTCGTTGGGATTCTCCTCATCCCCCGCGGTGTAGTAGAGATAGCCATCGTTCGGGCCGAAGTGAATGTCGCCGCCATCATGGTTCGAGCCCCGGTCGAGCTGTTGCAGAAGGATGAGTTCCGAGGCCGGGTCCGCTACCGTGGGATCCGCGCTGGCTTGGAAGCGTGAAATCCGCTGGTGGTAAGCGCCGCCGTCGATACGCACGGTGTAGGCGACATAAAAATAGCCGTTGCTTTCATACTGCGGGTGGAAAGCGAGGCCGAGCAGGCCGTGTTCCCCATTTCCGCCTCCTTCAATGGTCTCGGCCGGAGTGCGCCCGGCGATAACGGCTTGCAGGTCCAGGAACGTATTTTGGGTCGGCGACGAAGCAGTGACGTCGGGCACGTGTTTGATCTTCGCCATCCGTTCACAGACGAAGAGGCGATGGGAGTCGCCGGGGATCGAGGCGATGCAAAGAGGCTGGTTGAACGTCAGCCCGGGAAGCGCGTCCACGAGCTGCCAAGTGCTTGTGGGCGGAGCCTCGGGCATCGCCAGGCCGGGGTTCGCCAAGCGAAGCGAGGAAGCGAAGCCGATGGTCACGGTGGCGGTCGAAGTGGCGCCGCTGACATTTCCCACCCCGTAGGTAAAGGTGATCGGCCCGGCACTGCTGCCTCCGTGGGCATAAAGGATCTTCCCGTTGGAGATCGTGGCGGTACCGATCGCCGGGGGAGCGACGATTTCCAAGGTTGCCGCGATGGGTGAGCCGGTGTCGTTTGCCAGAACGTCCACCAGGACCTTCTGGTCCGGGTGAATGGTCGCGCTGTCCGCCACGGCGACGGGCGGGTCAAAGGTCGCATCCGGCCCCGCGGCCGCGGAGGCGAGCAATTCCAAGGTCGTAACGGCCCGCGGATGGACGCGCAGCTCGTTGATGGTGACGTGGGAGTTCGAGTCGCCGGACCACGCGCTGCGGCCGATCCAGTTGTTCACGTCGGCAATCGAGGAGATCCGGTAGGCGAGGTCCATGCTGCCTTGAAGCTCGCCGTTCCGGTACCAACGGCACTGGCAGCCCGCGGACCCGGAGGAGCCTGCGCCATCCTCTACCACCAAAGCGTAATGGTACTCCGTGCCCGCGGCGGTGGTGCCGCTCAGGTCCGTATTCACCGTGCTGACGCTGCCGTCGCCGATGATCGTTTCCAGCCGATGACTGCCGAGCGCGCCTCCGCTATTGAGCGAAAGCATGATTCCGTCGTAGCTGGTGGTGTTGCCCGGAGAAAAGGCTCCGTCGATGATCTCGCCCGGCGTGGGGCTGTTCGCGGTCAAATCGCAGCGGCCGAAGTCGAAGACGCGCTGCCAGTTTTTCGAGCTGACCGGCGTGAGCCAGATTTCATAGGTGGCGCTGGGACGCGATGAAACAAAGCCATTGGGAAGATCCAGATAGCCGGAAATCGTCTCAGCCGCCTGATTTCCCGTGGTATTGCCGGGAAGCGTGAGCGCGGAGATCGACGCGCCGCCGATGATCCCCACGACGG
>CBIHMP010000308.1:0-4832 GCA_966211015.1 uncultured Luteolibacter sp. | reverse complement strand
CATCATGTCGGTTGGCCGGCTGCTCGCGGACTTCGCCGCGCGCCGTGCGCGGCGCTTGCCCCGCATTGCCGTCGCGGGGTTGAACCCGCACGCCGGAGAAAACGGCCGCTTTGGCGACGAGGAGACCCGGATCATCGCGCCGGCGATCGCGGCCTTGAATCGTGAAGGGCTCGGAGTCTTCTCCGGCCCCCACGTCCCGGATGCGGTTTTCAGAGAGGCGGCCGAAGGCGGGTTCGATGCCGTTCTTGCGATGTATCACGATCAGGGCCTGATTCCGCTCAAGCTCCTTGATTTCGACACGGGGGTGAATGTCACGCTCGGCCTGCCGAAACCCCGTACGAGCCCGGATCACGGAACCGCCTTCGGGATCGCCGGACAAGGGATCGCCCGCGCGGATTCGATGATCCACGCGATCCGGCTCGCCTGTGAACTCGCCTGACATGCTCTATGACACCACCGCCGATGTGATCCGGAAGGCTCTGAGGGGCCTCGATCTCGCCCCCTCCTCGGCCGCCCGCCGGGCCGGATTGGACGAACGGGAAGTGCTGGCCGCTTCCCGGGGTCCCGCGACGGCGGACACTCTCGCGAAACTGGCTCCTGCCCTCTCGCTGGGTCCCGGCGCGCTGGCAGCACTTCCCGGCTATGCCCCGCCCTGTCCGGATTTGCCGGAGATCACGCGCCTCGAGTTGCCTTTCGACGGGGAAACCGTGAATGCGTGGCTCCTCGATGCCGGGGAAGGCCTTCACCTCCTTTTCGACACCGGCGACGGGCCGGATGATGCCCGGCGGGCTCTGGAGCAATTGGGAGTCAATCCCGCGGAGGTGCTGATTACCCATCAGCACGGCGATCACACCGGCGGACTGCGGGGCTTGGGCGACCGGATCCGACGGCTTTCCGGACCGGGACAACCCGAACCGCTACAACCGGGGGATGTGTTGAAAAGGGGTCGCCTCTCGATCCGCGTCATCGGCTTGCCCGGACATTGCGCGGGAGCGCTGGGCTATGTGGTCGAGGGTCTCGCGCGACCGGTTTGCGTCACCGGGGACGCCCTCTTCGCCGGGTCCATCGGCGGATGTGCACCGGGCGAACCTTATCGTGAGGCGATTTCCGCGATCCGCGGCCGGATTCTGACTCTCCCCGGGGACACCGTTCTCCTCCCGGGTCACGGGCCTCCCTCGACCGTTTCGAGTGAAATTTTTGCGAACCCTTTCCTGTCGGGTGCGTAGTTCCCGGGCCCCAAAAAGCCCCTAGATCGGGCCTTCCCACTAAACCTGCGGCTCCGGTTGCCTGTAATACGGGGATAACCCGAGCCGCGGGAAAGCCCGCCGAAACCCTCGAATCCAAACCTACATGCGAATCATCCTATCCTCCGCCCTTCTCGCCACTTCCCTCCTCCCGGCAGCGGCCCAGGACAAGTGGTACGAACAAATGCAGATCGGGCCGGCGTGGAGCAATACCTTCGACGCCACGATCCAAGGGGAGAAGACGCTTGGAGCGGTGAAGGGCGTGCTCGTCGATCTGGGTGGCGGAGCCCATGCCCTCTTCGACACCGAAACGCTGCGGGTGGTCTCCGCCTACCAGGGTTTCGTCCACTGGGGCGGCACCCCTTGGACCGGTGCCCACGGCCAGTTGGTCAGGATTGCCAACGAAAATAGCGCCTGGTTCAACACCGGAGGCGGTCCCGGCTGGGCGGATGCAAGCGGCGGCTTCCAGGACAAGCGACCGATGAAGGGCTTCGGCAACGTGGAACACGCAAAGTACAAGGGCTTTTTCCGGGACGGCACGCGCATCGTGTTTTCCTACGAGGTGCTGGGCACGCCCGTTTATGAATCGCTTCAAGCGGTGGCGGGCGGCGTGGTCCGCCAATTCCAGGTGGCTCCTCACAAGCAGGCTCTGACCTTCGTCGTAGCCGATGACAAGGACGGCTTCAGCGTCAGCGGCCCCGCCGCGAAAGCGAAGTCCGGAGCCTCCGTCGCCGTCGGTGGCAAGGGCGTCTCGCTTGCCGAATCGAAAGGGCGCCTGGTCGGGAAGCTCTCCCCCTCCTCTGCCCCCCACACCTTCACCATCACTTACGCGAAAGACGGGGACGCCAAAGCTTCGGAGCCTGTCGATCTCGTGGCCCACACCAAGGGCGGCGAGGGCGTCTGGAAGGAAACCCTCACCACTTCCGGCTCGGTATCCGGAGACAAGGAAGCCGCTTGGGTCACCGACACCATTTCGCCCCCCGAGAATAATCCCTGGAACTCGAATATCCGTTTCGCCGGATTCGACTTCGTGGATGAGGACACCGCCGCGCTCTCCACTTGGAACGGCGACGTCTGGACGGTTTCAGGCCTCAAGGGCGATTGGAAGGACTTCAAATGGAAGCGTTTCGCCTCCGGGCTTTTCGAACCGCTCGGAGTGAAGGTGGTCGATGGCGTGATCCACGTTCATGGCCGTGACCAAATCACGAAGCTGCATGATTTGAATAAGGATGGCGAAGCCGACCGCTACGAAGCGTTCTTCCGGGAATTCACGGTCTCGCCGAACTTCCACGAGTTCTCCTTCGAGCTGCAAACCGACAAGCAGGGCAACTTCTACACCTGCAAGGCCTCCCCGGTGCGCGGTGGCGGACGCGGCTTCGACACCATCTTTCCCCATCACGGGACGGTGCTGAAGATTTCCCCGGACGGCAGCAAATACACGGTGATGGCCACCGGCCTGCGGGCTCCGGGCGGCCTTGGCATCGGGCCGAACGGCGAGATCACGACCGGCGAAAACGAGGGCACGTGGCAGCCGCGCTGCAAGATCAACTACTTCACCCCGAAGCAGGCACCGGTGTTCTTGGGCACCGAGCCGAGCAAGCACGACGTGAAGAAGCCCTTCCACGAGCCGCTTTGCTATCTCCCCATGGAGGTGGACAACTCGGGTGCCTCCCAGGTGTGGGTGCCGGAGGGCGCTGATTTCGGCCTGAAGCCGGGCGAAATGATCCACCTTTCCTATGGCCAGTCATCCCTCTACCGCGTGCTTCCCGCACCGGCAGCGGATGGCACCGTGCAGGGCGGCGTGGTGAAGATTCCGGTGAACTTGGGCTCCTCGGCGATGCGTGCCCGCTTTCACAAGGACGGGTCGCTCTACACCTGCGGCCTGCGCGGCTGGCAGACCAATGCCGCTTCGGAAACCGCCTTCCAGCGGGTGCGCCGGAATGCCGAAGTTCCGGTAACGCTTCCTGACACGGTGGAGTTCACCCGCACGGGGGTTCGCATCCACTTCGGGATTTCGCTGGACCCCGAACTCGCCGCGGATCTCGAGAGCTACTCTGCCGAGCGCTGGAACTACGTCCGCGGCCCGCAGTACGGCGGCGGCGAATTCTCCGTGGACAAGCCCGACCGGGATGCTGAGAAGTCCGCACTGGAGAAGGAATCGCAGAGCCACAAGGTGCACGACACCATCAAGATCAAAGCCGCGCGGCTCTCGAAAGACGGTCACACCGTGGAACTCGATCTGGACGGCCACAAGCCATCGATGCAGCTCAAGGTGACGTGGGATCTTGAGGACAGCGAAGGCGAGGTAGTCCAAGGGGACTACTACGGGACCTTCCGCAAGCCGGGGAAATAATCGAGGAGAAGGCTCCAGGGTGCTGTAGGTTGCAGCGCCCTGAT
Source organism: uncultured Luteolibacter sp. (assembly GCA_966211015.1). Classification (GTDB taxonomy): domain Bacteria; phylum Verrucomicrobiota; class Verrucomicrobiia; order Verrucomicrobiales; family Akkermansiaceae; genus Haloferula. Next base: position 1,191 of record CBIHMP010000308.1, on the reverse strand, counting down.
GTCCCATCGCTTAAAAAAGGGCGGCCGTCGCGGTCGCCCTTTCTCGTGCGCCCCCTATCCGAGGCGCGACAACTCGAAGATCCCGCAACTACTTCCGGGGCCGCGACGCCATCACCAGACGGATGATTGCGATCGGCACGAGCGAGATAGCCGCGGCCGCGAGCGCCACCCTCAGTCCCGGATAGACCCGTGGCTTGTCCGCTGCCAGTCCTTCGAGCGCCTCGCGGACGACCTGCTCCTGAGGAACATAGAACCACTCCCGCGCACCGAAATCGGTGCCGGGTCCACGCCCGGCGATTTCACCGAACTCGGTATGCACCGGTCCGGGACACAGCGCCATCACGCGGATGCCATGCTCGCGGACCTCGATCCGCAGGGCCTCTGAGAAGCTGGTGACATAGGCCTTGGTCGCGGCATAGACCGCAAAGTCGGGCATCGGGACGATGCTCGCGAGCGAGCTCACGTTCAAGATCGCCCCCGCACGCTGCTCGATCATCGTCGGCAGCAAGGCGTGGGTCAGGTGCGTCAGGGCCTCGACATTCAGGCGGAGCCTCGCTTCCACCATCATCCAGTCGGAAGTGGCGAATTCGCCGTAATCCCCCATTCCGGCGTTGTTGATCAAAAGATCGGGAACGAGGCCTTTGGAAAGCAAATGCCCCACCGCCTGCAGCCGGGCGGATGGATCGGTAAGGTCCGCCTCCAGCGGCATCACCCGCAATCCCGGGTGAGCCTCTTCCAACTCGCCCGCGAGCTCGACCAACCGCTCCGCCCGGCGGGCGACAAGCACCAGCACCTCGCATCGCGGGGCCAACTGGCGGGCGAATTCGGCCCCGATGCCGGCGGAGGCGCCGGTCACCAGGGCACAAGCATAACGCGGCTCCGTCACGCGGCAATCAGGCGACGGGTTCGGCCTGCGGCTGCTGGCTTACCTGGACGATCCGCAGCGGCAGACGCATGAGCAGTTCGCCATCGCAGCCAAGGTCGATCGAATAGATGCCCGACTTCGGGAAACGCAGGCCCTGAAGGTTCATGATCACGTTACGCGTCAGGAACGGGGTGCCCGGCGGGAGCTGGACTTCGAATTCCGGCTCGATCGGCATGTTCTGCGGGTCGAGCGATTCGCCGTCTTCGTTGATGATGTTGATGGAGAGCTTGTGGCGGCCGGAATCTTCCTGCGTGAAGCAGAAACGG
>CBIHMP010000307.1:0-4885 GCA_966211015.1 uncultured Luteolibacter sp. | reverse complement strand
TCTTCAAGCTGGAGGTCATGCGCAACAATGTGGAGACGCTGGAGCGGATCGTTACCCAGCGGGAGCTCGGCACGGAGCCGGTGGTGGAGGCCATCATGGATGCCTCCACCTTGGACGAGGTCCTCAATCTCGTCCGCCGGATCTATCTGCCGGATGTGGTGGCGAACTACATCGCCCGCCTGGTGGATGCCACCCACCCCGGCCAAAGCTCCGCCTCCCGCGGCATCCGCTACGGTGCCAGCCCGCGTGCCGCCCTTTCCCTCGCGTCCGCGGCAAAGGCCCGGGCGCTGATGAACGAGCGCCCGCATGCTTCCTTCGAGGACGTCCGCTTCGTGGCCCCGGCCGTCCTTCGCCACCGCATCGTCTTGGAATACAACGCCCGCGTGGAAGGCCTGACCAACAACGACATCATCCGCACCCTTATCGAGGAAGTTCCCTTCCAAGGAAGTGCCACGCCGAAGACCCTGAAGCCCGTCACCACGGCCTGAGTTCCCACCGTGCCGACCATGCTTCCGCGTGCCCTTTTGATCGCCGCCCTGGCCGCCGCGCCGCTCGCAGCGCAGGAGAACCTTTTCCTCCACGTTCCCGATCCCGCTTCAAAAACCCGGATCGAGGCCGTGGCGCTCTTCAGCCGGCCTTCCCCGGGAGGATTCCTGCCCGTCCGGATCACCGTGAACAACGGCTCCGACCGGAACGGGAAGATCGCGCTCGATACCGTCTGCAGAACCGGCGGGTTCGGGGAGCAGACGACGCTCAACTCCTCCTTCTCGCTGGAGGCACCGGCCCAGCAGTCCACCCGGCACGACATCCTGGTGCCCTGCGCCACCCTTCTAAGCTACGCCGGGATCGACGGGAACATCAGCGTGAACGTCCGGATGAGCGGGGATTTCGGCGCGAATTCCAACCAGCTCGCCGGGAGCTACTCGGAAAACCAGCCCGCGATCCTGCTGAGCGAGGCGCTTTTCACGCCGAATGCCTCCGTCCTGGACGCTCAAATCGCCTCTGGCTCCGGCGGGCATTTTAGCGGCGACACCTTCGCCGGGCGATTCGATCCCGCGCAGATGCCGGAAGACTGGCGGGCCTACGCCGGCTACGACGGCGTGGCGATGACCGATAGCGACTGGGGCGTGCTCTCCCCCGGTGCCCGGAATGCCCTCCTCCGCTGGAACCGTCTCGGCGGGCAACTCGTCATCTACGCCCTCTCCGCCAGTACCAATTTCGCGACCCTCGGCATCTCCGACTCCGCCGGGGGGAGCCGCGAGGCCGAGCGCAGCTTCGGGAGCGTCTCGATCCAGGGAATCGGCACGGACTTGAAGCTGGATGCCCCGGCCACGGTGGACCTCTTCGGGCGCTCGTCGAACCTGCCCACTCTGGTTTCCTCCCTGCGCGATGACTTCCGCGGGGGGTGGCCCTTGAAGAGCCTCTTCGGCATGCAGCGCTACAACTACGCGCTCTTCATCCTGATCCTCGTGGCCTTCGGGGTGCTGGTTGGGCCGGTCAATCTCTTCGTCTTCGCCAAGTCGGGGCGCCGCCACCGCCTCTTTATCACCACGCCGCTGATCGCGCTCGGGACCAGTGCCCTGCTGGTGATGCTGATCATCCTTATCGATGGCTTCGGCGGCCGGGGATTCAGGGTCCAGCTCATGGAAGTCCGCCCGGACAACGGCGAAAATTCCGCCTACATCCTCCAGGAGCAGATCAGCCGCACCGGCATCCTCACGGACAAGGACTTCGTCATCGCCGAACCTGCCGCCATCACTCCTGTCGTGCTCGAAAGCGCCGACAACCAATGGGCGCGCCTGACCGATGACAACTGGGGCAACGGCATGCGCTACGAGGCGGAGTTCCGCGACGGGAAGCTCCATGTCTCCGGCGATTGGTTCCTCAGCCGCTCCGAGCAAGGACAGCTCGTGCGCGCCGTCGTCCCTACCCGCGGGCGGATCGAGGCCCGCAGCACCGGCAGCACCCCGTCCTTGCTCTCCACCTTTGAATTCCCGATCCAGACCCTCTACTACCGGGATGAAGCCGGCGGGTACTGGAAGGCGGAGAACATCGAGCCGGGCAAGGCCTTCACCTGCACTTCGATCGATACCGCCGCAGCCGAAAACTTCGCCGCGGATGCCGCCGGCCAGCTCTCGACGCGCTCCCGCATGGCGCTCTGGAAGGGCCAGGGCGACTCCCTCGCCGCGCGCCCGAACCACTTCCTCGCCTTCACGGAAGCGGCTCCCGGCGTGGAAACGTACACCGGGATCGATTGGAAGCAGACCCGCACCTACATCACCGGACCGATCGCCAAGCCATGAGCGCCGCTCCCGCCATCAAAGTTCACAACCTCTACCGCTACTTCGGGCAGCTCAAGGCGGTCAACGGGATCAGCTTCGAGATTCCCCACGGTTCGGTCTGCGGATTCGTGGGAGCGAACGGTGCCGGCAAAACCACCACTATGCGCATCCTGGCGTCCCTGGACTACCCGACGATGGGCGTGGCGGAGATCTGCGGGATCAATGTGGTCCACCACCCGGAGGAGGTGCGCCGCCTCATCGGCTGGATGCCCGATCATTTCGGGAATTACGAGCACATGACCGTGGTGGAGTACCTCGACTTCTACGCGCGGGCCTTCGGTTATTCCGGCAAGGAACGGAAAACGCGCGTGCAGGAGGTGATGGAGTTCACCGACCTGATCCCCTTGGCCGACCGCTTCTCCAACAAGCTCTCGAAAGGCATGACCCAGCGGCTCTGCCTCGGCCGGGCGCTGCTGCACGACCCGCAAGTCCTCATCATGGACGAGCCCGCCGCGGGCTTGGACCCGAAGGCGCGGGTCGAGCTGAAGCACCTCATCCGCGTGCTGGCCCAAGAGGGAAAGACCATCTTCATCTCCTCCCACATCCTCTCCGAACTCGGCGAAATGTGCGATTCGCTGCTCTTCGTGAACGGCGGGCGGATCGTCCACCATGGCGATGCCGAGACTCTGAGACAGGGCACCGATTCGCACGGCGGCATGCTCTACGACGTGCAGGTGCTCGGCGATCCCGCCGCGGTGTCCGATTGGTGCGTGATCAATCCCCACGTCGAGCTCGTCGAATCCCGCAAGGCGGGGGGACGCATCCGCATCGAATCCACCGATCCCGCCCGCGCCGCCGAGATCCTGGCCCGCATGGTCAAGGACGGCCTGAAGATCACGGAATTCCACAAGGAGCAGCGGAACCTCGAAGACGCCTTCATCGACATGCTCGGACGCATCGACCGCGGCGAGGGTGCCCTGCCGACGCCGGTGAAGAAGCCGGAGCCCGCCTTCACTCCGCCGGAGTTCCCGAATTGAGCGATGAGCACCGCCGCCGCCACTCCTGCGCCCCCGGTCAAGCCGCCCTCGCTCGCCGGCACTCTCGATGACTTCAGCGACAGGCTCTCGCCGATGCTGGTGAAAGAACTGCGCCAAGGACTCCGCGGGAAAACCTTCGTCATCGTCTTCCTGACGCTCCAGGCATTGCTGACCTTCGTGCTCCTCATCGCCGTGAGCGCGGCACCTTCCACGGACGCCGGCCATGTCGTCAGTTCGGTCATCTTCTTCTTTTACTCGCTGGCCGTGCTGGTCGTACAGCCCCTGCGCGGGATCGGCTCCCTGCACCACGAGATCCGGGGAAACACCATCGACCTGATGGTGCTCACCCGCATGAGCTCCTGGCGGATCGCCCTCGGGAAATGGGTGGCCATCGTGAGCCAGTCCGGGCTGCTGCTCGCGGCCATCGCCCCGTACCTGATCCTGCGCTATTTCTTCGGGCGCATGGAGCTTTTCGCGGAGCTCCTGTTATTGGCCCTGATCTTTGCCGGCTCCGCCGTTTTCACGGCGATCACGGTCGGCCTTTCGGCCATGCCCTCCATCTTCTTGCGCGGCTTGCTGCCCTTGTTCCTCGGGGTCTTCCTCGCGTGGGGAATCTGCGCGGTGCTTACCGAAGGCGAGCTGAAGGAGATGATCGGATTTTGCACCCTCCAGGATCCCGGGTCCGCCTGGGCGTTGCTGGCGGGGGTTCTCACGGCCGCCTACGCGGCTTGGCTCGCGCTGGCCCTCGGGGTTTCCGCGATCGCACCCCGGGCCGAGAATCACTCCTCCATCCGGCGCCTGATCTCCTTGGCCGCGGTGGTGCTTCTCGGGCTTCTGGGCATGGCCGGGAAGTTCGACCGGGAGGCGACCGGCCCGCTGCTGGTGCTTTTCTGCGCTCCCGCCGTCGCCATCGCCCTCACGGAACCGCTGACCCTGATGCCGCCCATCGTCCGGCCTTTCCTCCGCTACGGCCTCGTGGGAAGACTCGCCGGCCGCATTCTCTATCCCGGCTGGATCTCCGGTGCGGTATTCTCCGCCGTGCTGGTGGTGGTAGCCATCGGGGCGGTGCTCATTGGGAAGGACTCGGCCGACGAACGCCTGCACATCTCGCTGGTGGCCGCACTCGGCACCTTGCTTTTCCCCGGTGTCGTCCTGAGGCTCTTTTCCCGGAAGGTACAGAACCCGCTGCCCTTCTACATCTTCATCCTCGTCGTCACCCTTGCTATCACGGTGGGGATCATGATCGCCGCCATCCAGACGGACAATCATCCCTTCGTCTGGTATTTCTCCTGGATCCCGCCGGTACAGGTCTTTCTGCCGGATGTCCTCCGGGATCAGGCCGGCCACTCCGCCACGGGCCCGCCGGATTACTCGCTCGTCTTGAAAGTCGCCATCGGCACGGCGGCAGGCTATCTCGCGATCCTGCTCGCGGGCGCCTTCAGGAATTTCCCGGCCATCCGCGAAGTGGAGGAGGAAACCACCAACACCCCGGTAGGCCCGCCATGACCCCCGACGATCTCTCCCGTTGCCATGCCCGCGCGCTCGCCGCCGCGGGCCGCCTACGGC
>CBIHMP010000306.1:0-4887 GCA_966211015.1 uncultured Luteolibacter sp. | reverse complement strand
GGTGGAGCGGCTTTCCAAAGCGTTGATCGAAGGCCCTGGCAGTGGCTTCCGGCAGCGCCGCCGCGGTGGCTACCGCGAGGCGCAGGGAGGGCCATCGGAACGGCCCGGCATCCCCGGCGAGCATGGCAAAGTGAAAGGGCGAGCCGTAGATCACGGTGGCTTCCTGCCGCTCTGCCGTGGCCAGGATATCCTCCCGCAGCGGGGAATGCTCGAGCACCGTGGTGGCACCGGCGTGTAGATAGAGAACGATGGAGACCGCGAAATGGTGGGCCATCGGAAGCATCCACAGGACGCGGTCCTGCGGCCCGATGCGGAGGCCTTCGTTCGCCGCCGTGATGCGGGCGAGGAGGGTTTCGTGGGAAAGCACCACGCCCTTGCTTCTGCCCGTGGTGCCGGAACTGAAGCGGATGAAGGCGGGATTGAGCGCTTGGAATTCTCCCTCGGGAAACAGGGGTTCGCATCCGGGACAGCGGTGGAGCTTCCACGAGGTGCCGTCGGTTTCGGAGGAAAGGGCGACGGCTCCGGCCCCGCGCCACGGCAGATCTCCGGCGGCCAAAATGAGATCCAGGGCCGTGGTCCCGGCGATTTCCGCGCGCTCGGCTTCCGAAAGCTCCTCCGCCAGAGGCACCAGACATGCGCCCGCCAGCAAAACACCCATCGAGAGGATGATGTAGGAGACGCCATTGGGGCATTGCAGGCCGATGCGGGCGATCCTCCCGGTGTCGTCGTGCTGCTGCAGGAGCGCCGCAATTTCGCGGGCGTGCTCGAAAAGTTCGCCGTAGGTGACAAGCCGCTCCCCGCTGGCCACGGCGAGGGCCGAGGGAGGGTGGCGGCGTGCGATTTCTTCGATGAGATTCACGGCACAGAGGTGCCCAGATCCCGGGCGAGGGTGGTTTTCAGCAGGTCCAGCTCGAGCGGCGAAAGACAGCCGGCTTTCCACGAGAGGGTCATCGTGAGCTGGCCCGCGTGTTCGGAAAAGAAAATGCCGATGCCCGGGGGGGCGCTTACCGAGGGCACATGGTAGCCGTTCAGGATGCGGCTGCCGAAGAGCGTTTCCACCCCGGGCAGGAAGGCGCCGGTGTGGGAATGGAAGAGGCTGCAGATTTCTCCCCGCATGTAGATGAAGGCGGGCAGATTGTAGAAGCGCGAGGGGCAGCGCTCCATCATCTGCATCAGGGCGTCCATCGCGGCGGGCAGCTTCCGGCGCATGAAGTCCGCATACTTGCGGTAGAGAGCGCTGGCGGCGGGCTTGAGGTCTGCCAGCTCCTCCGGCGTGAGCAGGAGGGTATAAGGCACCATGTGGTTGCTGAAGAGCGGGCGCTTCGCGGGATCGTTCTGGCGCTGCACGGGCAGGCTGAGCAGGATGGACACTTGCTCCTCCGGATGCCGGGCCGCGATCACCGCCTGCACCGCCCGGGCGGCGCAGCAGGCGAAGTAGGGGAGCAGCAGCAGCTCGCCCGCGGTCGCGGCCATCTTCGCGCGGATCGCGGCGGTTTCTCCGACGCCGAACTTCGCCACGTGGAAGCGGCTTTCCCCCGGCCGCACGCCCCTGCGATGCAGCGAGCGGATGCGCCATGCGGGAAACTTCCGCATCTCTTCGATCATCGGGAAGGCCCGCTTGTAGAGCTCGGAAACGGGTAGTCCGGGTGCCGGCTCACCGGCCGGGCCTGCGCTTCCCGGTTCCTCCGACGCCAGCAAGCGGAGGAACTTCGTCATGCCCATGGCATCCATCAGCGAATGGCTCCACACCAGGACCAGCGCCCAGCGCTCCGCAGAAAGCGTCACAACGTGAAAGAGGAGATTCGGTCCGGGCGCGTGGATGTCGATATCCACTCCATTGACCGAGCGGTGGATGAGATCTTCCAAGGAAGCCACCTCATCGCCTTCCGGCCGCGCTCCCGGCAGGTGCCACGATTTCACCGGGATGGTCCGGGGAAGCACTTCGTCGGTCCGCCACCGCGCGACCCAATCTTTCTTGCTGCGGGTATTCCTCGCGTGCAGGACCGGATGATCGCGGCCGAAAGTCTCCGCCGCGCGGCGGACGCGGGCGAGATCCGGTGCCCCTTCGCACTCCAGCACGGTCGCGGCCAGATGCCTGCCCTGGCCGGTGCGGCGCATGAGGCTCTCCAGCCCGAGAAGAAAGCCATCGCTGCACGTGGTGCGCAGGGGCGGGGAAGTGGGGGTCGCTGCCGGCACGGGACGGGAATTCAGCGGCTGGATGCGGCCTGTTTTTCGGCGACAAGGGCGGCGATCTTCTCGCCGGTCGAGAAATTCTCGCGGGAAAGATCCGCGGGATCGATCGCGACGCCGTACCGGTCCTCGATCGCGAGGAGAAGCTGCATGATGCCCATCGAATCGAGCCCGGCGGAGAAGAGATCGCTCCGTGATGTCAGGGGCTCCGCCGTATCGAGGATTTCGGTGCGGACGAGATCGGTCAGTTCGTGTTCCATGCGGCGGCCGGAGGATACTGCGGAAGAGCCGCGGTTCAATCCCCGGCTTCGAGAGAAGGGGTGCTTGGGTTGACGCCGGGCGGCACGGGGGCTAAAGCGCATCCAGCTTTCGCCGGATGTCGATCTACTACCTCTGCTTTTTCATCGCGGTCATCCACCTGATCGCAACCCTCTCCTACGGGGTCCGCATCGCCGGGGCGCGGACGGGGAAGGTGGCCTTCTGTCTGTCGATCTTCAATATCCTGGTGCTCGTTTCCCGCACCTCGAATACCTTGCTGACGCCGGCCCTCTCGAAGCGGGTGGAGTCCAGCCTCTACGAAGCGGCGGAGTCCCTGAAGCACGATTTCCACCTCCTGATCTTCTCCGCGAGCCTAGCGACCCTGATCGGCGCGGCGCTCATCCCGAGCTTCCAGCGCTACGTGACCCGGGTGGTGGCGTCCTTCGACCGCTACCCCTCGCTGCCGCGGATGGTGAAATTCGCCCTCAGCGGCCCGGGTCTGAAGGCCCTTGGATCTTCCTGGGCCGTCCCCTCCAAGGCGAATTTCGGCTTCCTGGGCACCGCGCACCGCCTGCCGTGGAATATCTTCACGATGAATGTCATCGGCTCCGCGCTGCTGGCCACCGGCGTCCTGAGTTCCCTTTATGCGGGGGTTTTCGCGCCGGATCTGCGGATGACGACCGGGCAGCTTTCGGCCGTGGTGAATTTCTTCGGCACGATCATGCTCTTCGCCTTCGTCGATCCCTACCTCTCCTATGTGACCGATGGAGCGGCGAAGGACACGGAGGGAGACTCCCGCCTGCGCGCGGCGGTTTTCGGCATGGCGGGCAGCCGCCTGCTCGGCACCGTGCTGGCCCACTTCCTGATGATTCCGGGGGCGCAGATGATCGCGTGGATCGCGCGGATCATCCCGGCCTGAGCCTTCTCAGCGTTCGATGGAAACGGAGAGATCGGGCCCGAGTTTCTCGATCGCCGCGATCAGCGCTGCCGGATCGCCTTCCGGTGGCAGCGAAACGAGGCCTTGAGCGCGGAAGATCGGGTGACCGGCCATGGGCGCGCTCTCCAGGGAGGTGGAGAGGTCTTCGACGTTCGCTCCCGCTCCTGCGATCGCAGCGGAGAGCGCCCGGATGATTCCCGGGCGGTCGTTGCCCATTACATCGAGCGAAAGCGTTTCCCGGACGGGAGCGGCGGCGGATTCCTCGCGCTTCGCCTGCACGGAGATCCCCTGGCTCTCCAAACCGATCAAGGATGCCACCAGCGCATCCGCCTGGAGCGCGGGACACTCGACCCGCACGATGCCCGCGAATTGTCCCGCGAGCCGCGCCATCCGGCTCTCCTGCCAGCTCCCGCCGTGCGCGGCGATGGTCTCGGAAAGGGCGGCAACGAGCCCCGGGCGATCCGCGGCGAGAACGGTCATGACGACGGAGGCGTGCATGCCCATGAAGGAAGCATTCCGATAAGGGCGGAGTCAGGCCTTTTTTGAAAAAGCCCGGAGATATTTAAGAAAAAATGATTATTGACCCTCCCTGAGTAATCGGCCTACAGCATGGGGTAACTTTTTCTTCCGCCGTGATTCTTCCCGATGACCTAGCCCCCCTGCCGGTGAGCCCGCGCGGCGACGAACCGGCGGGTTCCCATGTCGCCTGCGAGGATTTCGTCTCCCCCGGCGATGTGCGCAACGTCCTGCTCGGCGGCCGCGCCGGGCTGCCGGTGGAGTGTCTGCCCGCCGATGACTTCGATTCCTTTGCTGGCCGCGCCGATGTCCCCTTTCCCGGTCAGTCGCCTTTCCGATCAAAGACGCCTCCCGACGCCGGTCTGCCGATGCCGGACTTGGCCCTCGAGACGCCGACGATCCACCCCGCTTTCGAGATCCTCCCGCCATCAGCCCGCCGCGCCGCACCCCCGCGGGCGCAGGCGGCAGCGGTCGATTGTGAAGCAAGCTTCGGCAGCCCGCGTCTCGCCGACCGCTGGTGGGTGATCGGAATGGGCCTGGCCGCTGCCGCGGTGCTCTTTTCCGGAACTCTCGTGGATTTCATTTCCCGCGAAGCGGTGCGGCGGAGCCTTCCGGCGGCGCCCGCCCTTCCCGGTGTCGTCCACCGTCCCGCACCGGCATCGGGGCCGGCGCTACCGGAGCCTGCCAAGCATTCACTGGCGGCTGCGATGGAAGCGGACGAGGAGGAGTAGGCCTCCCGCGGAATCGGCGAGCGGAGGCTTTACAAGCCGCCGCACCTTGCTACTTTCCCGCCCCCGACCGCAAAAAGGAGAGATGGCTGAGCTCGGTTTAAGGCACTCGACTCGAAATCGAACGTGGGGTAATACTCACCGTGGGTTCGAATCCCACTCTCTCCGCCACTTTTGAATTAATTTCAAAGGGCGTCTGCTAACCGTTCACGAAAGAAGGTCTTGTAAAAGTAGAAGACCCCCGGAGAAGGGCTTAGA
>CBIHMP010000305.1:0-4931 GCA_966211015.1 uncultured Luteolibacter sp. | reverse complement strand
ATCCCCACCCCCATGCTGGCAATCTGGCCCCCTACGAAGACCTGGCGGCCCGCCTCGTAGAGGATCAGGAGGGCGGCGGCACTAATCATCGCCCCTTCGAAGCCGGAGGACAGGAAGGCCACCTTGTCATGGCCGAAGTGGTGGGTTTCATCCGAAGGCTTGTGAGCGAAACGAAGGGCCCAAGCCGCGAAAGCGACGGCAAGCACGTGAGTGACGGATTCCGCCGCGTCGGAGTAAATCGCCGACGAGCCGGTGAGGCCCGCCGCCACGACCTTTGCCACCAGGAGGACCACGGCGACCCCTAACGAGAGGTTCATCACCTTCGATTGATCCTCCGACAACCCCGCGCTCACGAAAGGAACCGTGGATGTTTCGGGCCATCTGGCAATTTTCAAAAAAGCCCGTCGTATCCCCCTTCGCCAACTGATTGAATTCCCGTAGCCGAGTGAAGCGCGCCCTCCCGATCATCCTCACCCTGGCGGCCCTCTCCGGTGCCGCCGGCTGGCACTTCCGCGGGGCGGTGCGTGGGGCTTGGCAGTCGGCCGCCGAGCCGCTGGACCTCTCCGGCGCGCAGCTCCCGAAACCCGACGCGGAACGCTACGCCACGCTGAAGGAAGAAGCAGAAAGGTGGCGCAAGAAGCTCGCCAAGCGGCATGCAGAAGCCCGGACCACGGAGGAAAAGGAGAAGGTGCTGGCAGAGACGCGGCAGTTTCTGGAAACGGTCCTGCCCGCAATGATGCGCTGCTGGCTAGGCACGCGCTGGGATTTCAACGGCACCGCCGAGATACCGGGGCAGGGAAAAATCGCCTGCGGATACTTCGTCGCCACGGTCTTGCGCGACGCCGGCTTCCGCGTGGACCGCTACAAGCTCGCCCAGCAATCTTCGCAAAGCATCCTCCGGACCTTCCTTCCGCAGGATGCCCTGGACCTGCGCGTGGGGATTTCCTACGAAACCTTCGCCGCGGGACTCGATCACGCCGATCCCGGAGTACGGATCGTGGGCCTCGATAGCCATGTCGCCTTCCTCGTCACAGGGCCCGAGGGCTTCCGCTTTATCCACTCCTCCGGATCGAGGCCTTGGTGCGTGGTCGATGAAGACAAGGGGCAAGCCGACGTGCTGCGGCGCTCGAACTACCGGGTGCAAGGCCATCTCACCGCCGACCGGGAAGTCCTGCGACGGTGGCTTGCAGGGAAAAGGATCGAAGTGCGGAAAGATTCACCCGCCTCAGCGGCCGCACGCCGCTAAACGGAGGGCCTCCCGGACTCGGAAATTGGGAAACCGGAAGCGGTGCTTCCGGTTCCCAATTCCCAATGTCATTCGACCGGGAGAATCATTGGAAAGCGATCAGCCTGCGACCGCGGTCGCGCCGGCCCCGTGCAAGCGGGAGGAAATGGCATCCGCATGGGCATAATCACCCTCCGCGCGGAGCACGGCGCAGTAATTTTCCGCCACTGCTTCCAAGTCGGAAGCGTATTCGATGCCCAGGGCCTCGAAGCCGTTGATCGCTTTCTCGAAATGGCGGCGGGCCCACGCGCTGTCACCGGTGCTTTGAAGCGCCAGCGCCAGATTGTTGTGCGATTGGGCGGTGTCGGGGTGGATATCGCCGAAGAGTTTGCGGCGGGCCTCCAGCGCCATCATGTGCATCTCGCGGGCCTGCTCGTGCAACCCGGCGGACTGGTAGAGGGCGCCGATGTTGTTGGAAACGGAGGCGGTCTCCTCGTGATCCTGACCCAGTTCACGATGCAGGATTTCCAGTGCCTTGAGGTATTCCGCCTCGGCACCTTCGGTGTCGCCGGCGTTTCGCTTCAGCACCGCGAGGTTGTTCGACATGGCGGCGATATCGAGGGAGGCCGGTGGCTCGGCGGACTCGAAATACTCGACCGCCTTACGCCACAATTCCGCGGCGCGCTCGGAATTCCCCAGCTGATCGTGCACCGAGCCATAGCCGGCGTGAAGCCGGCCGAGCTGAAGCACCCGGTCCGGACGGCTGTCGAGCTGGTCGATCGCCTGCTTGTAGTCGTCGCGCGCTTCCTCGAAGCGGCCCAGCATGCGGTAAACATCTCCACGGACTTCCAGCGAACTCGCAAATTCGTCGATGCTGTCGAGGTCGCTGCTGAGAGTCTGCTGCGCCTTGAGCACGGCAGCAGTGGCGGCGTGGACGGCCTCGTCAAGGTCGCCGGAGGCAACCAGTTCATCGACGCGGCTGCGAAGGATGTGGATAAGTGTAGTGGTAGGTGAGTCCATGGCTTGTATTTACTTTAAATCACCGGATTCGGTTTGTGCAACGGGTAAATCTGCGGCTGGTGAAAGTCTTTCCAACAACTGGCCGCGCTGAGGGGGGAGCCCCCCGAGGGCCTCGCGAAGGGCGGTAGGGGCATGCCGGTGACTGCGGGAGATCCCCAGATTCCTTGCCATTTCTTGCTCGAAATGCTGCATGGCCCGGACGGAGGCCCCCTTCGCGGCGATGTGGTCGAGCGCCCGGCGGAGCAGATCGCAGAGTTCAGGTTCGGGGTGATCCCGCTCCAAAGCGAGCTCCAGCAGGCGGCAGCAATAGCCAGACAAAAGCATTGCATTGTAATCACGCCGGATCGATTCCCGGAGCCCCGTCACGGACACTTCGCGGAGACTGTGCAGCTCGCCCGACCGGGCGCGTGCCCACGTGATTTCCGCGTCGAAAAACAGGTCCAGCCTCCCCGCAAAGGCGCTCTTCGGGCTACGGGCACCTTTGGCCACGGTCTTGATCAGGCCATGGCCGTCCGTCAGCCAGTGGACGATCCAACTGGTGTCCGTCAGCTTGGTGAGCCGGATCAGGGTGCCTTGGCAATGCTCCATCGTCGCGAGGTTGAAACCCGGCGATGTCCTGATGGTTTCACCGAATGCATCCCAACTTGCGCGCAAACCGGGAAACCGCAAGTCCTCGCTTGCATCCTGCAGTACCGGGATCGTCCTTTCTGCCCCGGCCGGGCGGGAATTGCTAGAAAAGCTCCTCCTTGGATTCCTCCTCCGCGAGCAGCGGGAGGGGACCATCAAAGGACGGGAGGGGCGCGACCAGGTTGGCGGGAAGCGGAAACTGTTTCTCGTAGATCCCGTCCGCGAGTTCGTTGGCCTGCGCGTACGCATCCCGCATCATCTCCAGCTTGGCGTCCAGATTGTCGATGTAGTGGAGCGCGATCGCTTCCGGGGTGCGCGGCAGCACCGGCGAGCCGAACTGGTACTCGCCGTGGTGGCTGGCGATGAGGTGAAGCAGGTGCAGACGGACCGTTTCGCTCGCCGGCTCCAAGGGCAGCCAGTCCCTGGCGACCGGGCTCTCCGCCACGTCCCGCCATAGCTTGTTCACCAATTCGATGCCGAGGGGGATGTGCCCCATCATCTCACCATGGAGGGTGTAGCCTTGGGCAAAGCCCTTTTCGGGATACTGATTCTCCCAAAGCTTGCCACAATCGTGGAAGAGGACTCCGGTGATCAGTAGATCGCGATTCAGCTCCGGATAGGCCGAGCAGACGAGATCCGCGGTCCGCATCATCTGGGCGACGTGCTCGGTCAAGCCGCCGCGGCGGGCGTGGTGGTTCTTCCGCGCCGCCGCGGCCCGGCGGAATTTCGCGCCGAGATCCGTGATAAAGCGCTCCGCAAGGGCATGCAGGCGCGGATCCCGGATCCCGGAGGCGAACATCCGGATCGTTTCCCAATCGCGGCGCTGCTTTTCCGCCGTGGCGGCATCTCCCGCGTAGAAAGCCTCCAGCGCATCCCCTGCCAGGCGTTCCCATGCGATGCTTGCAGCATTCAGTCCGTACTGATTCTGCGTCCACTCCGCATCCAGGCGGAGCACCGTGCCATCCGGCATGTCGGCCACCGCCTCGAACAGGGGCGCATCCGACCAGGCGTTGAGATTGAAGCTGCCGGTCGCGTCGGAAAAGGTGATCACCAGATAGGGCTTTCCGCCTTTCGTTTGCCGCTGGCTGCGGGACTGGAGTTCGCAATCCACGGCGACCGCCACCGGTTGTTCGCCCGCTTGCTCTTTCAGGGAGGAAATCGTCAGAAAATTCACGCGGGACGGAGCATCGCCGGTACCGCACCCCTGTCACGACGGAAGGCGCGAATCCTTGCTACCGGCAGCTTCCCGCGGCCCGGCGGGACCATTCACCCCAGATCCCACACCTCGGCGGACTTCGAGGACGCCTCCCCCGCGCCGGCAGCCTCCTGGGCCTCCTCCAGATGCTTTTCGATGCAGCTCAGGATGGTGCCGAACTCCGAAGTCTTGCTGACGAAAGGCAGGCCGCCGGTAAGCGTTTCGCCGTCCGAGGCACCCGGATTCTCTTCGACCAAAGCGGTCAGCATCAGCACCGGCACGCCCTTGAGATCGGGATCGGCGCGAAGCTGCGCGACCACATCCCCGCCATCCAGACCCGGCATGACCACGTCCACGATGCAAAGCTCCGGCTTGAACTCCTGTGCGACTTCCAGAGCGAGTGCGGAATCGTTCACCTCCCTCACTTCAAAGTTGCCCACCTCCTCCAGGTTCGCCTTTAGCAGGGCGGTAAAATCCGGTTCATCGTCAACGATCAGAATCCGGGTAGTTTCCATACTCTCATCCTTATCCCCGGTGGCGGATGACTGCAAGAATGGAAGGGCGGCGGCGGGTGTTTTTCACGGCTTCGGCCGGCGACCGGCGGCGGAGATCCGGTCGAGCGTTTCCATGTACCGCACGTGATACTCGCGGGCCTTCTCCACTTGGGACGCCCTCAGCGCTTCCAAGTAGAGGTCGGCCGCTTTTCGGGCGGAATCGTAAGCCGCGGCCACCCCTTCCGCCGTCGCCTTCGCTCCGGGCAGGTAGGGGGAAAGTTCCTGCCGTTCCTTTCCGTCGAGATTCGGATCCTCGGCCTCCCGTATCGCAACCCAAATGCCGCGCAGGGCAACGTGATATTTCGTTGAT
>CBIHMP010000304.1:0-4957 GCA_966211015.1 uncultured Luteolibacter sp. | reverse complement strand
GTGCTGGAGGCGGGCCGGGCGGGGAAGATCGTGGATTTCCCCGGGACCGGGAAACGGCAGCGGATCTGGCCTGCCCTGATCGGTGCAGCCGCGGTGCTAGCGGCGGGAGTCTTTATCGCCTCCCGCTTGGAAACGAGGGATTCCTCGCCTGTCGCCGAAATTTCGGGTCCCGAAAAGAGCGGGGATCCTGCGCCGCAGCCCTTGCGGGGGCCGCGGATTTTGCCGCCGAAGGAGGCCGGGCGCGCGGTCCAGAAGGGACATCTGCAGCCCCGTCCGCCGGAGGAGCTCCTGGATTCGCAGTCCCGCGAGCTCGCCGATCGGTCCCTGGCGGAAGCTTCCGGGCTGCCTGCGACCACCCCGCTTGCGCCGCTTCGAGAGGCGGCGGAGATCGAGCTGCCGGTCCTGGTGGGACAAGCGAGCTATGAGCGGGTGCGCGGCTGGATCCGCGGCAAGAACGAGCTGCCGCCGAAGGACGCCGTGCGGATCGAGGAGCTGGCGAATGCCTTCCCGCTCCCGGCGGCGGAGGAAACCCGTGAATTCGCGGGGCTCCGCGTGGCCTGCGTTTCCATGACCTCCCTGTGGTCCGGACCGGGACGCTTGGTCGGCGTGCAGATCGCGAACGAGACCGACGCGCCGAAGCCGGTGGCGTGGTCTTTCAGCCCCGCCTTGGAATCCCGCGCGGGAGGGGTGCGCGTGCTCGCCTCCACCGGGCCCGAGGGTCAGGCGACCGCCTTGCTTCCGCCGGGACGCCGCACCTTGGTCCTGATCGAGCTGGCTTCAGCCTCCGGCGATGCGGGCGATCTGGTGGTAAGTTCGGAAGGGCGCAGCAAGCGTTTCCCGGCGGTCGAATCGCGGGACCCGGCCCTCAAGCAGGCGGCCCTGGTCGCCGCCTTCGGGATGTGGCTGCGCGGGGAGGGGATCGACGATTCGAGGCTGGTGGCAATCCTCGCCGCAGCCGGGGAAGAATCCGATCCCGCGTGGGTGGATTCGCGGCGGCTGGTGCGGGAGGCGCTGGGAATTGCCGCGGCCAAGCGTTGACTCGCGGGAAGGCGGCGGGTTCATTCCGCAGCGTGTCCCGCCTTTCGATCCCTGAGTACGCGATGGCGCTGGCCCACGTGGCCAGCATGCGTTCGGAGGACCCTTACCGGAAGGTGGGTGCCGCGGCGCTCGACGCCGACAACCGCGTCATCGGCACCGCCTACAACGGGCTCGCGCCCGGGTTTAACGCCCCCGAGGGATTCTGGGACGACCGCGAGGCGCGGCAGAAATTCATGCTCCACGCGGAGGTGAACCTTTGCAGCCTCTTCCGCCGCGGGGAGGCGAAGCTGGTGGCGACGACGACCATGCCCTGCACCGCCTGCATGCAGACCTTGTGCGCGAACGGTGTCCGCGAGGTGTACTACCGCGAGGTCTATCACCGCTCCGACGCGCCCGAAATCGCGAGGCTCTACGGGGTGAAGCTGGAACGGGTCGATTTCACGCCCTTCGAAGGCATTCCGGCTCCGCTCTGAGAAGGCGGCTTATTCCCCGGCTTCCCCGGCGCTTTCGTCGCCTCCGAAGAAGCCTTTGACGTAGCCGTACTCGACCATGGTGTCCTGCCATGGGGCGATGATGCCGGGGTTTTGGAAGATGCGGTTCGCACGGGCCATGGCCGCTTCCGCCTCGATCTCCTTGCCGGCGTCGAAGTGCATCGCGGCTTCCGCGTAGTAAGGATAGGGGGAATCGTCGAGGTAGTCGTACTTGGCCGCCAGTTTCGCCGCTTCATCTTTTTTGCCGAGCTTCAGCTTCACGAGCAGCAGCTTGAACTCCACCAGGCGGGAGAGGTGGATATCGCCCTTCGAGACATCGGCCTCGGAGAGCGCGGCGACCTTGGAGAGGGTGGTTTCCGCCGTTTCCCAATCCTTGGTCACGAAGGCGAGTTCGGCGATGTTGAAGAGAATCGACGGGTGATCGGGAACCAATGAATTGGCCTTATCGAAGTATTCCTTGGCCTTGTCGAAATTGCGGAACTCGACCTGGCAGGCCCCCAGCAGGTTCATCAGGTCCGGGTCGTTGGAGAAAATCGCTTCGGCTTCCGCGGCCGTTTTGAGGGTCTCGAAGACGCGCTTTTGGCCGAAGAGCCGCTGGGCTTCGGCGAGCTTCTGGCGGTATTCCTTGCGCTTCTCCTCGGGGAGATTGGAGAACTCGATCTGATGCGGGTGTTGCTTCTGGACGGGCTCCGCAGGCTCTTGGCCCCGGACTGAGGAGAGCGGCAGCAGGCAGACGAGGATCGCGCGGAGAATGGGCTTCATGGCTGGGGAATTGGCTCCGACGCTAGAGGGTGGAAAAAGATCCTGCAAGCAGGGGTTCAGGGTTTGTAGAGGCCGTTCCGGCGGATGTATCCGGCGACCGGAGCGGGCAGCCAGGCGGGCTCTTCGCCCATCGCCAGCTTCTGCCGGATGCCGGTGGCGGAGGCGGGGTGGAGACCTTCCACGAAATGCGCCTTCCAAGGAGGACGAGGAGCGGGAGCGCCATCGCGGGCGAAGACGATGAATTCCACCCGCGCGGCCAGGCGCTCGGGTTCTTTCCAGCGCGGCAGCGCCCGCCATTGGTCGGCCCCCATCAGCCAAAAGAGCCGGGAGCCGGGATAGCGGCGGGCCATTTCCTCCGCGGTGCGGTAGGAGTAGGCGGGCTGCGGAGCGCGCAGGTCGTGCTCATCCGCCACGGCCCAAGGGAGATCCCGGGTGGCGAGCCGGACCATTTCGAGGCGGTCCTGCGGCGGGGCGGAGACGGTGCCGGTCTTGTGCGGGGAGACGTGGCAGGGGAGGAACCTCACTTCATCCAAGGCCAGAGCATCCCGCGCCTTGCTCGCGATCGCGAGGTGGCCCTCGTGGATCGGGTCGAATGTCCCGCCGAAAAGCGCGATTCGCCGCGGGGAATCCGCACTCATTGCATGGCTTTCTTGCGGACGTGATCCCGGTAGGCGGCGGGCGGCATGCCCACCATGCTGCGGAATTGGCGGGTGAGCGCGGTCTGGTCGCCATAGCCGCACTCCAAGGCGACATCGGCGATGGCCATGCCGGTGTCCCGCAGGAGGCGGGCGGCTTTGTCGATGCGGCTTTTCCGCACGAACTGGGTGGTGCTGAGCTGGAAGACGCGGTGCATGCGGCGCTCGAGCTGGGTCGGGGAAAGTCCCGCGATGGCTGCCAGCTCCGCGGCCCGCAGCGGCTCGTCCAGATGGTCGCGCACGTGTTCCACCACCTTGGCGATGCCCGCCAGCTCGGCATCGCCTTCCCGCGGGGCCCGGAGGTCGCGGGAGACGGAGGCCAGGCCGATGATCTTCCCCGTGCGGTCGTGCAGCGGCACCTTCGTGGCGAGATACCAGCCCTGCGTGCCATCGCGGTTCAGCGAAAGCTCGAGTTGGTCCACGATTTCCGCGCCGGTGCCCAGCACGTGCTCGTCCTGCTCGCGATAGGTATCCGCCAGCGCCGCGGGGAAGAAGTCCTCCGCATGCCGGCCGATCAGGCGGCGGGCGTCCTTCAGGCCCGTGCGCTCGACGAAGGCTTGGTTCAGGGCGCGGTAGCAGCGGTTGGTGTCCTTGAGGCAGAACATCACGTCCGGCAGGACCGCGAAAAGGCGCTCGCAGAAACGCGGGGAGTCGATCTTGGCGATGAAGGCAACATCAATGGCCACGGGCTGTGACTAGCGGCGCGGGAGAGTCGGAACAAGGGGGATCTCCAAGACGGGCGGGCTAGGCTCAATTCCCCGGCCTTCGTTTCGCGAGCCGTGACGTGCGGTGATAGAGTCACGTTGCCGTTGCCGCTCCGGCCAAGGGGAGAACGCCGAAAGCCGTCCCGAGGATATAGAAGTAACCTGCGTCGAGCTTCGAGGTGCCGCCTTGCAAGCCCTGCCACAGAAGCATCACTCCAAACGTAATCACCGGAGTACAAATGATCCACAGGGCCACGAGCGTTAGGAAAGCAAGCAAGGTTCCTTTGCTCGGCTGGACGGGAGCGAGAGGGATAGCGGCCTTCGTGTTGGCATTGTCCACGCAAGTAGCATGGATTCGAATTCAGGTTGAGTCGAGTGACCAAGAGTCTGGAAGATATTTCATTTTGACGAAATACCCGGTTTTCCGTAGGATCTGTTCACCCCATGAAGTGCCCCCGCTGCGTGCAAGTGATCCATCGCGGGGCAACCGTCTGCCCGCATTGCGGATTCGGCATCGCGGAGGCGGATGCGAAGTATGGCGGGGAGGATGTGAGC
This sequence comes from uncultured Luteolibacter sp., assembly GCA_966211015.1. Taxonomy (GTDB): domain Bacteria; phylum Verrucomicrobiota; class Verrucomicrobiia; order Verrucomicrobiales; family Akkermansiaceae; genus Haloferula. The sequence goes on along the minus strand of CBIHMP010000304.1, from coordinate 712 downwards.
CTGCGCCGCCTGGCCGATGTGGCGGGCCTGATCCGCAACCGCGAGCGGGGAAAAGTGGCGGCCGCGATCGATCGGTTCGGCCGCCGGTTTCCGCAGCTTTTCTTCGCCGTTTATACCGGCTCCGGCCAAGGCGGCGGGAATCTCCGGCAGTTCGGCTTCTGGCTGCTGAACCGGGCGGCTTTCGAGGATGTGCCGGTGGACAGGCCGAACGAGGCCGGGATCCTGCTGGTCATCGATGCCGATACGAAATCAGCTGCGGTTACGTGGGGTTACCTCCTCGATCCCTTCCTGACGGAGGAGGATACGTTCCAGTGCTTGAGCCGGGCCCACGCTTACTGGCTGGAGGGGCGCTATGCCGAGGGAACCCTCCGGGTGATCGCGCAATTGGAAAAGGTGCTCAAGAAGAAGGCCGCCCAGGCGCGGCGCGATCCGGAGCGCTTCGAGCGAAAGGTGGCGCCGCCGCCCCGCACCGGGGAAATCGCCCGCCGTATCCGGGAAGGGCACAAGCATGCGGCGGTGAAAACGACGGAGGTGAGCCGGTGAAATTTCCCGTTTGGATCCTTTCGGCGGGCTTGGCGCTCGGTGCCGCACCGCCGATGCCCGAGTGGCAGCCGGACGATCTCAAGGCGCTGAAGAAAGGGGACCTGGTGCCCGGGCTGCTGCTCCTGACGGAGGACCGCGAGCGCTCCGTGCCGGTGGCACCCGAGGGACC
>CBIHMP010000303.1:0-4958 GCA_966211015.1 uncultured Luteolibacter sp. | reverse complement strand
CCTGAAACCAGCGGCCTTTCGATCCGCGCGGAAGGAAACGAAGCTTCGATCCGTAGCATGGTGGTCCACCGGCTGCGATCCGCTTGGAAAACCCCGTGAAGCCGCCGGTGCCCCGGCAACCTGAAATCCTTCACCGGACAAGGGGTACCCCGCCAAAAGGCTTGCCAGCCTGCCCCCCGCCGCCTACCTCCCGCGCATGGCCCTCGAGACCACCCTCATTCTTTTCAAACCCGACGCCGTGGCAAAGAGCCTCGTCGGCACCGTCCTGAGCAGATTCGAGAAGGAAGGCTTCAAGATCCGCGGGATGAAGATGCTTTTCCTGACGGACGAATTGCTGGCCGACCACTACTCCCACATCGCCGACAAGCCCTTCTTTCCCTCCGTTCGCGGGTTCATGCAGGAAACTCCGGTCATCGCGCTGGCTTTGGAAGGCGAAGACGTGATCACCCGCGTGCGCGACCTCCTAGGCCCGACCGACTCGAAGGCCGCCGCCCCGGGCACCATCCGCGGCGACTTCGGCGATAAGGAGGGCGATGCCAAGATGCGCAACGTCTGCCACGCCTCCGATAGCCCGGAAGCAGCCGCAGCCGAAATCCAGCGCTTCTTCAGGGACGGCGAAGTGTTCTGAACAAGACCGCCCGAGCCGAACGATTTTCAGCCCGGTCTCCGCATGGAGCTCCGGGCTTTTTCGTGGTCACCCGCGGAGCTTTTTCACGAGGACCAGAAACGGAGCGGGCCTCAGCGTCCCTTCCCGCCGGACAATCCCCGTTGCGTACCATTCCGGATCCATGCCCCCGGCCCACGCTTCCACGGCTTCGCTTTCCTCCGCGCCACCCGGGTGCCCGGGATAACAGACCACGGCAAGCAACCCTCCCGCCCGGAGCAGGGGGAGGACGCGATCCAGAGCGGACAGGGTCTCGTCCCGGCAGGTAATCACGGTATGATCCCCGCCCGGCAGATAGCCGAGATTGAACACCACGGCTGCGACCGTGCCGGGCCGGGCATGGCGGTCCAAACCCGCATGAGAGCCGTGAATGAACTCCACCCGGTCTGCCAACCCCGCCGCCTCGATCCGAGCCTGCGCCGATGCGATGGCGTCCGCCTGGATGTCGAAAGCGAGCACGCGCCCCGTGTCCCCCACCTTCCCCGCGAGGAAGACGGTGTCGTGGCCGTTTCCCGCCGTGGCGTCGATTGCCAGATCGCCGGGGCGCATTACCGCCGCCAGCTCCCGGTGGGCTCGGGCAGTAGGGCGCTCGGCGGAGGACATACGGATGGAACCGCGTCAGCGCGGGAGCAGGACGAGCGAACCCGCGGCCCGGATCCGAAGTGGAACCCGGAGACAAACCAACGCACGCCGCCGGGGCCGGAGCGTGCGTCTTTGAATCGGGTCCCGACCGGTCACGCGAAGAGATCCATCACCGGTACGCCCTTGTCGGCGAACTTGAAGGGACGGCCGGAGGGCGACATGACGGTAAGGTCGTGCGGCACCCCCAGCGCCGCGGCGATGGTGGCATTGAAGTCCTGCGGCGTCACCGGCTTGTCCTTCACGCGGGCCCCGCTGGCATCGGTCTCGCCGTATTTGTAGCCGCCCTTGATGCCGCCGCCCGCCATCAGGCAGCTGAAGGCCGCGGGGTGGTGATCGCGCCCGTCGTTGTGCTCGGTCTTGATCTCCGGGGTACGGCCGAATTCGGTGGCCACCACCACGAGGGTGTCTTTCAACAGGCCGCGGGATGCGAGGTCGGTGATGAGACCGGCGTAGGCCTGGTCGAACTCCTTGCAGCGGCCTTCCACGGCAGCGAAGTTGTCGTAGTGGGTATCCCAGCCGCCGAGCTGCACTTCCACGAAGCGCACCCCGTGCTCCACCAGGCGGCGCGCCAGCATACATCCCTGGGCGAAACGGCCGTTGCCGTACACCTCGCGCGTGGAAGAGGACTCGTCCTTGATGTTGAAAGCCTTCAGGTCCCTGCTGTTCATCAGCTTGATGGCTTCCTGATAGAGTTCCTCGTAAGCCTTCACGTCGGCGTTCTGATAGCGTCCGTGGAATTGCTTGTTCAAGCGGTCCGCCAAGGTCAGGCGGCGGTCGAACTCCTCCTGCGACACCGCGCCCGGCTTCTTGGAATCCTGCAACCCGTCCGTCGGGCTGCCGATGGGCGCTGCAGCGAACTTGGCGCCGAAGAATCCGCCGCCGGAATATTCCTGCGAAGAGTCGATGGCAACGTAGCCGGGAATCTCGGGATTATGGCGTCCCCCCAGCTTCATCACCCAAGCACCGAGGGAAGGATGCTTCACCGTCCCGCGCATGTCGTAGCTGGTGTGCATGATGTAGGTGCCCTGCTCGTGGGCACCTTGGCGCGAGGTCATCGAATTCACGACGCAGACCTTGTCCATCACGCCCGCCGTCTTCGGCAGCCATTTGCCGACCATGATATCGGTGGCTTTCGTCGGGATGGCCTCGGTGGGACCCATCACCTCCTTCTTTTTCTTCGGGTCGAAGGTGTCCAGGTGGCTCATGCCACCGGACATGTACAGGTAGATCACGCTCTTCGCTTTCGGCATCCCCGCCGCCGAAGGAGCGGCCGAGGCGATGCTGGAGCCCAGCGCGGGAAAGAGATTCACGCCGAGATACATCTTTGCGGCGTTCGAGATGAAACGGCGCCGGGTTTGCTCGTCGTAGCGGTTGAAATCCGAGGAGTTCATGGAAGTCGGGATCGAGGGTTTTATTGCAGGAAGAGGAATTCGGAAGACATCACCAGGGCGGAAACGATATTGCGGTAGCCCGCCTCCTTGCCCTTTTTCACTTCATCGAGCATCCAGCCCATCTCTTCCGTGCTAGGCGGACGGCTGAGGATGGTCACATAGAGGCGGCGGATCTTTTCTTCATCCGTGGTAGCGCCTTCGAGGCTCTTGTAGAGGCTGGCGCTGCTGTTGTTGACCAGTTGCTCCTGCACGTAGCCGTTCATCAGGGAGAGCACCTGGCCCACGTTCGGCTCGCGGCTGGAACCGTCCACCACCACCCGGTCGGACTGGCCGAAAAGGTAAAGCAAGTGATCGCGCGGGGCGGGGCTCGGAAGCTCGGAAGCACGGACAGCGGCATTGCGCCCGTACTTCTGGATCTTGGTCGTCATGCCCATCATGTCGCCGCCGCCGCTGGAAGAGCCTCCGTCGGCCTTCACCTCCGCGAGCAGCTTGTTGAAGTAGCCGCGCACCGCGTCCTCGGAATCGAGCGCGAGCACCTCCTTGGAGACCTGCACCATGTTCTTTTTCCCGACGAGCACCGGCTTGCCGTTCACGTAGATGCGGTCATCCAGCGAGCGCCGGGGCATCTTGTCCGGATCGCCGTTCGCCAGGGTGATGAGCGAATCCCACAACTGCTCGGCGGAGAGACGGGTCAATTGGCGCCCGTGGAAATCGTCGCCCGTGGCCACCTTCGAGGGCTCGGGATTCGGCACGAACTGGAAGGTCTTCGTATTAAGAAGCACCTTCTGGAAAGCGCGGAGATCGTAATCCAGCTCCACCATCAAGCTGATCAGCGAGCGCATCAGCTCGGGATGATGGAGTTCCTTCGTCTCCTTGTACTCATCCACCGGCTCATACACGCCCCGGCCCATCACCCGCTTCCACATCCGGTTCGCGGCCACGGAGGGAAATTGTTCGCCGGTCTTGGTGGTCACCCATTCCGCCAGTTCCTTCCGGCCATTGCCGCCCTCGCGCTTTTCGGAAATCCGGACCGCTTTTCCGAAAGGGGTCCGCGCCCCGATCAACTGGCCGGGCTCGCCGTCCTTGTACTGATAGTCGCTCGGCAGCTCGATCTTGCCCGCTCCGGTTCCTCCCAGGCTCAGGCCATAGACGCCGTCCCACATCACCTGCGCCACCTCGTAGTCCACGGAGCGGCGGCGATCATCCTCGCCCACCTCGTCCCAGAGGTCCCGCATGTAGTTCTGCCGGTAGGCACCCTGGCCTTCCGTGAAGGCGGCGAGTTCGTAGAAGTCGTGACGTTCGGTAGTGCCGAAGGGATCGTCGTGGCACTGCGCGCATTCCATCCGCGAGCCGAGGAAGACCCGCATCGAGTTGGCCAGGTTATCCAGCGGCATCCCGCGGTCCCGGGTGTAATATCCCACCGCGGCCGTCTGTGGGTCCCAGCCGTCGCCGGAGGAGGCCAGCAGCGCATTGGTGAAATCGTCCCACGGCATGTTGTTCTCCAGAGCCGTGCGCACCCAGTTCCGGTACGGCTCGAAATTGCCTTGGAAGCCGGGCCGGCCATCCGTCACCCGCAGCAGGTCGAAGGCCCAGTTGGCCATGTGGCTGGAGTAGCCCTTCGACTTCATCACGTAGTCGATCAGCTGCTGGCGCTTGCCCGGATCCTCGATTTCGAGGAAAAAGCGCGCCTCTTCGGCGGTGGGGATGCGACCGATTCCGACCAGGAACACCCGGCGCAGGAAGGTCGCGTCGTCCGTCACTTCGGGCACCGGCAGCTTCTGCTTGCGGTACCAGGCGGCGACGTGACCGTCGATGGTGCGCGCCGCCTTGGAGACGAACTCCGGATCATCCGCCTTGGAGAGTTTCTCTGCCGCGAAGCCGAGGGGGCCGCACGCGAAGAGACATGCGGCTGCAACGCTTATGGATCGTTTCATGGGTTTTGGGTGTCTGCGTAAAATACCCGTTTGGATTTCCGGGTCAATCCGTCATCGGGCCATTGACGGATCGCGCGCCTACGCAGCCGTGAAACCCTCTTTATCATCATTTGTTTCAGCGTCGGAGGAGATTTTACGACGCAAAACTCACCGCACACTTTCCGACCTCGTTAATGACCTTCGGGAGATTTGTTTCGGATTTCTTTACAAATATCATTTACCTTATTTTCGGATGCTTTAGGGTGGTGTCCGGTTTTACCCGGGAGGGCTTCTCACCCTTCCGGTCTCTTTATCCCCCGATGCAACCCACCACTCCGCCCCTTGGAG
>CBIHMP010000302.1:0-4968 GCA_966211015.1 uncultured Luteolibacter sp. | reverse complement strand
GCGACGCCCACATCGAGGTGGAAGTGGGCGGCGCCATTGGCGGCGGCCACGATCGTGTAGGGCATCTTCTTATCCGCCTCCGAAAGTTCGGAGAACTTGCGGCCGATCAGGCGCTTGGCGGAGAAAATCGTGTTCTTGGGATTGGTCACGGCCTGGCGCTTCGCCGCCTGGCCGACCAAGCGCTCGCCGGATTTCGTGAACGCAACGATGGAAGGAGTCGTGCGCGCGCCTTCCGAATTTTCGAGCACCACGGGCTCGCCGCCTTCCATGACGGCCATACACGAGTTCGTGGTGCCGAGGTCGATACCGAGAATTTTGGACATGATTTGGGGTGGGTTGGAGATTTTCAGGGGCCGGCTTCGGGAGAAGCGGCGGCATAATTATTTATGACGACGCCTTCGCAGCCCATATGCCAGCAGCCGGGGGAGTGGATTGTTCGATTGAAAATGAATCCCTTGCGTCTCTGTCATGCTCTTCAGCGCGGCAAGGGCGGTGCATTCGGGAGACAAAATGTCTCTATGGCACGGGCCATCTTGTCGCACTGTGACACATGCACGAGCGAGCTACCGATGCGCGGGCAAGGACTTGGGCTAGGTCTCACAACGAACCGCCCGTCTAATCTTGCCATCGTGGCATCGGGCGCACTAGCGACCGATGACCTGACGGATGGCCGCGAGCATCGCCCCACGGATCGCGGTGGCGTGAATCCTTGGTTTCTTCGCAGCCATATCACTGGGGATACATGATAGAGCGCGAATTGCTCACCACGGTGCCGGTTCCACCGGCATGGCGATCTGCAAACACGGCAAACCTTGTGAGAACATTCCGCGGACAGGGAGGGATTCGAACCCTCGGTAGTATTGCTACTACACACGCTTTCCAAGCGTGCTCATTCGACCACTCTGACACCTGCCCTAAGCGGAAGGGCGCGCACCCTAGGGGTCGCCTGCTTGCTTGGCAACCCGATTTTCATGGAGAAACGTGAGAACGCGGGAATCGGCCTTAAGTGGTGCCCACGATGAATCCTTCTTCGTCCAAGCGGTAGCCCGGGGGGAGCTTGATGCCCGCGGGGGCGGCAGGCCCCCGGACGTTCCATCCGCCCGCTTCTTCTGCCGCCGAGAATCCCGGCAGAAGAATTCCAAGTGCCCCCGGCTTTCGCCCCGCCTGTGGCTTGCTGCCCTCGTGAGGCTGCGGCGGGTCGGGCATGGACATGGCGACGATGATCCCATTGATCGCAAGGCAGGGGCAATGGATCCAGTCCGGCCGGTCGAGCAGTTCCGCGGCCCGTTCGCTGAAATCGTAAAACACGCCCGTGGCATCGCCGGGTGCCGATTCCTCGAGGTGCTTCCGCAGTGCTTCTCCGCCCAGCCAATGGGTGTCCCTGGTGGCGTCGGCGGTGAAGGACGCACGCCGGAAGGAACGATAGAGGCGCGAGAATTCCGCCAGTCCCGGCAGGGAATCCGGCAGGGGATCGCCTTCCAAGGTTCCGAAGTCGCCGCGGCGTGGCAGGGCATTCACCTGTGCGAGTTGCATCGCATTTGCCCGGGCCGCCCGTCTTGATCCGCCCCGGGAGGTGTCCAGACGGGCGTCAAGCGCGAGGGCGGAGGCCTCCAGCATCGCGGCCCGGATGCGGCCCGGATCGGCACCCTCGGGAGCAACGGGTTTTCCAAAGCCGACGGTGATGCCGTAGCGCAGCCGGTGGGGGATTTTGGTGAAGAAGCGGTTGCCCTCGAAGGAGAAGATCGATCCCCACGCGCCGTCGGTCCAGGCCGGCACCATCGGACAACCGGCTTGGCGGGCGATCAGCTCGAAGCCGCGCTTGAGTTCCCGGAGCGTGCCCGTGCGGGTGAGCTGTCCTTCCGGGAAAAGGCACACCACCTGGCCCTCTTTCAGCGCCTCGGCCGAGGCCCGCAACGCCTCGCGGGGCTTCGCGGAGGAAATCGGCACCGTTTCGAAGAGCTGGCTGAAAACCCGGATTGCGGCACTGCCCATGAAGCCTTGGTCCATGACGAACCGGATCGGCCTCGGGCAGGCGGCTGTAAGGAAGAAGGCGTCGGCCCAGGTGATGTGGTTCGGCAACAGCAGTACTCCGCCTTTCGCGGGAAAATCCTGCTCTCCCGCCGTCCGGATCCGGTAGAAGAGGCGCAGCAGCGCCAGCCCCACCACGCGCACCAAGTCCGCCGGAAGGAGGCGCGCGATGTAGATCGTGATCAAGCCGCAGGCCACGGCGGCCAGCAGGAGCTGGCTGTGCAGGCCCAGCCACCAGGGATCGCCCAGGGCGGACCGGGCGGCACCCGCGAGGAAAAGCACGGCGACGGCGATCACGCCGGCCATGCAATCCTGCAGGTTCGCCGCAGCCAGCAATTCGCCGCGTTGTCCGCCGGGGCAGCGGTCTTGGAAGTAGGCGTTCAGGGGCGTGAGGAAAATCGCCGCTGAAAAGGCCGTCAGGGCCAGCAGCACGAGGAAAGCAGTCCCTGCGGGATGGGGAATGGCGAGGAGCAGGGTGCAGGCGGTCATCGCCACTCCTGCCAAAGGCACCCAGCCGAGCTCGATCCGCCGTTTCATCAGCAGGGAGGCGACTCCGAAGCCCCCTGCCATTCCTAGCGAGGCCGCGATCATGAACTTCGAGGACATGCTGCCGAAGCCAGCGCCGCCGCCGGTGAGTTCTTTCGCCAGGGTGATCGACCACAGGTTGATAAAACCCGCGAAGCCCCAGAAGAAGGCGATGCCGAAGGAGGTGCGCCGCAAGATCCGGTCCCGCCACAAATCCCCGAGCTGCCGGAAATGCCGCACCGCCAGCGCGGCGCTGAGAGGCTCCGCGGAGCCGCTGGGGGTGCGCGGGATGAGCCACGCCAGGCCGATCGCAGGGTGCGTGTGCAGGGGGATGACCAGCAGGGGGGCGTAGGCCGCCTGGCAGCCGTCGTTGCTGCGTTCGAGGCGGCTGTCGAAAACGAAGCCGGAGAGGATCTGGCCGGACAGGATCGCCAGCATCGCTGTCATCTGCTGGATGCCGCTGGCATAGCCGAGGTGCCGGGACCCGACGAGTTCCTTGATGAGGCCGAGCTTGGCGGGGCTGATGAACGCGGACTGCATCGCGAGGCCGAAGAATCCCGCGAGGGCGAGGCTGAAATTTTTCCCCAGGATGGCCATGCAAAGCAGCGCGAGGATCGCCGCTTGGGCCATCGCCGAGCCGATCATCACGTTACGCTTTGAAAACCGGTCGCTCAGCCATCCAGCGAGGGGCGCGAAGAGGACAAAGGGCAGGGAAATCAGGATCCCGGCTGCCAGTTCGACCTTCGACGCTCTTCCCATGAGCCAGCCTCCCAGAGGGATCAGCAGGAACTGCGCGGCCTTGTCATTGAAGGCATTCTGGGTCTGCTGGACGATCATGCTCCAGTAGCCGGTCCACTCCCGCGGGCCCGGCTTCTTTTGCTCGACGTCCCGCGCTTCGTCCACTGCTGCCATGTTAGAAGGGGGGACGAGGCGGGGCAAAGCCGGAATTTTTGTAGGGATCCGACGCTCTTACGTCCGAGAAATGGTATGAATGCGACGTAGGCTTGGCGAAATAATCCGTAGAAGCGAGCGATAAAAAATTAAAACGTGTTCGATCAGGCCAATTCAGCCATCGCGAATCTCCAATGTAGATTATTGATTTGTAGTGAATTGTGACCTAATTGGATCGGGCTGACGAAGTGGGGAAAACCGCAAACATACAAGTTGGAAGCGTGTAAATACAAGCGGTCTTCCTAGGTTCATTTAACGTGGAGGGAGATTGCGGAAACCGCGGCTTCCTCCCGTTCTAACCCGACGAGGAGGGGCAACCCATCGGAACCGCCATCTCTCCTGACGGAAACCCAAGTCACGTCGGCGGCCTCCCGCCGATGGACCGTCTTGTCGTTCCGGGCAGGCGTTATTGAAGAACCCCAGTACCGCCCAAGTGAAACCCGCCATTCCTCACACTCGTCGCAATCTTTTGGAGACCGCTCTGGGTCTCGGTTGCATTCTTGCCTCCACCCTTCCTTCCGCGCAGGCCGCTACCCTTTATTGGGACGGCGTGAGCGCCGGATGGGATGCCGTCGCGAACTGGTCCACCGTGGCCGCAGCGACTACCCCCGACCCCGCCGCCGTCCCCGGCGCGGCGGATGACGCCATCTTCAACATCGATACCGTGGATGGCGCCACCGCGGTCGGCCTGAACGCGGCCCAAGCCGCGAATTCCCTCACCTTCGTGAATACCGGCACGACCCTGCTGCAAGGCGGGGGAACCGACCAGACGCTCGCGCTGGGAGCGGGCGGCATCGTCATGGATGCCGCTGCCGGTGCAGCCACGATCGGCTCCACCGACGCCGGGCAAGCCGTCGCTGTCACCCTCACGGCGAGCCAGACCTGGACCAACAATTCCACGGCCACGCTCGCACTTGCCAACCCCTTCACCTCGGCGGCAGGGATCGGCCTGACAAAGGCGGGCAGCGGGACGGTGGCGATGACCAACACGGCCAACACCACCAACATCGGTGGCGTGTTGAACGTCCAGGCCGGCAAGTTCCTGATCTCCGGAGACGTGACCTCTCAAGGCCTTTCGGGCGCGGGCACGATCGAGAACGGCGGTGCCGCCTCGAAGTGGTTTTTCACCAATCAGGCCACGAACACCGCATTTTCCGGCGCGATCCTGAATGCTTCATCGAGCGTCCGCCTGGGTCTCATAAAAAGAGGCCTGGGAACGCTCACCCTCAGCGGGAACAGCAGCACTAATCTCGATGCCCTTCGGATTGAGGGCGGCACCATCAACGTCACCGGCGGTACCATCGGCGGCCTCGGCACCGTTCCCATCGGCGGTAGCGCTGCCGCCCCCGGTGCCCTCATCGTCAGCGGCGGTGCCGTGACCTCCGGTGGCAATACCAACCTCGGCGACGGTAAGACGGCGTACGGCGCTCTCAGCGTGAGCGGTTCCGGCTCCTACACCTCCGG
>CBIHMP010000301.1:0-4985 GCA_966211015.1 uncultured Luteolibacter sp. | reverse complement strand
GTGCTGCATCGCCTGGAGCGCGCGGTTCGGCGCGATGTTCACGATCGCGCGCAGGACCGCGTCCTCCTTCTCCGCATAGTCCACGCGGATCTGCGTCTCGGATTGGACCACCTGGGCGGAGATCGCGCGCTTGTAGGCGCCGATCATCAGGATCGTCAGCGTCATCCCCGTGGTGAGGACCAGGACATAGGAGACGAAACCCCGGCGGAAGTGCTTGCGGATACGTGCCGTCTTCATAGCTGCTGGACTCCGGAGTAAGTGATTTGCTCGCCGTTCGGCCCCGTGAGGCGCACCCGCAGGATCCCCTGCTCCACCGAGAAGCGCACATCGGACGGCTCCGTGCTCAGGGCCCATTCGGGATTGCCGATCGCCCCGTCCGTCACCCGCCGGTAGTAGAGCGCTTCGCCCACGCCGTTCCCGGCATCCTCGAAGGACAGTACCGCCGCGCGGAAGGTCCCGTCCGGCTCCTTGAAGCGTAGCATCAGCACCTGCGCGTCGGCCAGGTTCTGGGCCCCGCCGCCCTGCAAATCCGCCACGCTGCCGTAGAGCCGGTAGCCATCGGCGCTCCCGATCACGCGCACCAGGTAGTTGTTGATGATCGGTGCCTCGGTGGTCAGGAAAGTCTGCGCGTGGAAGATCCGGAGAAAGGCCAGTTGCTGGTGGAAAAGCGACATCAGCATCGCGGCGATCATCATCCCCGTCATCATCGCCAGCGTCAGCTCCACCAGCGTGTAGCCACGGCGGCACCGTCGGAAACTTGGAAAGGATAGCTTCATTGCGAGCGGACGACGGTTCGGGCTTTCAGGTAGCTCCGGCTTCCCACGGTGTAGCGCACCACGCTCTGGAGTCTCCAGACCTCCATGCGGGCCGGGTTTCTATCGAGGGCGGCTTTCCATTGGACCGCCGTGACGGTCGCGGGATCCGGCAGATTGTTGGCATCCGGATACCGCGTGCGGCTCACCGTCCCGGTGATCTCCCGGCCTCCGGGCAGCACCCCCAGGACCACGTTGGTCGTCGCCACCGTCGGATAGGCCGGCCACAGCGAATCCGGGCCGGTCACGTCCTCGAAGGTCTGGCGCTGCGCCGAGGCCTTTTCAAAAGTCAGATAGGCGTCGGTGATGGATTGCTGCAACGTCCACTGCCGCGGGGCGGTGATGTTGATGCACATCTTCAGCATCGACAGCCCGACGACGCTCAACATCGTCATCGCCATCGTCGCCTCCAGCAGCGCCGAGCCCCTTGCCCAACGCGCTCCGGACTTGCGGGGGCGGCGGAAAAACCCGACTCTTCGCGGGTGTTCACCGCGATCCGACGGCTTGCAACCGCTCTCCTGACCTTCTGGGTCGGCACCGCGACCCTGCACGCGCAGGCGGTTCTGGAGCCGCCCTTCGGCTTGCGCTGGGGAGACACTCCGGAGAAATTGATTACGTGGGCCTCCCGACATTCCCTGGACGTTACCATTTCCCTTCCCGGAGATCAACCCGCGCTGCGGCTGGTCCGCATCTCCGCCCGCAAAGGCAATCTGCCGGACGCGGCGGCACAGGCGGTCGAAGGTCGTTTCCATACCGGGAGATTGTTCGAGGTGACGGTTCACTACCGGGACGCCGCAGCGACTGCGGACCAGATGGAGGCTAGGTTCAACAAGCTGAAATTGGAACTCACCGGGGAGTACGGCACCTTGAGCGCCAACCGGCAGGACAGGACGATCAAGGATCACTTCGCGACCCGCAGCCTTTCCTTCCACCGCGAGCCGGTGAAGGGTCTCTTCCTGCTCCTGGCCTACAGCGAAGTGGAAGACCAGCTTCGCAAGACCCGGGAGGCGACGTTTTCCCTCCTCTACCGGAACGACAATCTCCGGCAGGATCTGGAGAAACTCCTCGCCACCCCCCCGCCCCCGGCACCCGGGAGCGGAGGGAAGTGAGGCGCGCAAACATTCCATGGCTGGGGGAGAGGGAGGGCCGCGCGCTAAGCACGGCCGCTCACTCCTGGCTCGTGATCGAGCCGTTGAACTCGATCGTCCGGTCGAGATTGAAGGTGACGTAGGCGAGCCGATCCAAACCGAAGGGCGTCGAGATGATGACTTCCATCGTCCATTGCCCGTCGCCGCCTCCGTCGAAGATGGCGTCGAAATCGGAGAGGTTCAGCGTCTTGTCCTCCGGCACGTCCTTGGTGTTGTTCCAAGTACCGCCCGGCACGGTGATGCCGCCCGTCCCCAGCGCCGGCGCGCCCTTGTACACCTGCGTGTAGGTGGACGACCCGGGATACAGGTCGTTCAAGGTGATCGACACCGCCGGCATCTTGAAGCGGATCATCTGGTTGTTCGTGATCCCGGAGATCGCCCCGTCCGAAACCGGCCAGATCTGGATGAACTGGGAAGCGAGCTGGGATGCCGGAGCCTGGTAGTCGTCCAGCGAGAACACCGAGAAGCGTTCCTCGCCGCGCACCTTCGCCCGGTCCGCTCCCGGTATCTGGTTGATGGTGTAGCTGTAGGTGTGGATGCCGTTCTGGGCGATCGACAGCGAGCCTTCGAGGGTCGCCTGGGTGCGATCCAGGTTCACGCCGTCACCTTTCACGCCGTAGGGCTGCACGTGATGGAGGAAGTTCACCTTCTGGGCTGCTTCAGGCGCGCTCGTGTCGGCCGTCAGTTCCGTCATGGTGACATGCACCTTGAAAGGCTGGTCCGCGCGGGTCCGCGGGATCGCACCGAAGGGATCGCCCGTTTCGATCGCCACCTGGGCGATCGGCACGTAGGTACCGACATACTTGCTATCCAGGAGATAGCTGACGGGCGGATTCGTGTTCTTCACCGTCCATAGCTCGAAGCGGGCACCGCCCGGATCGATCGCCAGCGGGGATTCCTTTTCACCGGTCGGGGTGACGTCCATGTCGCGTTCGACGAGCGTGGGCATCTGCACCTGGCGGATGTAATTCGTGAACGCGATACCGGAGCCCTGCCCGTAGGCGGCAGAGAACATCAGGGCGGATGCGAGGACCAAAGATAGCGGCGACTTTTTCATTTGGCAGCGGAGGTGGGAGCTTCAGGAACTTTCAAGGGCAGCACCGAGATAGGGCACCCGTGATAAACGGCGACCACGAGCCGGCTCTCCTTGGCGAAGGACTCCACCGTCGCCTGGGACATCGGTTCGTTACCCTCGGCCTGGACGCGGGAGACATTGGAGGTCGTGATCCAGCCGCGGTTTGCCAGCAGGAAATCCTGCCAACTGACGAGTTTCACGCCGTCCTGCATTCCGATCCGCCCGGCCAGCGGCTTGGGGATGTGGAGCACCGCACGCTTCGGCACCAGGGTGGCAATGCCGTTGAAACAAAGGATGTCCGAACGGCTGATCAGATCGCCGGGCCGGTTTGCCGTCGAGGGATCTTCCCCCTCGATCGGCTTGAAAACGGGCTCGGTCTTCTCGATCGCCGCCTTCTTCGTGATGGCCACGATGTCCTCGTGGGTGGCGACGTCGCGCATCTTCATCCGGCGCGGCGCATCTTGGCACGGGGCGGTGCCGGTCGCGAGCAGGGCGATCGCGAGTAAAGGGTAGGTCTTCATGGCTGGGTGTCCTGAAGGACCGTTACGGATTCTCGTCGTCCACCGTCGGATCGCTGTCCGTGAAGGGCGCGTTCCCCGGGTTGCTGGAATCGACACCGTCCGCGTTGTTACCGTGGCCGTTGTTGTTCTTCGCCCGGAAGGTCACCAGCAGCACCATGTCCTGCAGGTCGTAGCCTTGATTGCTGCTCTGGGCGTCGGTGTGGGTCAGCTCCATGAACACGATCACGTCCATCGGGCCGATCTTCACCTTGCCTTCGGAATCCAGATACGGCTTGATGAAGCTCTCGAGCGTCGGCGCGGTGTGCAGCGGATACGTCGTCGGCGGGATGTCGCCGTTCACCAGCGTGCGGATGTTGTTGGTGCCGCTATTGGAGGTGTAATTCGTGCCCCAACTGTTGTTGTAGTAATACTTCCCGCCGAAGGACAGCGTCTGGCCGGCCGTGACCTCGTTGGACCACACCACGTTGGGCTTCACGTTGGTGTTCTTGCCGTAGAAGATCGGGGTGTAGGAGCCGCCGCCGTAGCTCACCTGGGCCTGGGTCGGGACGAACTGCATGTTGCTGCCGTTCGAATTCGACACGGTCACGCCCGCTCCCAGCACGCGGATATCGCAATCCAGCGTCTGCAAGGGAGTGATCTTGTTCTTATCCACCGTCACGTAGTCCTGGACGATCGACGGGTAGGTGATGTTCCAGGTCAGCATCGGATGGACTCCGGGCTGGACGACGGCCGGGAACGCGGTCAGCGAACCGACGGGGATCGTGGGTTGCTTGTTGGCTTGGGCGAATAGCGCACCGGGCGCGAACGCACCGGTGGCAAGCAGGACGGCCGTAAGGGCAGTCGATCGGCTGGTTTTCATGGCTGGTTTCGGGTGGACAGGTGTGTGGGCTCCTCCTCGCCCTCCTTGCTTCCCAAGCCGTGGGACTTGCTTGGGAGGAGGGGGCCCGGCGAGGGTGCCGGGCATGGATCGGCCTGAAATGGCCCAGCCATGCCCGCTCGGGACAGAGTTCCCCGCCGGGCCTCCGGAGAAACGAGCGGGACTTCGTCTCTCCGGACTGATTTGGTGATGTAAGGTGGACGATCGCTCGTCCGGGTGTGTGTGTCAGGGTCGGGTGCGTGAACAGCAATTGTCAGATTGCCAGTCGGATAAATCTTTTGTCAGCGCGCAGGAAATCCGCCGTCCCAACCGGCCCAAGGACCGGCAGGCACGTCACGGGCTTCGACGAAGCGCCATTGGACGCGTTCGCCGCTGCGGAAGCCGAGGAAATCGCGGACGGCGGGGCTCAGGTCGATGCCCGCCGCGTTGTTACGGTTGCCCCGGGGATTCTCGTCCCCGAAGACATACTGCCAGTGATCGGTTTCAAAGGGGCCCACGTCTTCCCACTGCGCGTAGGCAGTATCGAGTGCATCCTGAGCGGCGGCGTACTCC
>CBIHMP010000300.1:0-4987 GCA_966211015.1 uncultured Luteolibacter sp. | reverse complement strand
AAAATAGTACAGATTCAAATCACTCCGAAATCATTTTTCAGACAGCCTCTCAGGGCCGCGGGTGATGGCTCAGAGCTCCTTTTCGAAGACCGCCGAATCCCGGCCGCTTTCCTCAAGCTGGCGGCGGCGGCTCTCCGGCAAGACGCCGGGGTCGCGGACGGTGTAGCCCACGCGCTGGCCGAAGAAGTCCGCGGCACGGGTGGTCAGGGCAAAAACGCGGGGCAGGCCCTTCTCCCGGGCCATCTGCTCGGCATGGTGCACCAGGTCCACCCCGTAGCCGCGCCCCTCGTGATTGAGTTTTACGTAAAGACAGGCCACCTCCGCGGTGTGTTCACCCGGGTATTCGTGGAGCGCCACGCAGCCCACGACGTTGTCGTCGATGGTCATCACCCGGTAATCGCCGATTTTCGCAAGAATCTCCTCGTAGGTGCGGGCAACCAGCTTGGTGCGGCGCACCGAGCGGCCGATCATGCCGAGCAGCTCCGGGATGTCCTCTTCCCGCAGCGGCCGGATGTCGCGGTAGCTATCGGCGTGGACCATGGTGCCGACGCCTTCGTTCGAGAAAAGCTCGTCCACCAGCACGCCTTGGCGGCGGCCATTCAGCACATGCACGCGGGGAACCCCCCGGCGGCAGGCTTCAGCGGCCTCCCGCAAGAGGTGGGCACCCGTAACGGTGCCGGAGGCGGCAAGAGTCTCCGCCTCCGAGGCCCGCACGGCAGGCACCGGTTCTCCATCGATGAGGATGGCTTCTTCTAACAAGGCGATCAGCTTCACCGCGCCGATGCCGAGGGTGAAATCGACCACTTGGGGATCCAGCGGGTCCTGAAAAGAAGCATCCGCCACCACCGTCTGCCCGCGGGCGAGGATCGCCTTCGCCTCCTCGATCGCACCGGGTTCGCCGAGAGGCCGGGTGAGGCGGGCGGACATGATCTCGCATTCCAGGGTCCAGTCGTAGAGGTCCTTGATGTCACCGCCCAGCGCACCGAGGATGAGTTTCACCCCCACGTCTTCCATCGCGGCGAGATCCAGCAAGGTTTCCGCGATGGCGGGTTCCGGCAAAAGACCGGCCTCGATAAGCACGACGAAAATCTTCCCGCGGAACTGCGGGACATACTGGAGAACTGCCCTGACGTCACCCTGATCGGCCACACCGGATTTCTAGCAGAGCCGGAGCCGGGTGCAATAGCTGCGGAGGGCCGGATCCTTTCCCGCTCAAGGCACGTCGCGGGCGCGTCAGTTCATGGCAAGTGCGCGAGCGCTGGCTTCCTCGGCTACATGCAACTGGTCTTCCGTGACCGATTGAATCTATGCCCGACGGATCAAGCGGAGCCCGGCGAGGTTCATGAGCTCCGCTGCCACCAGGCAAAAGAACCCCGCGCCGAAGCTGGAGAAGAGCGTCTGCCCAAGATGGACGCTCAGAACGATACCGGTGATCCCTGCTGCCGAGGTGAACGAAAGCCCCATCACCAGCCACCGCATCTTCTTCGAACGGGAAAGGGGCCTCACGATCAAGGGGGAAACGAGGATGATCAGGGTGGACAAGGCCATCGAGGTAAACGCGATCATCGTGCGGGGGCTTGTGTCCGCCGGGTATTGAAAGGTCTTCCACATACCTTGCCAGATGGTCCAGCCCTCGGCATGCGATGAATCCCCGTGAAGCACCGGGAGGAAATGGAAGGCCACCAGCGAGGTAAGCGCCAGGATCAGCAGCACGAGGGCAGGCAGATTTCGCCGGGACATGCGCTGGAAGCAGACGCGCCCGGCCCTATCAGCTCAAGCAGGAAGACAATGTCCCGAAGCGAAGCCGATGATCCGGAATGGCGGAGACAGGATTGTCCGGAGCGCTTCCCGGCCTTCCAGCCAATAGCTCAGCCCAGCAGCCAGCCGATCGGGGCCGGATAGATCCCGAGCACGATCACCGCCACGGTCAGCACGATCACGCAGATGCGGGTGATTTGCGGTAGCACCAGCGGTTTCGCGCCCTCGGCAGGGGCTTCCCACCACACGGCACGGATGATCTTGAAGTAGTAGTAGAAGCCCGCCGCCGCACCGATGGCGGCAAAGGCGATGCCCCACCAGAGTCCGGCCTCGGCCGCCAAGGAGAAGACGAAGAACTTGCCGAGGAAACCGGCGGTAAGCGGCACGCCTGCGAGCGCGGCCATGATGATCGTTAGACCCATCGCCAGCACCGGGTTGCGCTTGCCGAGGCCGTTGAAGGCATCGATTTGCTCGGAGCCGTCCTGAATGCGCACCTGGGCCAGCACGAAAAAGCTCGCGAGGGTCATGAGCAGGTAGGTGGCGAGGTAGAAGGAAACCGTGCCCGTGGAATCGAGCAGCGCCTTGTTGTCCGTCTGCCACGCGGCCAGGGCGAGGACTAGGAAACCGGCATGGGAGATCGAGGAGTAGGCCAGCAGGCGCTTGAAATTCGTCTGTGCGATTGCTGCCAGGTTACCGAAGAGCAGCGTGGCACCGGCCATGATCGAAAGCATCAACGTGACCTGTGCTGCCACCGGCGAACCGGGCAGGAGCAGGGGATCCAGGAAGCGGATGAGCAGGATGAAGCCCGCGGCCTTCGATCCCACGGAAAGGAAGGCGGTGGTGGGGGTCGGTGCGCCTTGATAAACATCCGGAATCCACACCTGCATCGGCACCGCGCCGATCTTGAAGCCGAGAGCGATGAGGATCAGGGCGACGCCGAAGAGCAGCGGGGCGGTCTCTGTGACGCCGGAGATCTTCGCGCCGATCTCCACCAGACTCATCGTGCCGGTAGCACCGTAAACCCAGGCGATGCCATAGACCAGGAAGCCGGTGCTAAGCGCGCCGAGAATGAGGTATTTCACGCCGGCCTCCAGCGAGCCGACGTTCCGGCGGAGGAAGGCCACCAGCACGTAGAAGGTGATGGTCACCAGCTCCAGCGCCACGAAGGCGCCGGCCAGATCCTTCGCGGAAGCCATCCACATCATCCCCGCGCAGGCGAAGACGGGCAGCGCGTAGTATTCTCCGGTGCCCTCCTCGGACTGGGGATTGTCGGTGAAGCGGGAAAGGATCGAGCGGAAATCGATCGCCATCAGCACCACCAGGATGGTTGTGACGAGCGCGAAGCCTTTGTAGAAGCGGGCAAGTCCGTCGAAGGCGTAGAAGTTCCAAAGCGCGAAGCTGTCCCATTTGTCGTCGGGACCGGCTGCCTCCGGGCCCACGGCGAAGAAGGAGAGCACCAGGATCAGCGCCAGGCCCGCGGCGGCGGACAAGCCGACGAGCTTTTTAGAGTGGCTCGGGCCGAAGGCTTCCAGCATCAGCAGGGCGAGGCCGAGCGTGACGGTCAGGGCTTCCAGGTAGTAGGCGGGCATGAGAGGGAAATGACTAAGGACTAAGCACCAATTCTAAACGGCAGTGTCTAGGCGCTGGCGGTCACTTGAGGAGATTGAGGAGCAGGTTCGGAAAGAGGCCGACCGCCAGTAGCGCCACGGCGAGCAAGAGCGCGGGAATGCGGTCGGCGAAGGTCAGATCGGCGGCTGCCTCGGTCGCCTTCACGCTAGGACCTTGGAAGATGCTCCGGTAGGCGCGCAGCATGTAAACGGCGCTGATGACCACGCCCCAGATGGCGAGGATGCAGGCGATCTGCACCGGACCGAGGCCCGCAGCGGGATCGTAGTTCCGGAAGGCGGAGAGGAAGACCAGCACCTCGCCCGCGAAATTCGCGAGGCCCGGCAGGCCGATCGAGGCCATGCCGACCATGCCGAAGAGGAAGGCGAGCCCGGGGGCGGACTTGGCGAGGCCGCCCAGGTCCGTCAGCTCCAGTGTGCCGGTGCTGCGCTCGATCTTGTCGGCGAGGCCGAAGAGCATGGCGATGGAAATGCCGTGCCCGAACATCAAGAGTACGGCGGCCGGCTGGGCGAGGGTATTAAGGAAGCCGGCACCCTTGGAAACAAGGGTCATGCTTTCACCATTCTCGATCACGCCGGCCAAGGCATCGCCTTGGTAGCTTGCAGCCAGCGCGGCGATGGCCAGGAAGATGTAGCCCATGTGCATGACGGACGAGTTGCCAAGCATCAGGTCCAGGCGCTTCTGGTTGATGGTCACCAAGCCCACCCAGAGGATATTTCCCACCAGCATCACCAACAGCGGGATCAGCCAGGCTTGCATGCCTTCCGGCACCATCGGGATGGCGAGGCGGAGCAGGCCGTAGAGGCCGAATTTCTTCAACACGCCCGCGTGCAGCATGGCCGTCGGAGCCGGGGCGCTGGCGTAGGCCGGGGCGGCCCAGGAGTGGAAGGGAAAGAGGGAAACGAGGACGCCAAAGCCGATGATCAGCAGCCCTGCGATGCCCTTCTGGGTAGCGGGATCGATTACCAGAGAGCCTTCTTGCACCGCCCGGACCATCGTCGGGATGTCGAAGGTGCCCGCGATGTTGGCCAGCCATACCAGACCGGCCAGAAGGATGATGGAGCCGAAGCCGAGATAGATGGTGATCTTCCAAGCAGCGTCCTTCCGGTCGCCACGGCCAAGGATGCCGATCATGAGGAAGGTCGGGATCAGCGCCAGCTCATGGAAGGCGTAGAAGAAGAACAGGTCCGTGGCGGCAAAGGCCCCGATGGCTCCCGCGGAGATCAGCAGGGAGGATCCGTAGTAGAGTAGCTCGCGGCCTGCAGGTGCCTTGCCGGAAAGCAGGGCGGCCAGGGTGACGATCACCGAGAGCAGCACCATGATCACGCTCATGCCATCGGTGAAGGCGAAGGCGAGATGGAGCGCGGGTTTCTCCAGCACCGGCAGGGAGACGGACCACATGTCCGCCTTCCAGGAGCACGCGGCCCACAGGCCCAGGATCAGATTGGCGGCTCCCGCGGCGATGGCGGTCTTGCGCGCGGGTGCTCCGGCGAGCATCGCGACGAAAGCGGCGAGCGGGATCAGGACGAGAAGTGCGAGCATGGCAGGGAAAGGAAAGTGATTCGTGGATCAGCGGAGGCTCACTTTCAGAAAACCGTGAAAT
>CBIHMP010000299.1:0-4987 GCA_966211015.1 uncultured Luteolibacter sp. | reverse complement strand
GTCGCCGCGCAGCCGTCAAGAAAGCCAAGGCGAGGGCGCTAGACACCCCCGCGGGCACCGCGCACCGGCCGCTTGCCAAGCCGTCCCCCGACGATCCATTCTGACGCCGTGGATTCCGCCCGCCAAATCTTGATCCTCTCCGCCGATCCGGTCGCCCCCCGGATCGGCGGCGTCGTTTTCGCCGGTCCCGTGATTATGTCGATCCGGGCGGGCGAGCCGGAAGAGAGGCAAGCCGCCCTCGTGGCGGATTTTCTGGCGAAGCTCGGACAACCCGGGAAGTTTTCTAAAGTATCGGAGGATTCCGCCCCGGCGGCCCCCGGTTTTCTACAACCGGCGCGACCGGTTTTGTGCCCGCGTTCGGGCTCTGGACCCCTTGATTTTCGGGCTTCTACGGCCTCCTAGGGACTCCTTCTCCCTTTTCTAATCTCTTCTGACTACTTGCCTCGTAGGCCGCGGCGACAAAGACCCCTGCCAGCCCCTGCTCCCCCCCCGCATGGCGGCGCCGGGTGAACCTGCCTCCGATGAAAGCGGCGTCCTCGTTGGTCGCTCCATCGATCTGCCGGAAATCCGCGCCTGCCGTCACCGACCATGGTCCCTCCGGCTCCCACATCAGCGTGAAGGCACCGCCGGTCCCGGTGCCGGGCACATGGAACTGATCGAGCGAAGGATTCTCCGCGGTGCGGGCGGGGTTCACGGAGCTGAACATGGACTCGAAGCGCCGCTGCTGTTGATAGGCCAGCGCTTGCCAGGAGATCCCGCCCTGCTCTTCGGAAGTAATGCGCAGGGCCAGATCGATGGCTTCGGTCGAATTCCCCGCAAGCGGCGTCCCGTTCCCCCGGTTTTCTTCGTACCACGAAAAGATCGGCTCCACGGTGATCCCCGGAGCCGCCTGCCAGGTAGCCTTCAAATCCGCGCCGATCAGATCGATGTCCAGGCGCCGGTCGATGGTCCCGCGCTGCGACGGGGTCACCGCGTGGAATCCGTCCGAGTGCATGCCGAAGCCCGAAAAGGAAACCGCCAGCTTCCCGTCCTCCCCGACCAGCGTGTGGGAGCTCGCTGCGGAGATCGTTCCTTGGCTACCTCCGCCGATCCGGAGCAGGTGCCTCTCCTCGAAAGCCGGATGGCCGGTGAGCTGCACCACGCCGGCAGGGCTCTGGTTCCCCCACACGGCGGCGCGCGCGGCAGGCACGATCCGGACTGACTCGAGCGTGGCGGGATCGTGGCGTGCCCAATAGACCCACCCGCCGAAGGGATCGTTCTGCGGGATGCCATCGAGCAGTACAAGGGTCCTCGAAGCGGCTGTCGCGCCGGTATTGCGCAGGCTCACGCCGGCCGAGGTCGGGTTCCCGAAAAGCGAGGTCTGCCGCCGGTACAGCGAGAAGGAAGGCTCCTTTGCCAATAGCTCGTCCAAGGTGCGCGGCGCTTCTTCCGACAGCTCATCCCGACCCCATTCCGCCAAAGTCCAGCCCGGCATTTCCGCCAAGCTGCCGCCGCGGCGCTCCGCCAGCACGGTCATCTCCGGAAGGGTTTCCTGCGCGGCCAAGGGTATGGCGGCGGCGGCAAGGATCGCAATGGAGGGATTTTTCAATCTGAGCTGCGAGAAAAGCGGAATCGGATTTCCCTTCAATGGTAAAGTCGGCCTCGCCTGACGCGGCCGCTAGGTCCCGAGTGCCCGTTGCCTCACCGCTTCGTAAAGGGTGATCGCGATCGCCGTGGAAAGATTGAGGCTGCGGGTACCGCCCTCCACCATCGGAATGCGGACGCCCTGCTCGCCGGCAGCCCGCACCATGGTTTCCGGCAGACCCTTCGTTTCGCAGCCGAACACCAGATAGTCGCCGTCCTTGAAGTCCGCATCCCAATGCGCGCGCGCGGTCTTGGTGCTCAGTAGCCAGAAGCGGGCTGCCGGATCCGCTTCCGCCCGGAGGTCTTGAAAGTTCTCCCAGACCCGCAGATCCACATCTTTCCAGTAATCCAAGCCGGTGCGCCGCACGTGCTTGTCATCCAGCGAAAACCCCAGCGGCTTCACCAGATGCAGGCGGGATGCCGTGGCGAGCGCCAGCCGGCCGGCGGCACCGGCATTGTGCGGGATTTCGGGAGCGACGAGGACGATGTGGAACACGGGATGAGATCAGAGGCTGAGTTCGCCGAGGATCCGGTCGGCCTGATAGATCTTCTTCAGGGACTCCAGCATACCCGCCGGGTGGACGGAGACACAGCGGCCTTTTTCATCGGTATAGGCGAAGTCCGAGACAAGGCCCGGGCCATTCGTGTCGAATACGAGACCGACCAATTCCCCATTGCGATTCACCACCGGGCTGCCGGAGTTGCCGCCAGTAATGTCGTTCGTGCTGACGAAATTCAGCGGCGTCTCCGGGTCGAGCATGGCAGCCCGCGCCTCCCACTCTTTGGACAGGTCGAAGGGCGCGACCTTGCCCTGCGCCTCGTGCCTTTGTTGCAATCCTCCAAACGTCGTCCGGGAGGGAACGGTCGTGCCCTCGTCGGTGTAGCCTTTCACGGTGCCGTAGGAAAGCCGGAGCGAGAAGGTCGCGTCGGGATAGGTGCTGTCGCCCAAGAGCTCGAATCTCGCCTTGGAAATCCTCTGGTGCGCCTGCTCGATTTCCTCGCCCGCCGCCTCGCCTTCCCGGCGCAGTTCCAGGGCTTCCTCATCCACGATGCGCGCGAGTTCGATCATCGGATCTCCCGCCCCGGCCACGGCAGCGCGGCCCCCTTCATAGAGCTTCTTCCGGAACGCGACATCCTCCAGCCGCGTACCCATCACCAGCTCCGCGGCGCGGTCGGCAGGCGATTTGCCGGCGAGGATTTTCTTCACCAGGGGATCGGTGGCACCCAACTTCGCGCAGAGGAAGGTGAGTGCGTTGGTCATCTTCACCGTCTCGAAGTTCTTGTAAACCGGCTCCTCGGAAAAAAGGTCGAGTTCCAGCGAGACCCGTTCTTTTTCCTGGAACTCCGGCAAGCGCGCCTTGTCCTCAAGGAGCCGCTGGTCTCCGGCGCGCAACAGGGTCCGCGCGATGCCGAAGAGCTGGGTCCCGAAAGCATCCCCGCCTTCGAACATCCGCGAGCGCAGCTCCAACTTCTCCGAGGATTCCTTGGTGTTGGCGATCTTCGAAAAGGCGGCCGCGGCACCCTTCCACTCGTCTTTCCGGCGGAAGCTCTCGCGCAGCTTCTTCTCCTCCTCCTCCTTGCGAGCCATGAAGGCGGGATCGAGCAAGCCGTTCAATCGCGCCACCAGCGCCTTGCGGCCGTTCTGCGTACCCGTGATCGCCCCCTTGGCGCGCCGGGTATTCTCCGGATCGCGATCGGACCAGGCCCGCATCATCGCCTCGCTGCGGAAGATCTGATCGAGGCGGTAAGGGAAGGAATCGTCGCGCATGCTTTCCAACTGCGCCAGCGTCACCAGGCGGTTGGTGCGGCCGGGGTGACCGGAGGTGAAAACCAGCTCGTCCTCCGCCGCACCGGCGGGATTCCACTTCAGGAAATGGGGGGTCTTGGCGGGTTTCCCGTTCTCGTAGGCACGGAAGAAGCAGTAATCGAGGCAGAAGCGGGGAAACTCGAAGTTGTCCGCATCACCGCCGAAGGCCGCGGCTTTCACATCCGGGGCGAAGACGAGGCGGACATCCGTGTAGCGATGGTAACGGTAGAGGTGATAGGCCCCGCCTTGGTAGAGCGTCACCACGTCGCTGCGCAGGCCAGTCTTTTCGTCCGATTCCTTTTCGATCTCCGCGATCACGGCACGCCGTTTTGCCGAAGCCTTGTCCGGGGAAGTCTTCGGATCGATCGCGGCGTTCACCCTTCCGGTAACGTCCTCGATGCTCATCAGGACGTTCAGCTCGAGATCCGGGCACTTCAGCTCGTCCTCCGCGGTTTTTGCATAGAAGCCGTCTTTCAAAAGATCCCGCTCCGGCGTGCTCAGCTTCTCGATCATCCCGGAACCGACGTGATGGTTCGTGAGAATCAGGCCGTTTGCCGAGGCGAAGGAACCCGAGCCGCCGTTGCCGAAGCGCACGGAGGACTTTTGCAAATGCTCCAGCCACTCCGGGGTCATCTCGAAACCGTGCTTCTCCTTCACCTGCCGGACAGGCGGATTGTTGAAGAGCCACATGCCTTCATCGGCATGGGCGGTGGCCGTGGCGGAGAGGAGAATGCCTGTGAGGCAGATCGCGCGCATGAGGCCGAGGATAGGGAGGCCCCCACGGCGCGCAAGACGCCAGAGGGGGCCGTGCCCGATCATCTTGTCTCAACGGTTCAACAACCATGCGACGAGGAGAACCTGCGGCACGGTGATCAGCGGCAGCGCGAGCGTCGCCTTCCAGGACCGGGTGGTCTCGCGGAGCACGATGATCTCCGTATAATCCGTCGCGGCACCCGCCATCAGGAAGGTAAAGGCATTCCCGGGAGCTGCAGCCCGCGTGAGCAGGTCGGCGGCGATCGGGCTGGAGCCCTCCGAGCAGACCTCGATGACGGTGGTCGCGATCAGGGTCAGCAGGAGACCGAGCAAGGTCGGGCCGAAGTATTGGGAAAACATGTCCTCGGGCACGAAAGCCCGGATTGCCGCCGCCAGGACCACGCCGAAGAAAATCCAGCGCAGGATCATGCGCGATTCCCGCAGACCGCCAAAGACGATTTCCTTCAGGTTCCCGCGCGTCGGCTTCACCTTTGAAAAAGCCTCGCGGAAAGCCGGCGCAAAACGGAAATCTGCGGGAAGCTCCCGGTGGTTCGGATTCGCGGGAAGAATCCCCCGCTTCACCAGCAGATCGGCCACCCAGCCGGTGAGGATCCCGATTACCATCGACAGCGCAATGAAGATGAACATCCACTTCCAGCCGATCAGGGCCGCAAGCAACAAGGTGAGCGACAGGGAATTCCACGGGCTCGAAACCAGGAATGCCAGGGTCTGCCCCAGCGAAGCGCCCTTCCGGTAGAGCTGCGCACCCACCATCAGGACGCCATGGTTGCAGAGGTCCAGGAG
>CBIHMP010000298.1:0-4990 GCA_966211015.1 uncultured Luteolibacter sp. | reverse complement strand
AGGCCGATGCTCAGGACGATGCCGATCGGCCGCTCCGTCGAGCGGCTCACGTACCCGGCGATCCGGTGGAATTCCGCGTGGCGGGACACCAGCACCGTCTTCCCCAGCGCCTGTAGCGCATCGCAACGGTCGATGAAATCCACGTGATCTACCGCCGAGCCGCGCAACAGGTTCGCCATCGTCATCTCGCACAGCTCGATCGTGCGCGGCTCCTCGCCCGGCTCCAGACTGGTGGTGAAAACCCCGCGCGCCTCCGCCATCATCTGCAAATGCAGCCGCGTCACGGGATCGAAGCTCCCGCGCAGCAGCAGGATCGGCCGCTTGTAGAGGGCCTCCGCCGCTTGCACCACCTCGCCGTCCGGCAGAAACATAGCCGCTTCCGTCAGCCCCGCCTCCACCAGCGCCAGCGAGCACAGCCGGTTGTCGAAGAACCCGTAGCCATGCCCGTGGAATTTCAACATGTCCACCTCCACCCGGTACGGCCGCAGGTTCTCCACCAGGGAGGCCACGAAGGCTCCCAGGTGCCCGCGGTGGCGGAAGGCGGCATGGATCAGGTTCACGCCCGCGATTCCCAGCGCCTCCGCCTGCTCGGCATTCGTCGCGTCTAGCAGGCGCACGTGCGCGTAGATATCGGAGGGCGGATCGCCGGGCTTCAGCTGGAAGCGCAGCCCCAGCCAGCCGTGGCACTCGCCCGTATCCAGATAGCCGCGGGCGCGCACCGTATTGCAAAAGGCGAAAAAGGTGGTGCTCCCGCCGCGCTGTGCCCCCAGCCGCTCGATCAGGATGCCATACTCGTGGTCGAGCATCTGCCGCAGGCGCTGGCGCGAGACATAGCGGGCGCTCTTGCCGTAGATGGCATCGCTCATCGTCATGTCATACGCGGAGATGGATTTCGCCACCATGCCGGCAGAGCCGCTGGCGCGGAAAAACCAATTGGCGGTCTCTTGTCCCGCGCCGATCTCGGCGAAGGTCCCGTAGATCCCTTGGTCCAGGTTCAGCTCCTGGGCCTTGTCGAAGGTAGTGGGCATGGGCTCGGGAGCTTCAGGGTTCGGCAAGCAGGTCCACCCAGCCGGAGCCGGTGATCTTCTCGATGATCACCTGATTGTCGGCGGTGCTATCCGGCGGGTACTTCAGGGCCAGGATCACCGCACGCCTTTCCACCCCGTCCAGCGGCCGGAGCTGCGCGGCCAGCGGGCTGCCCGCCGGGACATAGCCGTAAACGGAATGCTCGCCATCGGCCGCATCCAGCCGGAAAGAGATCCACTCCGTTTCATCCTTGAAGCCGAAATTGTAGTAATCCGACGGCGAGCAGATGACCCGGAAGAGCTTCCCTTCCGTAGGCTTCTGCTTCTGGAAATCTTCCCAGTCCATTTCGGACCAACCGGCCCACGCCTCCCAAACGACGCGGAAGCCTTCCGGCGTCTCGACCAGCGCGAGCTCCTTCTTCTCGAAGTCTCCCGTGCGGACGCCGAGCTGGACGACCCGGAGCCCCCCGATGACCACCTCGCTGCTCTCGTCCGTGGTGCCCTTGAAGCCGGGCGGCTCATAGCGCCGCACCTCGTACCAAGCCTCCGCCTTCGGCCTCACCGCCTCCGGCCGGTACACCAGCGCCAGCGCCTCGTCCACGGTGGCGGCTTCCATGAATTTCCTCGCCGTCTCTTCCAGCACGACCAGTTCGCTCGCTCTCCGCGGGGGTGCAGCCTCCCCGGCGGCGGGATCCTTCGCCCCCGGCGCGGGAAGCGCCGGTGCCTGCAGGGGAGCCGCGAGAGTGTCTTTTCCCGGCATCACCAGCCAAGCAAAGAGGCCCAGCAGCAGCAGCCCCGGGATGGTCATCAGCAGGATCAGCCGTGCGGTGCCGCCTTCCTTCTCATGGGAATGATCGTGCTCCTCGTGGTCTTCGTGATCTTCTTCTTCGGAGGCGGCTCCGGCGGTCTCCGGAGGGGGAACCACCAAGGGGCCCGCCTCCTCGTCCGGCCCGGGCAGGCGCAGCATCACCTTGCACCCCGGGCATGCCACGCCCATCCCGTCGTGATCCTGCGGCACCCGGAAAATGAACCTGCATCCCGGGCACACGAAGCTGTTCCATCGCCGCACTGTTGTCGCCGTCTCCGCCACCCCGGGACCTTGCCCGGGTGGCCGCCCGCGCGCAAGGGCGATCCGGCCCTGCCGCCGCGGGACGCACCGCTTTTCCGGAAAGGTTTTTTGACGCCTGCCGCCGGGATGGTACAGAGAAGGGATGAAAACCATCCTCGCCGTCCTGATGATCCCCTCGGCCCTCTTTGCCACCTGGGCCACCAAGTTCGTGCAGGCGGCGGCTGCGGAGGCGGACGCCCGGCCGGCGACGGCGGAACCGCGGGGTCAGCGGGTAAAAGCGGTGCTGGGCGAGAAGATCGAGACGCTGCGAGGCTCCTTCGAAATGGATACCCGCCAGACCCTCTCCGTCGGCGCGGCGCTGCGGAAAGGCCAGAGCACCATCGACCGGGCCATGGGCCGGCCCGCGAAAGTCCGCGAGGATTACGAGCGGGAGAAGGAAGAGCTCGCCCGGGAAATCGAGCGCGAGCGCGCGGAGATCCGCTCCATGAGGGCGGAGGACGCCGCCCTGAAAGCCGCGCGCCTGCGTGCGGGAGAGCAAAAAGAAGCCGCGGAGCCGGAAGACGTGGAGAACCCGTGAGGGCCGGAGCGGGGCGATGCCTAACCGCGAATCGCGCGAAAGATCGCGAAATCAACGACAGCCTCCTCTCTTCCCGCCTTTTCGAATTTCGCGTCCCTTCGCGCCCTTTCCCGGTTCGATGGAAAGTTCGGCAGGGACAGCCTCTCTAACATTCTCTCACCGGTACCGGGGTAACAACGGGGCATGCCGCAATGTCGGCTTCCGCGAACGCGGGCATTTGATATGTCGCGATAGCACATGGACGCCCTCCCCCGCTCTCTCTCCCCGCTTTCCCAAGGCTGGCTGCTGCCCGGCATGTGGGTCTGGAATGCATCCTTTAATCCCCTGACGGGCGTGACACAGTGCCACGCCATCCAATTCGCCAGCGTCGGCGGCGGCACGATGCAGTTCGGCACCTCCGACCACCGCACCTCCGTGGTCCGCCACGGAGCCTGGGAGTATGAGGAAGGCGGAGATGTCGTCCGGGAGCCCGCGCAGGACGAACACTTCGAATACCGCTTCCTGCGGCCGGAGAATCCCGACTCCCGCCCGATGGACGAGGCGGCGGTGCACGAGGTGCCTTTCGGCGCCTTCGAGTCGATCGACGTTTTCATGGCGACGCACCAGATGCAAGTGACCGGCGGCACGGAGACGGTGGAGGTGCTGGCGGGCCTGCGCTTCAACATGAAGCGCGCCGACGGAGCCGGGCAGGAGCGCAGCATCGGCTTCCTGCACACCCGCCCTGGCGAGCGCTTCCGGGTCGGCTTCGCGCCGCTGATCTTCGCGGACCTGCCGGAGCATATCCGGCTGGCGGAGACGATCGTGACCGCGAGGGGCTAGCCTGCGGTCTTGTGCAGCTTCCCTTCCCGCGCGAGAATGGAGAGGATGAAACCGCGATATCCGGTGCTCCTGCCGCTGTTCGCCTGCGCGCTGGCTCCGGTCGCGGCCCTTGCCCTGACCGCGTGGCGGGATGCCACTTTGGCCGAGACGGGCACGGCGGCCTTCGATTGGCCGGTCTGGAGCCTCGGCAGGCCGCCGCGGGAACAGGTCTTCGATCCGGTGGAAATTTCCGCGGCAGTGGTGTTTTGCGGGGTCGCCTGGATGTTCGAGCGGATGATCTGGCGCGAGCCGGGGAGCCTTACGTTCTGGCTATTATGGCTTCCGCTTTTCCTCTCCGGTCTGGCACTGGTCACGATGGGCAGGCTGCACACCGGATTCGCCGCGATCATCGGCCTCGCCCTGATCTCGCGGGCCTACGAGTGGAAACGCCACCGCAAGCACGCCCGGAAGGCCCGGGGATTCTCCCCGTCCCCGGACGAGGCGGAAGGGGAATGAGCCAGTCCCGCGGGAAATCGCCAGCCCTTCACACGCCCTTCACACACCGGTGCTCTCCTCCAGGAAAGTCATGCACCCGATCCATAAACAACGGCGCCGGATCCTCGCGGGCGTTCTCGGCCTCGTCCTGCTGATGCTGTTCAAAGAGATGCACACGGGCTGCCACGCGGAGGAACGATGCTCCGTCTCCGCCTGCACCGGAGCGGCGGATTAGAGGAGGCGGCAGGAAAGATCGCGGAGGTCCCCGTCAGAGGTTGCCCGAAAGTGCCGGAAGGCAGGGACCTTTCTCCATGTAAAGGCCGGGGACATGGGTAACGCTTTTCAGCCCTCGATCAGCCGGTTCTGGTGGCTTGTCCTTGGTCGCCCGTGCCGGATCGACTGTGCCCAGCTCCCTCCAGCAATAGTACACGTCACGGCAGCCGGTCCCCCCGGGGCGCAGTGCCACCACCTCGCCTTCATCAGATCACGGATGCGCCAGCTCATGAACCAAACCCAAATGTGTAACCCATGTCCGTGCACGTCTGTTACCTATGTCCCCGGTCTAAACCCTCCGAAAGCTCCCTGCCATCCGGCATTTTAAGGCAGTCCCGCGCCGCGGGGTTAAGCGCCGTACGATCTCCCGCAGCCTTCTGTCCCGACACGTGTTACGAAAACGGAGGGACGGGGAAGCATACATCATCTGCCGGTCATCATGGGGGAAAAGCGGACAGGACCCATCTCTGCAAGGGAGCTGCACGGCCCCCAACAAAAGAGTTCCAGAACACTGGAATGGTTCCCCTCTGGTGTCCGGGGACCTTTCGTTTCCGGGTCCAGCACCCGTTTTCACGCGATCGCGTACTTGCAACGGGGGCAAAACCGGTCATGGTGGGCGGCGTAAGGGATAGTTGCACAGCCCCCCAAAAAAGGGAAACGGCCCCCGGACACTGGAAAGGTTCCCCCCTCTAGTGTCCGGGGACCTATCTCCCCTCCGGCGGTCCCCCTGCTGTGCACGCCCCTCCCGCCGGT
>CBIHMP010000297.1:0-5016 GCA_966211015.1 uncultured Luteolibacter sp. | reverse complement strand
CAAGGATGGTGGGAGATTGCCAGTATGTCCGAGCAAGGCGCAGCTCGCTCCGAAGGGCGCAATCACCAGGGGTAGGCTCAATCCTGTCTCGCACTGGGCAACAACACCGATGGTGACGACGCTGCCGACGCCTCCGGCGCCGATGAGAAGGACCTTGTTCATGGGAATGACTGCCGAAGGGGTGGGCGAAAGCGCCTTCAGGCGCAAGGAAGAAGGCGGACCGGGTGGTGCCAGATTTTCCAGACAACTTTTGGTTCCCGCGGAGTTTTCCTCCGCGTAAGGCTTCTTCCAAGCAACCGAGCCATACATTCATGAAATACCAACGCTCCATCCGCAAGCGCGCCGCCGCAGGTTTCACCCTGCTTGAAATGGTCATCGTCCTGGGAATCATCGCCGTCCTGCTGGGCGGCTCGATCGCGCTGATCGGGGGCATCGGCGACAGCGCCAAAATCCAGCGCGTCCGCGGCGACTTCCAATCGGTTGGTGCCGCCCTCCAGTCCTACAAGATCAATGCCGGGAACTATCCCACCACCCAGCAGGGCCTGAAGGCGCTGGTGGAGAAGCCTTCCAGCACCCCGGTGCCGAAGGATTGGACGAAAATCGCCGAAAGGGTGCCGACCGATCCATGGCAGAACGAATATGGCTATAAATTCCCGGGCTCCAAGGATCCCAGCAAGTACGAACTGATTAGCAAGGGGCCCGACGGTATCGAAGGAAACGAAGATGATCTCAGCAGCCAGGACTAACGCCGCCGGGACGAGGGGCTTCACGCTCCTTGAACTGGTGATCGTTATGATGGTCGTCGCCCTCCTCGGGGCCGGCGCCATCGGCTACATGATCCTTTCCAGCGATGAACGCTCGCTGAACAACGCCTCCGCCGAAGTGGAGGTACTTGCCAAGCGGGCCCGCACCATCGCCGCGCTCCAGCAGCGCCCCTATGCTCTCGAGTTCTTCGAAAACCGCATCAGCCTCATGCCGCTGGCCGAGGCGATGGTGGATCCGGGCGACCGCGAGGACATCTTGGCAGCGCAGGAGGATGCGGCTGCCGAACGGGCCGCCGCCTCGGAGGATGGCATGCCGCCCGCTGCAAGCGGCTTCGAATCCGTCCATGCCGGCTGGGAGCTCGACCCGGAGATGCGGTTGCTCGTCCGGCGCTGGGCCAGCGACGAGTGGCTGGCCATCAGCGGCGGCAACCGGCAGGTCTGGCGCTTTGACCCCGAGGGCTTTTGCGAGCCGATCGCGGTCCGGATCCAGATCGGCGAAAGCTGGAAGGAATCCGAATTTCACCCCCTGACCGGGTCGATCCGCGACTCCTTCAGCGAGATCCACTGAATTTTCCGATGAAACTCCACCCTCACATCCGGCGCCCGCGGCGGCGAGGCTTCCTCCTGCTGGAGGTGCTGCTCGCCTTGGGGGTTTTCGGCATGGCGGCCACGGGTTTCGCGGTGGCGCTCGACCGAACCGCCGATCTGGCGGCCACCGCCCAGCGGAAGGTGAAGATCACCCGCCTGCTGGAAAGCGCCCTTTCCGAGGCCATGTCGTACCCGGTGCTGGAAGAGGGCACCACGACCGTGGCCGTGGAGGAAATGTCGGAGGCCGATCTCCAGATCGACACGACCGTCGAACTTTTGCCGGAAATCGAGAACGAGGACGGGCAATTGCTTCAGGAAATGTACCGGATCGAGGTGAAAGCGACCTGGTACGACAACGCCCAGCGTCTGGAACAATCCGCGGAAACCTGGCGGTACTCCCGCCTGTATCAGCCATGAGGAGATCCTTCCAGCGGCGCAACCGGGCGCGTGGCGGCTTCACCTTGCTGGAGCTGGTGCTTGCCATGCTCGTCATGGCCCTGCTCGCGGGGATGATCTTCGGGTCCGCCGAAGGCAACATGCGGTTGAGCAACGACGTGGTCCGCAAGCAGAACGAGGAGAGCGAAAAGACGGCGTTCTTCGAGCTGCTGAGCCGCCGCCTCGGCTCCCTGCCGGGGAATACGCGCATGGAGCTGAAGTCCACCGACGCCGGCAGCCATTACCTTTCCGACCTGACGCTCCAGAACGTTCCGCTCGCCTTCACCTGGGGCGGCACGGAAAAGGTGGCGAAGGCCGTGCAGCTCTCCACCGTCACCCGGCGCGATGGCTTTCTGGATATCGTCCTACGTTATTACGAGGAGGAGATCCTTCAGGACAGCGACAACGTGCAGTCCAGCGCGGGCGTGGAGCCCTTCGCGGAGATCGTGCTGCTGGAAGACGTGCGGACCTTCGAGTGGCGCGTGCTGGACGGCCGCACGATGGAGTGGAGCTACGATTGGGATCTTGTCGGCCGGCTCCCGCTCCAGATGGAGCTGACCATCGCCTTCGGGGCGGGAGGGGAATTCATCCGGCAGATTTTCTGGATCACCCCGAAGCAGGATCCGGAGGTGATGATGCGCCAGCTCCAGCAGCAGGGGGCACAGCCGACGCCCGTCAGGCCCGGCGATGATGATGATGACGACCCCCCGGACACCGAATGAAACTCCGTCGTCCAGCCCGCACCCGTAGCGGCTCCTCCCTCGTGGCGGTGCTTTTCCTGATCGCCGTGCTCGCGATGGCGTGCATCACGGCGATCCGGGTGGTGTCCTTCGATGTCGATGTGGCGGCCGCGCAGGTTCACGGCTTCCGCGCCCGCCAACTGGCGGAAATGGGCGTCGCCATCGCGGCGAATCCTGCGGTGAAGAAGACCGATCCACTGCTCCGCCAGATCTCGGAGGAGGATGCGGAAGGCTTCGAGGCACGCCTGATCTCCGAAGGGGAAAAATTCAATATCAATGCCATCGTCCTCCGCCAGGACGAGCAGCTCATGAAGTCGATGTTCATGGACTGGGGCTTGGATCTGGACCAGGCCCAGGCCCTCGGGGACGCCTTGATCGATTGGGTGGACGGGAATGATGAGACCGGCCTGAACGGGGCCGAGGCCGAGTGGTACACCGAGCAAGGGCGGCTCAATCAGCCTTTCAACCGGCCGTTCTACAATCTCGACGAGGTCCGGCTGGTCCGCGGAATGGACTACATCGAGGCGATCAAGCCGGACTGGCGCAACTGGTTCACCATCTGGAGCGCCGGAGCGCTCGATCTGAACGAAGCGCCAGCGGAGCTGATCGCGGCGGCTGCGGAAGTTTCGGTGGAAGAGGCCGCGATTATTCCCGAGACGGTGCGCGGCCCCGACGGGCTCCGCGACAGCGACGATGACAAGCCCTTCCAAGCCGTGGAGCAAGCGCTTGCACTCCTCGGCGTGGACGGCACGCTACGACCCGAAGTCGCCGCGCGGATGACGGTCAACGATACCACCACCCGCATCGAGAGCATCGGGATGGTGGAAGGAGCGAAACGGAAAATCACGGTCATCGTGCGCAACCGCACAGGACGACCGGCGGTTTTGGAACGAACCGAGGAGGTGATGCCTTGAGCAAACAACAGGAAATGACGCTGCTGGTTCCGGGATCCCGGGGCTGGGAAATTTGGAAGCAGTCGAGCGCCGGGGGATTTGCCCTCCAGTCGGCGGACGGTCCTGCGCGTGCCTCGGAGCTAACCGGCTTGCCCGGCGGGCATCTGACGATGCTTTTCCCGGTGCGCGGCATGCATGCCCTGCCCTTCAAGGCCGCGAGCACGGACGACTCGTTTTTCGCCGATCTGGCGGCGATGCACGCGGAGCGCCTCGGCGTCCGTGTCGATCCCATGGCGGGCCAGTTGACGGACACCTTCGTGATTTCCAAGGAGGAGGAAACCGCCACGCTCCTGTGCGTGGTGCTGAAATCCCCTTCGGAGGGGGACCTGCCGCCGCGCAGCCCGCAGGAATTCGACGTTTCGCCCCGCTGCTACGCGGTACGCGGGGAGGCCATCGCGGCCTGGAAGGAATTCGACCGCTGGGTCTTCGCCTTTTATCGCAACGGCAAGCTCCTATACTCCCAAGCCACCTCCAGCAGCGGCCCTGCACCGGACGCCTCCTGCTTGCGGGAGATTCAGCTCGCGCTCGGTCAGATGGCGATCCAGGGCCTCGCGCTGCGTCCGGAAGCCATTCACGTCTGGTCGCCGGAGGGAGATGCCGGCAGCGCCGGCAGCCTTGCCACCGGTCTCGGGGTGCCTGCGAAGGTGTCTCCCCGGCCGGAGCCGATGCTGGCCGAGCCGCGGAGCAAGCTGCTCCCCGCGGACGTCCGGGCCGCGCGCCGGGTGCAACGCGAGCGCCAGCAGAAGCTCGGCGCGATCGCCGCCGTGGTGGTCGTCTATCTCGGGATCGCCGGCTGGTTCGGGTACGGCCTGTGGCGGGATCACAAGGCGGCCCAGAGCCTCTACGCGGAGGCCGAGCGCATCGCGCCGAGCGCGGACGTAGCGGCATTTGAAGAGCACCGGCTGGTCTGGAACGAACTCGATCTGGTGGTCGATCCCAACAAATCTCCGGTGGAGATCATGTACCGGGTGGCCAAGGCGATCCCGCCGAACAGCGGCCTGCGGCTGAAGACGGCGGAAATCGTGCCGGGACAGATCCGGCTGGACGGGGAAGCCCAGCAACAGCCGCCGATCATCACTTTCGGCATCAATCTCGCCAAATCGAGCTACGGGCTCGCCGACTACAAGTGGGAGACGCCACCGCCCCAGAACTCCAACAAGGGCTGGGAATTCAGATACAACGGAACCCTCCCGGAGTGACCGAAATCGTGAATTACCGACAAATTCCCGTTCCCGCGGCTTTTCCCTCCCGATCCCACCATCCATGAGCGAACGCGAAAAGAAACTGGTTATGCTTTTCGGCCTGGCGGCCTTCGTGTTGCTCAACGTCTTCGCGATCAAGACCTTCAAGGACTACAAGAAGAAGCTCTCGGCCCGTTTGGTGGACGCCGAGTCGAAGGTCCAGATAGCGACGGCGTACAGTTCGAAATACGACACGGTGGTCGATGAAATGGACTGGCTGACCGACAACTTGCCGGATCCGAAGGTCGGGCAGTCCGTCCAGAGCCAGCTGGAGCAATATGCCAGTGGTCAGGCC
>CBIHMP010000296.1:0-5019 GCA_966211015.1 uncultured Luteolibacter sp. | reverse complement strand
GAGATCCGTTTCGGCACGGTCACGCGGCGCCTGGCCTCCTTCGTGTTCCTCCTCACGCGCTCGCTGGCCAGCGGCTCGCGGATCTACGTGGCGGCCATCCTCCTCGTTCTGGGCTGGGAGGTGATGCATCCGGAATTCCTGACCATGGAACCGGCCGCCCGCTTCCGGCAGGAGGTGATCATTTACTCGGGAGCGGTGCTGGCCCTGACTTTCCTGACGGCGCTCTACACGACCCTCGGCGGGATCAAGGCGGTGGTATGGACGGACCTCATCCAGGTGACGCTGATGTTCGGCTCCGCCGCCTACGTGTTCTTCTGGCTGCTCGGCAAGACCGGCGGCTGGAGCGGCTTCATGGAGTCGGTCAAGCAGCCGGCTTTCGTGGACACGGGGATCGATCCGTTGAAATCGGTCGGCGCGAACGTGAAGGGCATCCTGGAGCAGGAATACACGCTCTGGGCCGCATTCCTCGGCTCCGTCTTCACGACGATGGCCACGCACGGGACCGATCAGGACATGGTGCAGCGGATGCTGACTTCCAAGGACCACAAGCGCGGCCAGAGGGCGGTGATCCTCTCCGGCCTGATCGATCTCCCGGTGGTGGTCGGCTTCCTTTCCATCGGGATCCTGCTCTATCGCTACTACACCCAGCATGCCGACCGGGCCCCCCTGCATGATCCGGGAATCTTCGCTTGGTTCATGGTGCACGATCTCTCCCCCGGGCTGCGCGGCCTGCTCGCCGCGGGACTTTTCGCCACCGCCATGGGATCGCTCAGCACCGCGCTCAATGCGTTGGCCACGACCTTCACGAAGGATTGGTACCTCGGCTACTTCCGCCCGGCCGCGACCTCGCACGACCAGTTCGTCGTGGCCCGCTGGTCCACGGCCGGTTTCGCGCTGCTGCTGGCGCTGATCGGGATCGCGACCGCCTGGATCAAGCTGAAGAATCCCGAGCTGCGGATCATCCCGATCGTGCTGGGGAGCTTCGGCTACACCTACGGCTCGCTGCTCGGGGTCTTCCTGATCGGGATGCTGACCAAGACCCGCGGCACCTGCACCGGGAACATCGTCGCGATGAGCGCCGGATTCGCGGCCGTGGCGGTGCTCACGGACCTGCCGAACGACGTGTGGAAAATGATCACCGGCTACAAGGCCTACCAGCCCCCGGAGTGGATGCCGACCATCGCCTTCACCTGGCGGATCATGGCCGGCACCGTGGTCACCGTGCTGGTGGGCCTCTGCTTCCCCCGGAAGGGAGCCGCCTACATTTCCCACACCCGCTGACCCATGCACCCCGACCTCGCCGCCCTGCTGTGTCGCCGACGCGACATCATTTCGGATCATGAATTCCGCGACCGGGACACCCTCGGCCATTTGCAGGCGCTGAAGGAGGTCTCCGAGGCGATCAGCGCCTGGCACCTCGCCCGCAAGGCGGAGATCCCGGCACGGCTCGACCATTTCCTGACAAACGCCTCCTTCGACAAGGCGCTGGTTTACCTGGAGTCCGAGGGGACCTGGACGGGGCATTGAGCCACGGGAATCCGCCTCCGCCCGGTCCGGTCGCGGGAATTTTTACACGGCTCTTGCCGCGCGGTGCAGGGGGCCCTTACTCTCTCCGCCAGAGCATTCCCGTGAGTCCCGCAGCGCCTGAAATTCACATCGCCGGCATTCTCCCAGCACGCTGGGGCTCCACGCGCTTCCCCGGGAAACCGCTCCACCTCATCGCCGGCAAGCCGCTGCTGCAGCACGTGTGGGAGCAGTGCCGGAAATGCACGCGGCTCGACAGCCTTTACATCGCCACCGACGACGAACGGATCTTCGCCGCGGCGGAAGCCTTCGGTGCCAAGGTGCTCATGACCTCCCCGGAGCATCCCACCGGCACCGACCGCCTGGCGGAAGCGGTGCGGGCGATTCCCGCGGCCACTCACATCGTCAATATCCAGGGCGACGAGCCCCTGATCGATCCCGCCCTGGTCGATGAACTCGCCGCCGCGATGGCCGCCGATCCCTCGCTGGACATGGCGACGGCCGCCAATCCGCTCGATCCCGCGGATCCCGCCGTGCAGGATCCGAACGTGGTGAAAGTAGTCGCGGCGCTCGACGGGCGCGCGCTCTATTTCTCCCGCTCGCCCCTGCCCTACTTCCGCAACGCGGTGGCAGGGCTGCCCGTTTACCGGCACAAGGGGATCTACGCATACCGCCGTACTTTCCTTGAGCGCTTCGTCACCTGGCCCCCTTCTCCGCTGGAGCGGGCCGAATCGCTCGAACAGCTCCGCGCCTTGGAAAACGGCGCTTCCATCAAGGTTCTCCCCACCAACGACACCTCGCCCGGTGTTGACACACCCGAACAAGCCGCCCACGTCGAAGCACTCCTCACCAGCCAGCTCCCACTCCCATGAAATACATTTTCGTCACCGGCGGCGTCGTCTCTTCCCTCGGCAAAGGCCTGGCCGCCGCCTCGATCGGAGCGCTCCTCGAGCATCGCGGCCTGAGGACGCTGATGCAGAAATTCGATCCCTACCTGAACGTGGACCCGGGCACGATGTCGCCCTACCAGCACGGCGAGGTTTACGTCCTGGATGACGGCGCGGAGACCGACCTGGACCTGGGCCACTACGAGCGCTTCACCTCCGGGGTGCTTTCCCGGATGAACAACCTGACCTCCGGCCAGGTCTTCGATGCGGTGATCAAGAAGGAGCGCCGCGGCGAGTACCTCGGGAAGACGGTGCAGTTCATCCCGCACGTGACGGACGAGATCAAGGCGCGCATCCACTCCGTCTCGGAGAACAATCCGGACGTGGACGTGCTGATCACCGAGATCGGCGGCACCGTGGGCGACATGGAAGGGCTCCTTTTCATCGAGGCCCTGCGCCAGTTCGCGCTCGAAGTCGGCAAGGAGAACGTCTGCTTCATCCATGTGACCCTGCTGCCCTTCATCAAGGCCGCCGGCGAGGTGAAGACCAAGCCGACCCAGCAATCGGTGGCCAAGCTCCGCGAGCTCGGCATCCAGCCCGACATCATCATCTGCCGCACGGAGGCCGATCTCGACGAGGACAACCGCCGCAAGATCGCGATGTTCTGCAACGTGGAGAAGAAGAACGTCGTGGCCTTCCGCGATGTCGCCCACACGATTTACGAGTGTCCGCTGGACCTGCGCCGGGACAAGATCGACCGGCTGGTGGTGGACCGCATCGGCCTGGGCCACACTCCCGCGCCGGCTTTGGAAGATTGGGAAACCTTCGTCCGCCGGGTGATCCATCCGAAGCACAAGGTGACCATTGCCGTCGCGGGGAAGTACATCGAGTTGCAGGACGCCTACAAATCGATCTACGAATCCCTGATCCACGCCGGTGCCCACCACGATACCAAGGTGAACATCGTGCGCGTGGAAGCGGAGGCCATCGAAGACCACGGGGCGAAGGCGGTGATCGGCGACGTGGACGGGATCCTCGTCCCCGGCGGCTTCGGCGACCGGGGGATCGAAGGCAAGATCCAGGCCGCCCAGTACGCGCGGGAGAACAACATTCCCTATTTCGGCATCTGCCTGGGCATGCAGATCGCGACGATCGAATTCGCGCGGAACGTCTGCAAGCTGCGGGACGCGAACTCGACGGAGTTCGACAAGAACAGCCCCTTCCCCGTGATCTGCCTCCAGGAGGAGCAGAAGGGCGTGGAAGATCTGGGCGCGACGATGCGGCTCGGCTCCAGCGAGAGCATTGTTTTCGCCGGAACGAAAGCGTCCGATCTCTACGGCGGCGCGGACCGGATCCACGAACGCCACCGCCACCGCTACGAGTTCAACTCCGATTTCCAGGACAAGCTTCAGGAAAACGGGCTGGTGATTTCCTCCGTTTCGGAAAAGGAGGGCCTGGTGGAGATCATCGAGCTGCCGAACCATCCCTTCTTCGTCGGCGCGCAGTTCCACCCGGAATTCCAGTCGAAGCCGAACAAGCCGCACCCGCTCTTCGCAGGCTTCGTGAAAGCCGCGCTCGATCGCGCGCTGGCCCAGTGAGGGCGGCCTATTCGGCGTCTGCCGGTTCATTCAGCAGCTTCGCGCCGTGGAGCAGGCGGCAGAATTCCTTCTTGGTCAGCACGTGGTGCTCTCCTTCCTTCGTGGACAGGTCGGCCATCGTCTTGTAGGCCACTTCGAGGCGTTCCAGCCGCGTGATCCGGATGTATTCGTCGCCCTTTTTCCAAACCTGGTTCTGCTGCAGCCGCATGCCGCAGGATGCCCTGCCTGCATGCCGATGACCAGCCCCGCGATCCATTCGCCGTGAAGAAGATCGCGGTCATCGGCGGCGGACCCGCGGGTCTCCGGGCGGCGGAAACGGCGGCACGGGCGGGAGCCTCGGTCACGCTTTTCGAGGCGAAGCCGTCCGCGGGCCGGAAGCTGCTGGTGGCGGGCCGCGGCGGTCTGAACCTGACGCACGGGGAGGACCTTTCACGTTTCGTCACCCGCTACCGGGGGCCGGGCCAGCCCGCGGGCTTCTGGGAGAAGCTGCTGGCGTCCTTCACCCCGGGCGATCTGCGCGGGTGGGCGGCCGGGCTGGGGATCGAGACCTTCGAGCAACGGACCGGGCGCGTGTACCCGCGGGAGATGAAGGCGGCACCCCTGCTGCGGCGCTGGGTGGAGCGGCTGCGCGGCCTCGGCGTGGTCTTTGAAACGAATCACCGCTGGACCGGCCTCGTGCCCGGAGATCCACATGTCCTGGAATTCTCCAGCTACGGGGGAACCCGTACTTTCGTCGTCCTCGGACTGGGCGGGGCCTCCTGGCCGGTCACGGGTTCGGACGGCGGCTGGGTCCCGGTGCTGGAGGGCTTGGGCATCGGCGTGAATCCGCTCGTCCCGGCCAATTGCGGCTGGGAAACGCCTTGGCCCGCGGAAGTCCTCGCCACCGCGGAGGGCCATCCGCTGAAGAATCTGGTAGTACGGGCCGGAGAGGCGGAAGCGAAGGGCGAGCTCATGGTCACCGCCTACGGCCTGCAGTTCGGCCGCACGCTGGCGCCGCAAAGCCAGCGCCG
>CBIHMP010000295.1:0-5030 GCA_966211015.1 uncultured Luteolibacter sp. | reverse complement strand
GCACGCGGGAGGGGGGCGTGGCGGCCTTGACGAAAGAAGAACGCCGCATGGCACTGCGGGACCTGCAGGATGCGCTCTGGGCCTATGCGAAGTCCCATGAAGGACAGCTTCCGCCCGGGCTATTGGTTGAAGGGATCGATCCCCAGTTATGGCGCTTCAAGGGCGGCGGCCTCTATTGCCTGATGCCCCGCGTGAAGCCCGGCGGCGGCCGCGAAATCGTGGTTTACGAACCTTCGGCCGCGGGCAGCCGGCGCTTCGTCCTGCTGGCGGACGGGAACATTGAAGACCGTGCGGAGGGTACGCTCAAAAAGGACCTGGAGGATCAGATCCGCCCATGACAGGGAAGGACACGGACGCGGCAGAGCCGGTGCGGATGTCGCGTCGTGCCGGAAGCTATTTTTCTTGGTTGGTAGGTTTTGGGATGGCTGGCTTCGTCTCGGCACTCGTCGGTCTTCTCCTTCTTTGGGAAGTCCCCCTCAGGGTGGCCTTCGGCTGGGTATTCCACGCCCTCACGATACTTCCCCGCTTGCTCCCGCGCTGGCCGGAGCTGCTGTTTCCCGTGGCCTGTCTTGCTGCCACGGTGTGGCTTGCGCACGGCTTTCTAGGGTGGTGGTTTGCCGCCCGGGGACGACCTCTCTTATGGCGCGCGGGCCATAGCGCTGCGGCGGTTTTCCTTCTGGTGCTGGGCAGCGGGGCAGCCATCGCCATCAGCGGGATCGCCCACCAGCTTTTCTGGCTTTCGCAGGACAGGCTCCTGAGCGATGGCTGGCCGAGGGACCGCACTGCGATCCTGAGTTACTGCCGTCAGTTGTCGGTAGCTGTCGAAGAATTCCGCACTACCAAGGGGCGCCTGCCGGCCAGCATGCAGGAGCTGGAGGCGGAGTTCGGATTGAAAACCCGGATCGACCCCGGCACCGGTCGGCCGGAAGAATCCTTCGTACTTGTGGCAGGCCGCAGCGAGATGCCCGGTCGTCCGGGAGATCCTCCGTGGATCCTTTCCCCGCGGGTGCGCAATTCGGATCGATACGTGGTGGTTTTCGAATCCGGTAGCTGTGGCTTGGTTTACCAAAGGGAAGTGGAAGAATGGCTCCAGGGCGCCGCGCCTGCGGATGTTCCTCAAACTCCCGGAGCCCATGACTGATCCCGCTCGCCAGCGCGGCTTCTTCGGCAGCCTCTTCCTTTGGGGCCTGCTGGTGTTTCTTCTGTGCCTCATCTCGATCTTCCTCGGGTTTCACATGGCCCAGCCGGTGATCGAACTGGAGTTCCATCTATTCGCCGGCTGGTTCTTCTTTCTCCGCCGGAATCTCCAGGTCCTCTCCATGGATTCCGATGTGTGGA
Organism: uncultured Luteolibacter sp.; assembly: GCA_966211015.1. Classification (GTDB taxonomy): domain Bacteria; phylum Verrucomicrobiota; class Verrucomicrobiia; order Verrucomicrobiales; family Akkermansiaceae; genus Haloferula. The sequence continues at coordinate 3,692 of CBIHMP010000295.1, read as the reverse complement.
TTCCGGGGGTGGTGGCGCTCGTCATCGCGGTGAGCGTGGCGCACGTTTTTCTCCGCGGTTGGGCAGGGCGGCGCGGCAAGCCTTGGCCCTTCGGGAACAGCGTCGCGCTGATGCTGCTGCTGCCGCTTCTTTTCGCCATCTCCTTCCTGTTTCCGGGTGTCCTCCTGCAAGCAAAGCAACTCGGGAAGGAACCTTGGGTGAAACATGGAAATGCCTCTCCCTCGGCCGTCGCGCACTTCCTCATCCACTCCATGGATGAAGCGGTGAGGAAGTTCGCCAAGGAGCAGGGAGGAGCTTTCCCTCCAGGACCCCCGGATCTTTCCGGGGACGCCGCACCGCCCCTGCATGAGTTCTTCGCCGCGATCGGGCCGGAGGTGCCGGCGGAGGCACCGATTTACCTCGGCGCCGGATTTGCCGAGACCTCTGACCCCTCTCTGCCTCTGTTGATCTCTCCCGCCTTTTCCGGGGAAAAGGGCCATCAAAGGTATCTTCTCACTATCGGCCGGGACCAACTCCTGATCGGCGAGGAAGAGACGGATGCTTGGATCCAGCGCTCCTTGGACGCCCGTCCCGTAGAGGCGCGCTAGTTACGTATTGGCCGCCGCGGCTATTCGGTCCATCTTTCCGGCGTGCTCCCTGCGTTGACCGGCTATGATCCCGCCGCCCTGGAGGCCTTCCTGGCCGCCGAGGGGCAACCTGCGTTCCGGGCCGGGCAAATTCTGGATTGGATCTGGAAGAAGAAGGCGGCGTCCGTGGAGGCGATGAGCAATCTGCCCGCCACGCTGCGGGAAAAGCTCGCGTCATCCTTCCGGCTCCACGCGCTGGAGCACTCGCAGACCCAGGGCAGCGGCGATACGACGCGCAAGTTCCTCTTCAAGCTGCACGACGGCCGCTATGTGGAGAGCGTTCTCATTCCCGCGAATCCGGCGCTCTACGGCGAGCGCTCCGACCGCCGCACGCTCTGCGTTTCCTCGCAGGGCGGCTGTGCCTACGGCTGCAAGTTCTGCGCGTCGGGGCTTGCGGGCTTCAGCCGGAATCTGGAGCCCGCGGAGATCGCCGGCCAGGTGCTGATGGCGGAGCGGCTGTCCGGCGAACGGGTGGACAACCTCGTTTTCATGGGCATGGGCGAGCCCTTGGCGAACCTCGACAACCTGCTCGCCGCGATCTCGATCATCACCTCGCCCTGGGGACTGCATCTCGGTGCCCGGCACCTCACGATCTCCACCTCCGGGCTCGTCCCGCAAATCCGCCGCCTGGCCGAGCATCCCCAGCAGATCCGCCTCGCCATTTCCCTGCACGGGGCCACCGACGAGGTCCGCAGCCAGATCATGCCGGTGAACAAGAAGTGGGGCACCGCCGACCTCTTCGACGCGCTCGACTACTGGAACTCTCGTAAAAAGCAGCACCTCACGCTGGAATACATCCTGATCGAGGGCGTGAACGACGATCTCGAACAAGCGCGCATCCTCGCGACGCACGCGCGCAGGCTGAAGGCGAAAGTGAACCTGATTCCCTACAACACGGTGGAGGGGCTCGATTGGAAGCGCCCTTCCGAAGACCGCTGCCGGGCCTTCCGCGATATCCTCAAAAACGCCGGCGTCGCCGCCACGCTGCGGCTCGAAAAGGGCCACGATATCGATGCCGCCTGCGGCCAGCTCCGGCTCAAGCAGGAAACGGAGGAAGGGATCATCGAAGCCCCGCTGAAGGGGAGATAGGCGTCTCGCAGCCGGTCTCTGCGTCGGCGAAGCCGACAAGGCCCGCGACCCGGGTTTGACTTCCGTTGCCCGTGCTTCCTAGAGCATTTTAAATAAAATTGTATCCGCATGAGGCAAACCAACCGCGAGCATCGTTGGCCGTCACCTTGTCCAAGGCCGCGGCGATCGCGTCGTCGAGTTCTTCAACCGTGCGCGCTTCCGATTTCCGCAGGCTCGCCTTGAGCTTGCTCCACATCTTTTCGATCGGATTGAGATCCGGCGAATAGGGCGGCAGGAACCGGGCCTCGGCACCGGCTTTGGCGATGAGCTCCAGCGTGGCGGCGTTCTTGTGCGGTGCCAGGTTGTCCATGATGACGATATCGCCCTGCTTCAGCGAGGGACAGAGGACCGCTTCCACGTAAGTCCGGAACACCTCGGTATCGGTCGCGCCTCCGATGGTCATGCATGCCGTGGTCCCGTCCAGCCGGATCGAGGAGATCATGGTGGTCGTCCGCCAGTGGCCGCAGGGCGCGGCGGCATGGACCCGCCGCCCCCGCGGCGCGCGCCCGCGCAGACGGGTCATGTTGGTCTTCGCCCCGCTTTCGTCGATGAAGACAAGCTTTGCGGGATCGAGACGACCTTGGTGCCGACGCCACTTCCTGCGGGCTTTGAGGACGTCGGCGCGGTCCTGCTCGCAGGCGCGGAGCGTCTTTTTTTATATGTCAGCCCCATCGCGGCCAACGCGTAGTGGATCGCGGGGAGGGTGCAGGAAAGGCCCGTCGCCTCGCGCAACTCCTCCAAGGTCATGTCCGGCCTGCGCGCCAGAAGCTCTTTCATCGCCTTCTTGTGGGACTCCAGGATCAGCGGCTTGCGGCCGCTCAAGTGATGGCGCGCCGCGATGTCCCCGGAATGGCGCCGCCGCTGGATGAGCTTCTTGACCATGCCGAGCGATACCTTGTAACGGCTGGCGATCTGGTCACGGGTGCCCTCACCCCGGTCGTAGGAAGCAAGTATCCGTTCGCGCAGATCCATGGAAAGTGCGGCCATGCACCGACGGTAGCACCACCAATGCCGATATGGCTATGACATTATTTAAAATGCTCTAGCGTGCCGCTCGGACTATGCGAGCGGACGAGACAAAGACGCTGGAAGTAACTCCTTTCTATTTCAACGGGGAGCTGATGCCCGCTTGGGGAGCTTCATGGTCCTTGGCGGGGGTGGCGGACTTTCTTGATCCCGCGAGTAACTGGGATGAAGACTACGGCCATCGGGATGTATGGCTCCTGAGCTGCAGCATCGACCATCTAGGGACCGTGGAAAGCAGCGACCCGGAGGCCTTCATCTATTGCGTGCAGGAGGTGCTGCTAATCCTCCTCAAAAACAGGGAAGAAATTATTCGGCGCCTGGAATCGCAGCGGTCAGGTGCACCCGATGTTTATGCAGGAATGGTGGCTGCCATTTTCGAGATGAGGAAACTCACCGAGAGGGACCGCTGTGCGTTCTGGGTCTCGGGAAGCGAGCAAGATCTGATGTCATTGCGCGAGTGGATGCGCCGTTCCCGCCTTCCGGAGGCCTCTCCCGATTACCTGAAGCCTCCCCACCAGAGGCGCAAAGAAGGGTTTCTGAAGACGCTCACCGACTTGCAGGTGAAATCACTCCATCGTCTGGCGCAGGATGGAAATTTGGACAAGGCCCTGCGGAAGGCGCTATATTCCATCCAGGTCTAATGTCGCCAAGGCGGGCTTGGAGACATGTGGCCTTTCAACCGGCACACACCTCCCTGATCTGCACCAGCAGGGCATTGATCCGGTCACGATCGGGTCGATCCGGCAGGGACGAAGCTTTGAATGCCTCTTCGACGTCGCGGAGTTGCTCTTCCGCCCGTGCAACCAGTTCCTCGTAGTCGAATTCTCCCGAGCGCACCCGCAGCAGATAGTCGGGGCGGTCGGTGAACAGCGACGGATCGCCGTGAATCCAGTTCTCGGTTATCGAATCGCC
>CBIHMP010000294.1:0-5067 GCA_966211015.1 uncultured Luteolibacter sp. | reverse complement strand
GGCAAGGGAAGTTTTTTAGCGGAAATCGTTCACGAAAGGCCGAATCCCCCGCCCATCGCGCCGCCGCCCGCCCTTCTCTGTCTCCCGGGGACGAGGCCGACGGAGGCTAGCCTGCCCTAGTATGGCAAAACCGGGCGGCTGTCTTCCCGGCCTCATGGAGACCGCCGCTTGGTCGTCACCTTGCTTGGAAGTCCCTGAAAACGGGGCATTTTCAGCTTGCCATCGGCATTGGCGGACCTAGGTTCGCCGCCCCGTTTCACCTTTCAAATCGCTGGCGAGTAGTTGGAGCCCCGTGGCTCGCCGGTTCTTCCATCGGGGCAATTGCCGGAAGGAAAGCGAAACCAAACCAACCTAACCTTAACCCCGTTAAGACATGAGCACCGCAGTGCTTGAAAACACAAACCAGGAACTTGCCGATCTCATCGATTCCAAGTTCCGCGAGTTCCGCGAAGGAACCATCGTGAAGGGCACGATCATCGAGATCCGCCCGCAAGTCGTCCTCGTCGATATCGGCTACAAGTCCGAGGGCGCCATCCCGTCGAACGAGTTCGAGGATGAAGAAATCGAAGCCGGCGACGAAGTCGAAGTGCTTCTCGAAAAGCTTGAGAACGACGAGGGCATGGTGGTCCTCTCGAAGGAAAAAGCCGCCCACAAGCAGAACTGGGAAAAGATCGTCAAGGTATTCCAGGACGGCGGCCTCGTTCGCGGCAAGGTCAAGTCGGTCGTCAAGGGCGGTCTTACCGTCAATGTCGGCGTCGAAGCCTTCCTGCCCGGCTCCCAGGTGGACATCATCCCGCCGAAGGATCTCAACGAATACGTCGGCAACATCTACGAGTTCAAGATCGTCAAGGTCAACGACGAGCGGAAGAACATCGTGCTTTCCCGCCGCGAGGTCATCGAGGCCGAGCGTGCCGAGCTGCGCCAGCAATTCCTGCGCACCGTCAAGGTGGGCGACAAGGTCACCGGCGCGGTCAAGAACATCACCGACTTCGGTGCCTTCGTGGACCTGCAGGGCATGGACGGCCTGCTCCACATCACCGACATGTCGTGGGGCCGGATCAACCACCCTTCCGAAATGCTCATCATCGGCCAGCCGGTGGACGTCGTCATCCTCGACGTGGACCGCGAGAAGGAGCGCGTCTCCCTCGGCCTGAAGCAAATGTCCGACAATCCTTGGGAAGACATCGAGCGCAAGTTCGCCATCGGCTCCCAGGTCAAGGGCAAGGTCACCAAGCTCCTGCCTTACGGCGCGTTCATCGAACTCGAGCGCGGTGTCGAAGGCCTGGTGCACGTTTCCGAGCTTTCCTGGGTCAAGCGCATCACCCGCCCGAGCGACGTGCTCGAGCTCGACCAGGTCATCGAGGCCGTCGTGCTCGGCATCAGCATCGAGGAGCAGAAGATCTCCCTCGGTGTCCGCCAGCTCGAGCCGAACCCATGGGACGAAATCGAAGTCCGCTACCCGATCGGCGCCACCATCAAGGGCCCGGTCCGCAACCTCACCGCCTACGGTGCGTTCGTGGAGCTGGAAGAAGGCATCGACGGCATGGTGCACGTCTCCGACATGTCCTGGACCCGCAAGATCAACCACCCCTCCGAAGTTCTCAAGAAGAACGACGAAGTGGAAGCGATCGTGCTCTCCATCGACAAGGCCAACCAGCGCGTCTCGCTCGGCCTCAAGCAGCTTGAGGACGATCCATGGAGCCACATCGACGAACGCTTCAAGGTGGGCGACCTCGTCAAGGGCACCGTGGCGAAGATCGCTTCCTTCGGCGCCTTCATCAGCCTCGATGGCGACATCGACGGCCTGATCCACATCTCGCAACTCAGCGAAGACCACGTGGAGAAGGTGAAGGACGTGATCAAGGTGGGCGACGAAGTCGAAGCCCGCGTGATCAAGGTGGACAAGGTCGAGCGCCGCATCGGCCTCTCGATCAAGGCCGTCAACTACAGCGAAGCCGATCTCAAGAAGGAAAGCGCCAGCTTCGAAAGCCTGCGCCCGTCCTCCGAGATGGTGGGCCTCGAGCAGGCCTTCAACCTCGCCGCCATCGCGGCCGAGGAGTGGAGCCCGTCCGAAGACTAAAAGGTGGTCCGCACAGTCCCCTGTGCGGCCTGCTCCGAACAATCACAGAAGCCGGGAGGGAAACCTCCCGGCTTTTTCTTTGTGCGGGGCTATCCGTTGCCCGGTTCGGACCCGCGCCCGAAACTGACCAGCCATGGTAAAGATAAGCGCCGATGAGGCTTCTCCGCGGCAGTAGAAATTTTCCTGAGGCCTTTTCCGAAACCAGTCCCTAGTTCTTAATGAATGACCGCCTCGCCTACCCCTAGAGAGTTTGACTCTTTCGGGAACAGATCTCTCATAGATGGGGTGTTTAGTGCTTCCCTTTCGCTTCCGGCTCTTTCCTAACAATGAACGGAAGCTCCTTAACAACCGACCAATACTTGATCACGACTCTGAAGCGGGTGGCTTTCGATTCGAACAACATCGGATCGATCCTCTTCCCGTTGATCACCACAAATTCGGAGATGATAAGACGCTGATTGGCGTCTTCCTGCACAATCAGCGAGTAGCCCTCAGGTCCCCGTTTCTCCAACGCTTGCACCTCGGTTTCTCTTCGCGAGTCCCACATGACCAAAGGACGAAGCGCTACTTTGAATTGCCCTACCGGTTGATAGTTCAAAGCGTCGAGCGTCTTAGATACTTCAACCATTGCTTCCGCCTCTTTCGGGACGCTTACATGTTCGAAGTATAGCTTTGCCTCCAGCTCGCATTCTTCACCATCCAGATCTACAGGCGTACCGCTAATCGACACCCTGAGCTCGCCACGGTGTTCCTCTTCCACGTTGATATCGTTCCGGTCGGCAAAAGGATCTCGTCCCTTCTCCTCCCAGCCAAATGGCGAAATCTCCAGCCAAGCAGTGCAATTCTCGAATTCCACCGGCTTTCCTCCACGAACGAGTCGGAGTATCTCTGGCTTGCCAGGACGAATGATCCCGGAGGACTCGGGCTTGAAAACTAAATTCAGCAGCCCTCGGCCCGCCATTTCAAATCTGAAGGAGGTCCTATGCTTTCCTTCCGGCGAATCGTTTCCGACACTAGTAAACTTGGTCCGGATGTGATTTAAAGGCCTCCAAGCTCGCGCCCTAACCTCATCCGCATTTGAAAGTTTCTTCAGATCGAGCTCGATCGTTTTTCCATCCTTGTTTTGGAACTTCGCGATTATGGAGCCACCTTCGCGCTTGACGTCTGTCAGTTCCAACTCCGCCGATTTTCCATCCGCGCTCGTCCACTTCTCAAACTCGGCATGAAGCCGACAAATGGTTAAAAGGCAGCAGAGGAAAGGGAGGGGAATCTTCATCCGAAGCGCTTTCATCAAGTTGAAGATTTACCAGAGAAGTCTCTCAATCAGTCAAGGTGCAAAGTGCTTCTTTGATTTCCCCCTGTTCTCCAAAAAAGCCGTCGCCAACGACATCCCTCAATCGGCCTTTGCTGCTAATCGCAGGCCACGCTTTTCTCACAGATTCAGATGGCACTCAGGTTCGGGAGCTGGGAAATCCTCCCACCCTCTTTCCGAAATCGCTCCCGAATTCTCATTGAATCCTCCTCCCCCTCCCCTTCAGCATGCGAATGAACCTAACCGCTCCGAATTATGGGACTCATGGATTTCATCAAAGGCGAGCTGCTCGAGATCATCGAGTGGCAGGACGATTCGCGGGACACCATCGCATGGCGCTTCCCCGATGACGACAAGGCGATCAAGAACGGCGCGCAGCTCATCGTGCGGGAGAGCCAGACGGCGCAGTTCCTCTACCTCGGTCAGTTCGGCGATACCTTCGGCCCGGGCAAGCACACGCTGACCACCGATAACATCCCGGTGCTCACCCGGCTGAAGGGCTGGAAGTACGGCTTCCAGAGTCCCTTCAAGGCCGACGTCTATTTCGTCAATACGCGCCTCTTCACCGGCAACAAGTGGGGCACGGCGAATCCGATCATGCTGCGCGACGCGGATCTGGGCATCGTGCGCGCCCGCGCTTACGGGACCTACGATTTCAAGGTGGTGAACGTGCATACCTTCCTGAAGGAGGTTGCCGGGTCCGATCATGATTTCCGCGTGGACGAATTCGCGGACACGATGCGCTCCCGCATCGTCAGCATCTTCTCCGACGCGCTGGCAAACGCGCACGTGCCCGTCTTCGACGTGGCGACGCGTTACACCGAGCTCGGCGATGCGCTCCTGCCGCTGATCAATCCGGTGATCTCGGCCAAATACGGCATCGAGGTTTCGTCGTTCATCGTCGAGAATGTCAGTGTTCCGCCGGAGGTGGAGGAGGCGATCGACAAGCGCTCGGCGATGTCCGCCATCGGCAATCTGAACGATTACGTGAAGTACCAGATGGCGCAGGGCATGGCCGAGGGCGGAGGCGGAGGAGGTGCCGCCGGCACGGCCAGCGAGCTGGCGGTCGGTTTCGCCGTCGCGAAGGAACTCATGCAGCAGGGCGGCCTCACGGGTGGTGCTCCGCCGCCGCTGCCGGGTGCCGTCCCGGCGGCCGCGCCGGCGAATCTGGACGTGCTCGATCCGCCGACGGTCGCCCGGATGCTCGGCGTGTCCGAGGCGGACGTGATGACCGAGATCCAATCCGGGGCGCTCGCCGCCAAGAAGATCGGCTCCAGCTACCGCGTGACCCGCGCCGCGCTCGATGCCTTCCTCGCCCACTGACCCGCCCCCGGTGCCGGAGGAGGGCGAAGACGACGCCCTGCCGATCGAGGTGCCGAGGAAACGCATGCCGCCCCCGCTGCCGCGGGATCGCGGCGTGGCGGCGGAGGTGCGCTCGCTGGAACGGCACGTGTGCCCCGAGTGCGGCGGCAAGGCGGAGTGGGATCCGGGGAAAGCGGAGCTGGTCTGCCCCTTCTGCGGCACCCATGTCCCGCGCATAGGGCCGCCGCCGCTGCCGGACGCCGTCGTGGAGCATGATCTGGATCGGACTCTGGCGGAACTGGGGGAGAAAGCCCGCAGCGTGGACACGGCCACGCGCCGCGTGCAGTGCAACAACTGCCACGCGGTCCTGGTG
>CBIHMP010000293.1:0-5076 GCA_966211015.1 uncultured Luteolibacter sp. | reverse complement strand
CTCCTATGTCCTCGAAGGGGCGCTGGCCCACCAGGATAGCATGGGGAATGCGCGTACGCTCCGGCCGGGACAGATCCAGCTCATGAGCTCGGGCTCGGGCGTCACCCACTCCGAATTCAATCCCTCTTCCACGGAGGGTTCCCATCTGCTCCAGATCTGGATCATCCCCGCACAACGCGGCCTGACCCCGCGCTACACGGAATGGACTCCCACCGCCGAGCAGGATGCCGCCGCGAAGGTGCTCTTGATCTCACCGGACGGCAGGGACGGCTCCGCCACCATCGCCCAGGATGCCGATATCTGGCGCCTGAAGCTCCAACCGGGTGAAACCAGCGCCCACACGCTGGCACCGGGGCGCGGCCTCTGGCTTCACCTCGTCCGCGGGAATGCCATTCTGAACGATACGGGAATATCCGCGGGGGATGCCGCCTCAAGCGAGCGCCCCGGCGAATACACCCTCACGGCGGGTGACGAAGCCGTCGCGGCCCTGTTGTTTGACCTCCGCTAAGAACACTCCACCTTCCCTGCTCCCGAAAAGCCCGCGCCAGCGTGCGGAAAGACCATCACCACCAACACGAATAACATGAAAATCGACTACCTCGCCTTCCCGGCCGCCATCCTCACCATGGCGCTTGTCGCCTGCGAAAATCCCGCGGACAAGACCGCAAACGCCGATGTCAAGGGCACGGTCGCCAAGACCGCCGACGCCGCCACGGGAACCAAGTACGTCTTCACCCCGGACTCGAAAATCGAGTTTACCGGCTCGAAGGTGACGGGCAAACACGACGGCGGCTTCAAGACCTTCACCGGCCATTTCACCGTCGAGGACGGCGTGCCGGTAGGTAACGACCACAAGGTGGAAATCGACATGAACTCAACCTTCGCCGACGACGAGAAGCTCACCGGCCACCTCAAGTCCCCGGATTTCTTCGACGTCGCCAAATACCCGCAGACGACTTTCGATGTCACCGAACTGAAGAAGGATTCAGATACTGCCTATACGGTTTCCGGCAACTTCAAGCTGCACGGAGTCGAGAAGAACATCAGCTTCCCCGCCACGGTCACGCGGGACGGCGACACGGTGAACATCAAGGCGGAGTTCGACATCAACCGGAAGGACTTCGGCATCGTCTATGCGGGCAAGGCCGACGACCTGATCCGCGATGAGGTGGTGATCCGCCTCGATCTGACGGCGAAACCGGAGGCCTGAAGCCGGCTTCCGTTTACCCGAGGGCGGCCGGAGGGGATCTCCGGCCGTCTTCGTTTAATACACAACAGGTAACATGCGAGGCATGGGTGCAAAAAACCGCTCGGCGGGCGGCAGATCGCATGCATGAAGGAATCGCCGGCCGAGGCGAGCATCCCTGGCCGCGTGGCCCTGGAACCCTCGTGGCAAGGGATCCATGAGAGACTTGGCCGGCGGCGCAAATCGTGCTAACAGTTTTGTCCGAGTCGCCACTCCCATGGTTTTGCCACATTCTCCGCTCTTCCTCCGCAGCTTTGCCGCCATCGCCGGCGCGGCTGTGGTATCCTGCGCAGCCCCCGCCCGGATCATCGAAAAGAAGGCGCCTCCGCGGAAGGCGGAGTACGTGATGTACGAGTGGTACGATGACGGAGGACCGGGCAAGGTCGCCATCCGGATCGATCTCGGCGAACAACGCGCCCATTACACCCGCGGCGGGCGGGATATCGGCTGGTCCTACGTGGCCACCGGCAAGGAAGGCTACGGCACCCCTGCGGGATCCTACCGGATCACCGAGAAGATCGTGGACAAGTATTCGAACCGCTACGGCTGGCTGGAGGACGAGTGGGGGAACGTGACCAACGGCGACGCGACCCCGGGCACTCCGGTGCCACCCGGGGAACGTTACGTTCCGGCACCCATGCCCTACTGGATGCGCCTGACCTCCTATGGGATCGGCATGCATGCGGGCGTGATTCCGAAGCCGGGGGAAGCCGCTTCCCACGGGTGCATCCGCCTGCCGAAAGAACTCGCACCCCGGCTCTTCGACTCTATCAACGTGGGCACGCCGGTCACCATCACCCATTAGGCCCCCTTGCGCTCCGGGTGATCCGGCTTAGGGATGCAGGATGATCGCTCGAATCCTCGCCTCCCTCGCGGTGCTGCTTCACGCGGCCGCCTTTTCACAGGATGAAGAGAAACCGCAGGCGCCGGCGAAGAAACCGATCCTCCTCGTCCTGACCAACCACGCCAAACTGGGGGACTCGGGCAAGCGGACGGGCTTTTTCCTCTCCGAGGCCGCGCATCCGTGGGAGGTATTCCATGGCGCGGGGTACCAGGTGACACTGGCCAGCCCTCTGGGCGGCTTCGCTCCCCTCGATCCCAAGAGCTATGACCTGAAGGACGGGGCAAACGCCGCGTTCTGGAAAAAGACGGGCTCGGGCGAAGAAAAGGCCGGGACGCTGGGGGTCAAGGACACCAAGGCTCTGGGCGACCTCAACCCGGCCGACTTCGCCGCCGTCTTCTATGCGGGTGGGCACGGAACAATGTGGGATTTCCGCGAGAGCGAAGACATCCGGAAGCTCACGGCCGTTATTTACGAGGATGGAGGAGTCGTGGGCGCGGTCTGCCACGGCCCCGCTGCCCTGATCGATGTGAAGCTCGCGGATGGCAGCCCGCTGGTGAAAGGAAAGAAAGTCGCCGCCTTCACGAATGCGGAGGAAGAAGCGGTCGGCCTGACCGCAACCGTTCCCTATCTGCTGCAATCCGAACTGGAGAAAGCGGGAGCGGTGCACGTGCCTGCGGAGAATTTCGCGGAAAACGCCGTGCTCGACGGGCGGCTTGTCACCGGCCAGAACCCCGCCTCCGCGAAGAAAGCGGCTGAGCTGGTGGTGGAGGCCCTTGCGAAGGAAGAGTAGGCGTCGGCCCGGCATCTCTTCTCGCCAATCCCGGCGTCTCCTGTCAGAGGTGACGACGCCATGAGCGACCATTCTGTTCCGGAAGGCTATCACTCCGTGACTCCGTCTCTGACCGCCCGCGACGCCGCGGCGGCCCTCGACTTCTACACCCGCGCCTTCGGTGCCGAGGTGCTCTTCATGATGCCCGAGCCGTCGGGAAAGCTCATGCACGCGGAGTTCCGGATCGGAGACTCCCGCATGATGATCTCGGACGAATATCCGGCCTACGGCGCGCTTGCCCCGGAAATCGGGAAAGGAGGCTCCTTCATGATCTACGTGCCGGATGTGGATGCCGCCTTCGCCCGTGCCGTCGCTGCCGGAGCAACGCCAACGATGGAACCTACCGACATGTTTTACGGGGATCGCTCGGGAAAACTGGATGATCCCTTCGGCTACCGGTGGACGATCGCCTCACGCGTGCGCGAGGTATCCCAGGAAGAAATGGACGCCGCCGCCAAAGCCTGGGCGGAAGAGAACAGTTGATCCATGGGCTCCGTGCTCGTCCTCTTCGCGCATCCGGCCTTCCAAAGGTCCCGGGTGAACCGCGCCCTGATCGCCGCGGCACGCAGGACCGAAGGCGTGACCGTCCATGACCTCTACGAAACCTACCCCGACTTCCTGATCGACGTGCGGGACGAGCAGATCCGGCTGGAGGAGCATCAGGCGGTGGTTCTCCAGCACCCCTTCTTCTGGTACAGCAGCCCGGCGCTCGTGAAAGAATGGCTGGATCTGGTGCTGGAGTACCGCTGGGCGTACGGAGACGGCGGGACCGCGCTGCACGGGAAAATCCTGGCACAAGCGATCTCGGCGGGAGGGCCGGAGGATGCTTACCGGCGGAATGGCTACAATCACTTCTCGGTCCGCGAATTGCTCGCGCCCTTTGAACAAACGGCCCGGCTCTGCGGCATGGGCTATGCCGAAGCGTTCACCGTTCACGCCTCGAACCGGCTGGACGACCCTGCTTTGGCCGAGGTTTCGCGGAGCTATTCCGAGTGGCTCTGCGCGCTCCGCGACGGGATATCCCCCTTGTGGCTATCTCCTTCCTGACTGACTCCCCGTGGCCTTCGAAAGTTTCTTCGCCCAAGCCTTTCTCTACCTCTCCGCCGCCTTGGTGGCGGTGCTGGTCGGGAAGCGCCTCGGCATGGGTGCCGTGCTCGGCTACCTGATCGCCGGTGCCTTGATCGGCCCGTGGGGACTGCGCTGGGTGGGAGGCGAAAGCGAACAGATCACCCACTTCGCGGAGTTCGGGGTGGTGATGATGCTTTTCCTCGTGGGCCTGGAATTGGAGCCTTCCCACCTGTGGCGGATGAAGCGCCAGATTTTCGGCTTGGGCGCTTCCCAGGTGGTGCTTTCCGCCGTGGCGATCGGCGGCCTGGCGATGGCCTTCGGCATCGGCTGGAAGCCCGCCTTGGGGATCGGGCTCGTGCTCGCGATGTCGAGCACCGCCATCGTGCTGCAATGCCTCTCGGAGAGAAACCTGCTGCGCACCGAGGCGGGGCAGAATTCCTTCGCGGTGCTGCTCTTCCAGGACCTCGCGGTGATCCCGGTGATGGCGCTCCTGCCTTTGCTCGCGGCACGGCAGCCCGCCGGAGAAACACAGGGGCACGGCGCGGCCGCATGGATGGCGCATTGGCCCGGGTGGGCCCAGGCGCTGGCGACCGTGGGCGCGGTGGCCCTGATCGTCGCCATCGCCCGGCTGGCGGTGAAACCGATCTTCCGCGCCATCGCGAAGACCCGCCAGCGGGAGGCCTTCACGGCGGCCGCTCTCCTGCTCGTCATCAGCATTGCGCTGCTGATGACGAAGGTGGGCCTTTCGGCAGCGCTCGGGACCTTCGTTGCGGGCGTGGTGCTGGCGAACAGCGAGTACCGGCACGAGCTGGAAAGCGACCTGGAGCCCTTCAAGGGCCTTCTGCTCGGGCTCTTCTTCCTCGGCGTGGGAACGGGCATCGACTTCGGGCACATCGCGGCGAATTGGCCCGCCGTCCTCGGCTGCGCGGCGGGACTGCTGCTGGTGAAGGGCGGCATCATCTTCTCCCTCGCCCGGCTGCGCGGTTCCTCTTGCGGCCCCTCGCTGGTTTTCGCCTCCGCCCTCGCGGCGGGCGGCGAGTTCGCGTTCGTGCTGATCGCGTTGGCCGGCGGGGCGGGAGTCTTCAGCGC
>CBIHMP010000292.1:0-5103 GCA_966211015.1 uncultured Luteolibacter sp. | reverse complement strand
TTACTTCCAGGAGGCCTTGAAGTCGCTGATCGCCTGTTTCACGGCATCAACGGCAGCGGCGTCCTTCTTGAGATCCGGCTTTTCGTTGCGGATCTTGTCGAGGAGCTCGGTCTTGCGGGTCTCGAAGAACTCGCCCATCGCGTTCTGGAAGCGCTTCACATCGCTGACCTTCACGTCATCGAAGTAGCCGTTCTGCATCGCGAAGAGATAGACCGACTCCATTTCCATGGAGAGCGGGGAGTACTGGTTCTGTTTGAAGAGCTCCACGATGCGGGCACCGCGATCGAGCTTCTTCTTGGTGGAAGCATCGAGGTCGGAACCGAACTGGGCGAAGGCCTGGAGCTCGCGGAACTGGGCGAGGTCGAGCTTGGTCGTGCCGGCGACGGACTTGATCGTCTTCGTCTGGGCGGCAGAACCCACGCGGGACACCGAGAGACCCACCGAGATGGCAGGGCGGATGCCTTGGTAGAAGAGGTCGGTTTCCAGATAGATCTGGCCGTCCGTGATCGAGATCACGTTGGTCGGGATGTAAGCGGACACGTCGCCGGCCTGCGTTTCGATGATCGGAAGCGCGGTGAGGGAACCGCCACCGGCGGCATCCGTCAGACGGGCGGAACGCTCGAGCAAGCGGGAGTGGAGGTAGAACACATCGCCCGGATAAGCTTCGCGGCCGGAGGGGCGCTTCAGGATCAGGGCGACCTGGCGGTAAGCCACGGCGTGCTTGGAAAGGTCGTCAAACACGATCAGGCAGTCCTGACCCTTGTCCATGAGGAACTCGGCGATGGCGCAGCCGGCGTAAGGAGCCAGGAACTGCATGGCCGCCGCATCCGAAGCGGAGGCGGTGACGATGGTGGTGTATTCCATCGCGCCGGCGTCTTCCAGGGTCTTCTGGATGCGGGCGACGTTCGAGAGCTTCTGGCCGATGGCGACGTAGATGCAGTAGAGCGGCTTGTGATTCTGCAGCTTGCCCTGCTCGGCCGCCTTGTTCTGCTTCGCCTGGGAAATGATGGTATCGACGGCGATCGTGGTCTTGCCAGTGGCACGGTCACCGATGATGAGCTCGCGCTGGCCGCGGCCGACGGGAATCATGGCGTCGATCGACATGATGCCGGTCTGCACCGGGACGGACACCGACTTGCGCTTGATGATCCCGGGCGCGATTTTCTCCATCGGGTAGAAAGCGTCGGGAACGATCTCGCCCTTGCCATCGACGGGTTCGCCGAGAGCGTTCACCACGCGGCCGAGAACATTGTGGCCGACTGGGACGGAAAGCAGCTTGCCGGTGGTGGAGCACTCGGTGCCGGCCACGATCTTGTCGTAGCTGCCGAGAAGCACGACACCGACTTCGCCTTCTTCAAGGTTCATCGCCAGGCCGGTGACACCGCCGGGGAACGAGATCATCTCGTTCAGCATCACGTCCGAGAGGCCTTCCACCTTGGCCACGCCGTCACCGACTTCACGGACCACGCCGACGTTCGACTTCTGGACGGAGGCCGTGACATTGGCGATCTCCTTTTCGAGTTCCTGGAGGATGCTGCTCATGGCAAAGTGTTCGGTTTCAAGTGTTCGGTTTTCAGCAGAGGCGGAGGGCCAAATATCAAAAGGCTTGGGCGAGGCGGTCGAGGCGGCCCTTCACGGAGCCGTCGAAAACGTCGTTTCCGACGCGGATCTTCAGACCCCCGAGAAGCTCGGGGTTCGTGCGGAATTCAAAGGTGAGATCGACGCCGTATTTCACGGCGAGGCCGGAAATGATGCGGTCGCGGGACGCTTGGTCGAGATCGCCCGCGCTCTCCACGATCACGCGGCGGCGCTCCATCTCGAGGCGCACGAGGCGCTTCAGCGCGGAAAGGATGCCGCGGTAGTCGCGCGGCTGGCTCCGGGCGAGGCTCTTCACCGCGTTCGAAAGCTTGGCCTCGTCGAGACGGCCGCCGGCCTGGCAAAGCCGGAAGATGCGGCGGGCGGCGGTATTAGCGACCTTGGAGATTTTCATGACGAGGCGGCGGAAAGGGTGATCAGCGCTCGACGCTGGCGAGGGCCTCCTGGCTCAGGCGGGCCTGGTCGTCGGAAGTAAGGACCTTGCCCGTGACCTGCGCGGTGGTGGCGGTGACGAGGCGGCCGAACTCCTGCTTCAGCTCGGCCTTGATCGCTGCGCGTTCGGCTTGGGCGGCGGCTTCGGCCTTCGCGAGGATCTGCTGGGCGCTCGAGATAGCCTCCTGGGCCTTTTGCTCGGAAAGCGCGGCGGCGCTCGTCTTCGCCTCGTTGATCAGGCGGGCCGCGTCTTCGTTCGCCTTGGCGATGGCGGCAGCGGTGGTCGCCTCGGAATCGGCGAGCTGCTTCTGGATGCGAACGAGATTCGCCTCACCCTCGGCAATACGGGCGCGGCGTTGTTCCAGCATGTTCTGGACGGGGCCGAAGGCGAACTTCTTGAGAAGAAACGCGACGATCAGGAAAGAGATGCACTGGCTGATGAAGAAGGGCCAGTCGATGTGGAAGGTGCGGAAGATTTCACCCACGACACCCCCGTCACCTTCAACGGGCGGAGTGGCAGCCAGGAGATCGAAAAGCGGAGTCATCGGACGAGAACTGGTGAACGGTGAAATCGGGGAACGGAAAGAGGGTGGCGCGGAGGCCTCGAAGAGCCTCCGCGCCAGGAAGGCTTACTTGGCGAGGAAGATCGCGAAGAAAACGATACCTTCGATAAGAGCCGCGAGAATGATCGACAGCGTCAGGATGTTACCGGCGGCACCGGGGTTGCGGCCGGTGGCTTCAGCGGCCTTGGAGCCGAGAAGGCCGATGCCAACGGCAGCGCCAATGGCGGCGAAGGCGACGTGGAAGTTACCGGTCAGTTCGGCAAGGATCGGGGTCAACATGGTAGTTCAGTTTTGGTGTTACGCCCGGCCCCCACGGTCTGTGCCATGGTCAGGACGGGAAAGCTTTCAATGGGCGTGATCTTTCTCTTCGTCGTGATGATCGCCATGGTCGCAGATCAGCTTCAGGAAGACGGAAGTAAGAAGCATGAATACGAGGGCCTGGATGAGGCCGACGAGAAGTTCCATGAAGTAGAAGGGCAGCGGCGGCAGCCAGGCGAGCCACTTGTTGTCGCCCACGACGAGCATCATGTTCTCCAAAATGTTCTCACCGGCGAAGATATTGCCGTAGAGGCGGAAGGAGAGGGCGACGGGACGGAAGAGGATGGAAACGATTTCCAATACCCCGACGAACAGGAAGACGAGGACCATGAAAGCCGCCATGAGGCCGCTGAATTTGCCCTTCGGCGCGAAGATGTGGGCGAAGAAGCCCTTGAGGCCGTTTTCCGTGATCGCCCAGTAGAACCAGAGGAGCGCGAAGGTGAAGGCCATCGCCGCGGTCATGTTCAGGTCGGCATTGCCGCCGCGCAGGAAGGGGCGGAAGGTATCGTGAGGATCCACGCCGGGGCCGCTGAGCTGCCAGCCCACGGTGCCGACGCCAGGGATGAGGCCGAACCAGTTCGTGAACAGGATCAGCACGAAGATGGTGCCGAAAAACCAGAAGGTCCGCTTCACCAAGTGCGCTCCCAGGATGCCCTCAAGGAAATTGTAGAGGCTCTCCACCAGCCACTCGACGAAGTTCTGCAGGCCGCTCGGGATCAGGGCCAGCTTCTTGGTGGCGAGCTGTGCCACGAGGATGATGAGCGCGGCCACGATCCACACCATCAGCATCGAATTCGTGATGACGAAGGGACCGAGTTCAAAGATTGCCTCGGCGTGGGCCGGAAGGTGATCATGGCCGGTGTGGGCGGCCTCAGGGCCCGCTTCCGCAGCGAATGCCGGTACCGCAAGGCAGAGCCATGCGAACAGGATGGAGAAGATGGAACGACGGGTCATTGCCGGGAAACGCTTCGCGAAAGCGCGCGGGGGCTGTATCAAAGGGATTTGTAACGGCGCAAGAGCTATTTGTGAAAAATTTCACAAGCTCTCCGGAACTTTGGTTTCGTGAGGGTTACGGATGCTTCAAAGTGCACTGCGGCTGGAGTGGAAAACCAGCTCCGCCCGTGTTCCCGTAGCGAATTCGTCCCGGCCCACTCCGCAAGCCGCGACGACCCGGAACCCCTGCTCCAGCGATTGGGCGATCAGCTCTTCCGCCGGAAGGCAGGGCCGGGCGGAAACTTCCTTGAGAAGGAACGAGACCGGGCCGCATCCGTGGTAAGCCCGATAGATCACCTCCGTGCAGACCAGCCGGTCGGATTTCCGGAAGTCGAAGGAGAAATCGTAAGGCTTGCCGTGGTGAGCCATCGCTCGCACCAGGGCGGTCGCCAGCAGCTCGGCAGGGAGAGGCGGGCGGAGTATGACAAAGGCGTCCACCGCCAGGGTCTCCTCCGCCGGGCGGACGCGGACGCCGTCCTTCTTCGCCTCCAAAAAACGGAATGGATCCGCCGCGAGGCGCTCCAGAGGCGGGGCAAGCTTCACGCCGTGCTCCGCCCGCTGCTCCGGGCTACCCAGGTAGAGGGCGGCATGGGGCCAGAAGCCGGGAAGGAAGAGATTGCTCACCGCGTCATCGTGACGGGTGACGAAAATATCCCCGGGGCGGGCGATCGACAGGGCACGCTCGAGCAGGCGCGGGGAGACCCGTTTGGGGGCACCGCTCGGCTTTACCCCCGGCTGGCGGAGTTCGGCGATGGCGCGGCCGGACCACTCGAAGATGCCGAACATCGACTTCTTCCATGCCGAGTGGTGCCGCCGCCGGA
The DNA here is from genome assembly GCA_966211015.1 of uncultured Luteolibacter sp. Taxonomy (GTDB): domain Bacteria; phylum Verrucomicrobiota; class Verrucomicrobiia; order Verrucomicrobiales; family Akkermansiaceae; genus Haloferula. The sequence continues at coordinate 380 of CBIHMP010000292.1, read as the reverse complement.
AGGAGAACCAGCGGTAGCCGAGGCGGCGGCGGACAATGCCGGAGCGGCAGGAGAGGATCCATGGCTCTTCTCCGGCAAGCAACTGCGGCAGGCCCGCCAACAGCCCCCCGGCACCGAACGCGGCGATTTCGCTACGATGAGCATAGTAAAAATCGGAGGCGGCCCGGAAGCGATGGAGCCGTGCCGTATCGGTGGAGGCGCGGTAAATGGAGGGGAAGGTTTGCCGGGGAACCCCGCGCGCCTGATCGGGCTCGTCCAGCTTCTTCCTGAGCAGGCGGGATGTCCCGGCCTGCGAGGCGAGCTGCCGGGAGCCGCGGACGAGCAGGCAGGCGGCGGCAAATGCCGTAACGAAAGGGGCGAGGCGGCAGGTCCATTCCCGC
>CBIHMP010000291.1:0-5127 GCA_966211015.1 uncultured Luteolibacter sp. | reverse complement strand
ACGCCGCCCCCGCGGTGGCCCGGATCATGGCGGAGGAACTGGGCCACAACGACCCGTGGATCAGCACCCAGATCGGGGACTACCAGAAACTGGCCCGCGGCTATGTTTTCGGCGATCCTGCCAGCATCGGCGGCTGACGCCGCTATTTTCCGCCGGTGGCATTTTCCTATTGCCACCGGCGGCAGGCACCCCTAGCCTCCGCGCCCCCCCGCGAAATCTCAAACCACATCCCGCGATGTCCAAGCACAACAGCCTCAAAGCCAGCGCCACCGTCGGCGGCAAACGCTCCGTCCTCAAGCGCTTCGAGCGCGTCAAGCTTCTCAAGGAGCGTGGCGAATGGAAAGCCGGCCGCACGCCCGTCGGCCTTCCGAAGACCAAGCACGAGGGTTGATTCCTTCGCTTACGGCTTTCCCGATTCGCGTGGAATCCCAACGGGTTCCGCGCTTTTTTCGCTGAAAATTCCACGATTCCATGAACGACGGCGTCCGCCTCAACAAATACCTCGCATCCTGCGGCGTCGGCTCACGCCGTGCCTGCGATGAACTCATCCAGTCCGGCCGGGTGGAGGTGAATGGCGCGCCGTGCATCAATATGGGAACCCGCATCGGCGAGGGCGATCACGTCCGCGTCGATGGCAAGCGTGTCGTCCCCAATCAGGTGAGCGTCATGGCCTTTCATAAGCCGCGGGGCTACGTCTGCACCCGCGAGGACGAACTCGGACGGGAGACGATTTATGATCTGCTGCCCCTCGCCATGCACTCCCTGCATCACGTCGGCCGCCTCGACCGGGACTCCGAGGGTCTCCTCATCCTGACCAATGACGGGGATCTTTCCCAGAAGCTGATGCATCCATCGAAATCGGTGGAGAAGGAATATCTGGTGACCTCGAACCAAGCGTTCGAAAATGCGCACCTCGACCAGTTCCTGGAAGGAATCTACACCGAAGGCGGCAAACTGAAGGCCAAGGCCATCGAGCGCCTTTCCTCCCGCCGCATCCAGATCGTACTCGATCATGGTGCCAAGCGGCAGATCCGCGTGATGTTCGAAGCTCTCGGCTATCAGGTCACCAAGCTTCTGCGCGTGCGCATCGGCTCGTTGTGGCTGGGCGACCTGGAACCCGGACAATACGCCCCGCTCAACTCCAAGGAGGTCGAGCTGCTGATGCGGAACCCGAAAAAATAACATTCCAAGGGTCGCGCATCCGGCGGGATTTCCCGGTATTTCACCTAACTGGTGGCTTGCTCCCCGCCATGCGGATTTCTAGCTTCATGCATCGTGGACGCATGCACCACGTTTCTTTCCAGAGATCCAAACCCATGAGCAAATCGTCGAAGGCCAAACCCGCCCCGGAAATCGTCCATAAACCGTCGAAGGAATTCTCCGCCAAGGCCCGCATTCCTTCGATGGCGGCCTATAAAAAGCTCTACAAGGAATCCATCGACAACCCTGAGAAGTTCTGGGCACGGGAAGCGAAGGAACTCCTGTGGCAGAAGCCATGGTCCAAGGTTCTGGAATGGAAAGCACCCTTCGCCAAATGGTTTGATGGCGGGAAACTCAACGTCAGTGAAAACTGCGTCGATCGCCACGCCTTCGGGCCGCGGAAAAACAAAGCCGCCATCATCTGGGAAGGCGAGCCCGGCGACAAGCGGGTGATCACTTACGGCCAGCTCCACAAGGAGGTCTGCCGCTTTGCCAACGTTCTCGAGAAGAACGGCATCAAAAAGGGTGACCGCGTGCTCATCTATATGCCAATGGTGCCGGAAGCCGCCATCGCCATGCTCGCTTGCGCGCGCATCGGTGCGGTCCACAATGTCGTCTTCGGCGGCTTTGCTTCCGAAGCGATCCTCGACCGGCTGGAGGATTCCGGCTCCGTGGCCGTGATCACCGCCGATGGCGGATGGCGCCGCGGGAAAATCATCCCGCTCAAGCCCGCGGTCGATGAAGCGCTCGCCCGCTACCAGGGAGCGAAGATCAAGAGCGTCATCGTCCTCAAGCGCACGGGCAACGACATCAACATGGTTTCCGGCCGGGACTCATGGTGGCACGACGAGGTGAAAGAAGTTTCCTCCAAGCACACGGCGAAACCCTTCGATTCCGAGCACCCGCTCTTCATCCTCTACACTTCCGGCTCCACCGGCAAGCCAAAGGGAATCCTGCACACCTCCGGCGGCTACCTCACCGGAACCTATTCCACCTGCAAATACATCTTCGATATGCGCGATGAGGATGTCTATTGGTGCACGGCCGATGTCGGCTGGATCACCGGGCATTCCTACATCGTCTATGGCCCGCTCGCCAACGGCGTGACCCAGATCATGTACGAAGGCGCTCCGAATGAGCCGGACTTCGGACGGTTCTGGAAAATGATCGAGGAATACGGCGTCACCATTTTCTATACGGCACCCACCGCCATCCGCGCCTTCATCAAGGCTGGCGACCACTTCCCCGACGCCTACGATCTCTCCTCGCTTCGCCTGCTGGGTTCGGTGGGTGAGCCGATCAACCCGGAGGCCTGGAACTGGTATCACAAACACATCGGTGGGGGAAGATGCCCCATCGTCGATACCTGGTGGCAGACCGAGACCGGCGCGATCCTCATCTCGCCTCTGCCGGGCGCCACGCCCTGCAAGCCCGGCACCGCCACCCATCCGTTCTTCGGCATCGACGCCGTGATCCTCGATGACGCCGGCAAGGAGTGCAAACCGAACGAGGACGGACGCCTCGTCATCCGCAAGCCGTGGCCGTCCATGACCCGCACGATCTACGGCGACAAGGCCCGCTTCAAGAAGACCTACTTCTCTGACTACGCCGGCCTCTAGACCGCGGGTGACGGCGCCCGCCGCGACAAGGATGGCAACTTCTGGATCATCGGCCGCCTTGATGACGTGCTCAACGTTTCCGGCCACCGCCTGGGAACCGCCGAGATCGAGAGCGCGCTCGTCGCCCACCCGGCCGTCGCCGAGGCTGCCGTTGTCGGTCGCCCTGATGATATGAAAGGGCAGGCCGTCGCCGCCTTCGTGTCTCTCAAGACGGGTTACGAGGAATCCGAAAAACTTATTGTCGAGCTCCGCAACCATGTCGGCAAGGTCATCGGTGCGATCGCGAAGCCCGACGACATCTATTGCACCCCCGGACTGCCGAAAACGCGCTCCGGAAAAATCATGCGCCGCCTGCTCAAGGAACTCGTCACGAAGGGCGAGATCAGCGGCAACGTGACGACCCTTGAGGACTACACCGTCATCACCGCGCTGCAGAACAAGGTGAAGAAGCAATAAGTCCTCCTGTTCACCCTTCATGACGCCCACCCGCTACTATTTCTCACGCATCGCCCGCGCCTTCGGCATCCACCGCCGGAACCAGCGCATGGGGGATGCGGCCAGTGAGACGCACCTGCTGCGGGAAGCGGAAGCGTATCTGGGCGCATTGGTTTGGGAAAAAACCGAACACATCGAGCCTCTCGCCACCAGCTACTGGAACCTCCGCAAGCTTTCACATGAGAGGGATGCCGTTTCCACCAAGCTCGCTTCCTGCCAGGAGCGCCTGAACAAGGCGCACGAAGAGCGCGCGGGCCTGCTGAACACCGTCTCCGAGCCCGAGCAGAAGCTGAACAGCGAGAAGGCGGAAATCGTCACCCGGCTCAATTCGCTCGCAGCGCGGCGGGATGAGGTGGTGGCTGCGGCCAAGGAGATCCGCAGATCCTATGAAGGTCTGAAGGTGAAATCCGAAGTGCTCGCCAATGAAACCGGCAAGGCCAAACCGGGGGATCAGGACATCGACAAGATCAACGCCTCGCTCAACCAGCTCAAGGTCCGCTTCACCGCACTGAAAACCGAACGGACGGAAATCAGCGCGGAGATCGAGAAGGGCGACGCGCGGATCAACGGCCTGGCGGAACAGATCAGGGAACTGAAAAAGACCCAGCACGAATTCGCATCCAAAGCCTTCCAGGTCATCGGCGATGCCAACAAGGATATCTCAGCCCTGCGCGCGGAGTATGGGATCCTCGATACGCGGATGACCCAGCTACACGCGGAGATCGGCAGGCACATCAGCCGCAACGCCTCGGATGACCCTGCCTGTGCCGAGGCCGCCAAGGGTCATCTGGGCTTGGTCGAGGTCATGCGCGCGCTCCGGAAATCGATCACGCTGAACTACAAGCTGGCGGAGATGTAAGGCGGCCTGGCATCCAGCACCTTTTTCCTCTTCCCGCACTTTCCAAGCGTCCGGGCCGCTATTTTTCAGTGGGTATGATTTCCCCGCTCCTCCGCCTCGTCCATCCGCGAAAAACCTCTCTGGGCCTCGCGCAGTGAGATTTTCCGGTTCTTATCCTGGTCGTAGAAATCGATGATTTCAGCCGGTGGATGGCCGGTGGATTTCTGCGCTGCGAGAAGTTCATGCGAATCCAGCTGGCCGCTGCCATCGAGGTCATACCGGTCGAACTTCTCAAGCAGTCCGATCATCTGTTTTTCCACTCTGGTATCAGGGACAATGGGGCCGGGGCCCGCGCAAGCGCCCAGCAACGGAAGGATGAACAAGGGTTGAAACTTCATGCAGGATTCAAGTTGGCTGGCGACCGTCCGCGGAGCAAGCTTGGAACGCCCCATGCAAGTCCGAGTCATTGTTGCCGGAAAGCCCGCGCTCGCCTATGCCAAGGCGGGCGTGGATGAGTATCTGAAACGCCTCTCCCGTTTCGGATCGTTCGAGCTGCTCACCGTCAAGGCGGGAGGAAAAGACGAAGTCTCAGGCCGGCTTCTGGAGAGATCAGAGGGATCTTACCGGATCGCCCTCGACGAGCGGGGGGGAACCTTCACCACCCGCAAATTCGCCCAGCGGCTGGAGGCACTTGAAAACCGTGGTGATGTGAAAGCCGTTTCCTTTCTGATCGGCGCGGCGGACGGTCATAATGACCAGCTTCGTGCGGCGTGCGATCTGCTCATCGCCGTGTCCCCATTCACCCTGCAGCATGAGCTGGCCCTGGTGATCCTGCTGGAGCAACTCTACCGGGTCGCGTCCCTCAAGGCGGGCATGCCCTACCACCGGGATTAGCAGAAACATCGAACGGAATCAATCCGTCGATCTTCGTCACTTCAACGTTCAATGTTGAACGTTCAGCGTTCGATGTTGAGG
>CBIHMP010000290.1:0-5139 GCA_966211015.1 uncultured Luteolibacter sp. | reverse complement strand
GCATAGCGCGCACCCGCGGCTCCGGCCGCGGGTGCGCTTTCTCTTTCTCAGGCAAGGAACGTCACCGGGAGGAAGCTGGCGAGGGGGATCTCGCGCGGAAATCTGCCGGCCCGGATCGACGCGAGGCAACAGGCGCGCAGCACGCGAAAATGCGAATCCGTAAGCCCGGTGGGAACGGCCCGTGCGGAGTTCCGCCTTGTCGCAATGCCCCCGCTCCCCTAATCCCCGTCCGGACATGGATGCGATGCACCTTTACGAGCGCCTGCCTCTCTTCGGCACCGGCATAGTGCTGGGAGTATGGCTGGTCGCCCTGCACGCCTTCCTGCTCGCGAAGCCGGAGGCGGTTCAACGCTTCCTGAAGCGTTTTCCCCGCAACCAGCAGCTGGGGCAGGTGCTTCTGGCGGTCGGGCTGCTCTGGTTCTGGCTGCTCGTCGCTCCGCCCGGCAAGGGCATCCTTCACTCGCTCTCCATGGATCTCGGGGAGTTCAACGGGCTGAAGAAATACCTCCGCTACGTGGTGCCGCTCTCGATCGTGGCCGTGGGCATGGCGGTGAAGGAATTCCTCGCCGTCCGCGCCCTCGGATTGCTGGGATTGATGGTCGCGGCTCCTTTGCTGGAAGCCGCTTTCCTCAAGGATCCGCAAAGCCGGGTGCTGATCCCGATCTTTGCCTTCGTGCTGATCGTGAAATCGCTCTACTGGGTGGGCATGCCCTACCTTTTCCGCGACACCGTGGCATGGGCGACCGCTTCCCGGAAGCGCTGGCAGATGCTCTGCGCGGGCGGGCTGGCCTACGGGCTCGCGGTGCTAACCTGTTCCTTCCTCTTCTGGAAGGGCTTCTGAGGCCGGGCGGAGGGCTACTTCGGCAACGCCTCGATGCGGAAGAAGAGCTTCGTCATCTCCTCCGGCGGCAGGTAGCTCACGGTGACCTGTTCGTACTCCCCGCCAGGCAGCGCTTCGCGCGATATTTCGGTGAGCGCCGGATCCGCGGGGCTCCAGCTATCCATATCCTGGCCCACCTGGACTAGATAGACGGCACCCGCGGGAGCCATGCGGGCCACGTAGCTCAGGGTGACGCTGCCGTCTGCCGCCCGCATCATGGGAACGGGAAAAACATCCGCTGAGAGCGGATCGCCGCCGAAGGCGAATTCTCCGAAATTCGTCATGCCATCGCCTTCCGGATCGAGATCGGCACCCTGCAAGTGGGTGAGGCCGGGGAGCCATGAGGAGAGCCACTGCGCAAAGGGAGGCGGCGCACCGGTCTCCGCAGCCAGCTCGCCAATCTCCGCTTCCGAAAGCACGCGCCCGTGGATCCGAAGTTCATCGATATCGCCCTGGAAGCTGGTCCCCGCCCCGGCAGGATTGCCGCCGAAGCTCAGCACGGGATTCGCATTCAAGATCGCGGTACTGCCGATTCCCACCGCCTCCGGAGCACCGTTCACATAAATCTTCATCTCCCCGGAGGCCTGGACGCGGGTGCAGGCGATATGAATCCACCCGCCGGTATTCACCGCGCTCGTCCCGTGGATGACGCTGTTTGGCAACAGTCCGCCGGCATGACCGGTTTGGAACGAGATGCGGTTGACCCCCTCCGCGCGGGTGCCGGCAATCATGAAGTCGTTGGTAGCACCCGGACTGTCCGCGGTGACGATGGCCCGTCCGGCCGGCGGGGCATTGGTGGCTTGGAATTCCTGGGTCGAGCGCATCCAGAACGAAATCGTGAAGTCACCCGCGGGGGGATTTTGCATGCTCACCCGCTCGCCGGAGCCGTCGAAGGAAAGGGCGCTCCCGACCTTCCCGGCGATCCAATCCGCCGTTTCCATGCCGAGCAGCGTGCCGTGGTTCTCCTGCGGAGACAGGTCGTTCGCGGATATCCCGCTGCCCTCGTCCAGCGGTAGCCACGCAAGCAGGGAGCTGTCTGTGATGACCATCCGTTTCTGCTGTGAAGCGAAATTCCCCTCCCCGCCGGCCCCTTGGGCGCGCCCGGCTGGCAAGCCGAGCGTGACTTCGCCGAAGCCGTGCGGTGTCACGGTGAGCACGTAGGCTGCACCGCTGCCCGTCAGACCGCCGATGGAGGCTCCCGTGACGTCGAAATCGGAGGGGGAGAGGCCGGTCACCGGCTCGGAGAACCGAACCTCCACTTCAAAAGGGCCTCCCGCCCCGGCGGGAGCTACAAGCTCCACGGCCGGAGCGGATGGCAGGGAGAGAATCCAATCCGCGATCACCTGCGCCGCTTCTTCATCGACGAGGGTTTTTCCGAGCGGCGGCATCTTGATCACTCCGGTACTACCGTGGCGGATCCGCAGGACGGAATTCGCGAGGTCGCCGGGAACGATCACGCGCTCGTGTTCGGTCGGCTCCACCAAGCTGCCGCGGATGAACCCCTGCCCGGCGAGGGGCGTGGTCAAGCGGGCATCAAAGAGCGCGCGAACGCCTCCGGGCCGGTGACAATGCGCGCAATTCGAATCAAGATAGGAGCGGACACGGTCCTCCAAACTCGCCGCACTGTCCGCGATGTGGCGGCTCTTGAGGAACCAAGGGAGATGCTCCGGGCGGTAACCGGAATCGAACCAGCCGAGATGAGCCAGCGTCTCGAGCTGATTGGCAGTGCGGCCGGTGCGATCGTAGGCAAGGTCGCCATTGAGCTGATGGGTCTTCAGGCCCAGCACGTGCCCCGCATTGCCATTGTGGCAGACGCGGCAGTCCGTGCGGCTGGGATAATCCCAGCGCTGGATGCGGGTGCCGCCGCCGACCTCGGCAATCGGGATGTCCTCGCTGGCACCGTCGGGCAGGAGTTCAGCATCGCTGCCATCCGCGCGCCATTTGTAGGTCACGCCATAGGGTTCCCCGCTTGTCGGCATGACGATGAAGCGGGTCTCCAAACGCCTGCGCAGGGAGGGATCGCTTTCATCGACGGAGAGCTCGAAGTGCTTGATGAAGACGGTGCCAGGCGGGAACGACCAATCGCCGTCCGGAGAGAAGCCTATCTTTTCCGAGGCCGAGTCGTGGTCTCCGTCATTGGGCAGAGCGATCCAGCGCTTCTTCGCGGCTGCATCCGACCACAGGGGCGCATTGACATCGTAAGGAAAGACACCCGCGGCCGGCGTGAGTGTCGCAAGATCGGCGAAAGCCCCCGTCTCCGAGAGCAACGCGGGGGGGTCGTTTGCCACGATGAGGGGCTGCCAAGGCTGGGGGGCGTAGAGGAATTGCGACGGCGACAGCGCGGAGTTCGCGATGCGGACTTCATCGAACTCCGCATCCGTCGCCCAATCCACCGCGTTGCCATTGTGCATTCCGCGCCCGAGCGTCCATACTCCCGGCTGCAGGTTTCCTTTATAGCCGGAGCCTTGGCCGAGCTGCACGTAGGCTCCATCTTCAAAGCTATAGACGGTGAGGGTACCGGCAGCGGCATCGCCGACAATTGCCAGATGATACCAGCGGTCATCGGTGAAAAGATCCCGGTCGAGCACCTCCACCGGCACCGAGACCCACTGGCCGGTAGCGGGATCCACGGTGCGGACGTTCAGGAACAGGTCCCCCGCCTGAAGATCGATGAGCGAGTTGCCTTGGGGGCTGGAGCGATCCCATCGCATCAGACGGAAGGGCTGGAGCGCCGGACCGTTCTCAAGATCGATCGGGGCGGTGCCCGTCATGCCATCGAGCCCGAGGAAACATTGGTAGCCGTCGGCAAGCGAGCCGGGGGCCGGGCGGAAGCTGAGCTCGGCGGTGAAGTCGTCCAGCCTGCCGAACTTCCGCTCCATATAGAGGTCTCCGGCGACATTGCCCGGCCTCCCGTCGCCATCGCCGGGGGAAACGACCCGTACCCCCGCGTTGTTTGAAGATTGCCCCGCCGGCAGCAGCCCGTTCGATATCCCGAAGCTCGCGTTGGCGCTCGTCAAGATCTCGTCGTCCCAAGCGAGCAGAGGCACCCCGTCGCCGATGCTATCCGCGGTCGCGTTGCCGGGGTTGTCGGAGAGGTAGCCGGAGACATTTTCCGGATCTTGGTCCTCGAAACGGTACCAGACGGGATTTGTAGAGGCGGGAGGGGTGACCGCCAGTTTCATGAAGCGGCCGCGGGTGCCGGTGCCATTGATCTTGATAAAGACAGGCTCGCCCGCGTGATCGCTACCGATGGTGGAGGTGCCGCTGTAAACGCTTCCGCTCGGCATGTCGGCGAGGATGGTCCCGGTGGCCACGCCTGCGTCGCTATCGTAGTCGAAAGCGCGGATGCGGCCGCTCACGTTATCCACGGCGAGGAATTTCCCCTGGAGCGAGGGGTGCGCCGCGCCGCGATAAACGAAACCGCCAACCATGCAGCCATCGGGCCCCGCGGCGTGCGCCACGCTCCAGACGGGCCCGGTGACCGTGCCGTGGGTCACCGCGGGGGGAGGCTGTGGACCGGCTACTCTCCCTTCGCGGAAAGGCCAGCCGTAATTGGCTCCGGGTGACAAGAGGCAGAGTTCTTCTTCGGTATCCTGGCCGCTCTCACCCACCCAGATCCGGCCGCTCTCCGGATCCCGGGAAAAACGGTACGGCTGGCGGAGACCGATGGCGTAGAACTCCTCAAGATTGCCGCCTTCTTGATCTAGGAACGGATTGTCGTCCGGAATCGTATAATTTGCGGTGAAGCTGTCAGGCCACCCCGCGGGCATGGCGAGCTGCGTCGGCTGGCGGCGGATCGGGTGGCTCCGGGAAAGGTCCCGGTCAACATCGATCCGCAGGATGCCTGAGAAGAGTCGCTCGTCGATCTTCTGACCGGTCTCGTACTGGTCATTCGCACCGCCTTCATCGCCGACGGCAATATAAAGGTAGCCATCCGGGCCGAACATCATGCAGCCGCTGTCATGAAACTGCTGGCGGTCGTACTGCTGGATCAGGATTTGTTCGCTCGCAGGGTCGGCGATCTGGGTGCCGTCCGGGACAGTGAAACGGGTAAGCCGCCAATAAGCTTCGTTGCCGTTTCCCCCCGCCGGCTTCCATTTGTAGGTCACGTACACGTAGCCCCGGTTCGGCGACCCCGCTTGGCCGAACTCCGGGTGGAAGACCAGCCAGGTCATGCCGCAATCGCTGGAGGTGAAGGTCTGCGCGCGCAGATCGAGGAAGGTCTCGGTCCCGCTCGCGGCCGGGCTATCCTCGAATAG
>CBIHMP010000289.1:0-5195 GCA_966211015.1 uncultured Luteolibacter sp. | reverse complement strand
CCTCGTCCTCATCGGGAGTGAAGTAGCCGCGCGCCGCCGCCGACTCCAGCAGCCGCGGACACCAAAGGATATCCGCGCCGGCGGAGGCACCCAGCACCGTCTGCACGGCGCGCGCGATCCGCGGGTCTTCTGCATCGTGATCCATGTGAAGCGGAAGGAGACTTCCAAGTGCCGGCCGCCGCGTAAAGTGCGGGGGCGGCAAAAGGCGGATGAAGCGCCGCGAACGGGCTTGGCTCTAGGGCCGGGGCCTGATGGAGCTCCTGTATTTTAGCTTGCCAAACAACGGCGCGGGCAGCAATACCGTGCTCGCCATGAACAAAGCTGAACTCGTTGAAGCCATCCAGAAAGCACTCGGCAAGGACGCCACCAAGCGTGCCGCCGAGGACGCCCTCGCCGCCGTTCTCTCCTCCATCGAAAAGGGTGTGAAGAAGGACAAGAAGGTCCAGATCATCGGCTTCGGCACTTTCGAAGTGAAGAAGCGCGCCGCCCGCCAAGGTCGTAATCCGAAGACCGGCGAAGCGATGAAGATCGCGGCTTCCAAGTCCGTCGGCTTCAAGGCATCGTCCACGCTGAAGGCAGGTCTTTGATCCGCGCCGGGTGCCGGGTCCGCTCCGGGAAACGGCACCTCCGGGATCTGAAAAGCCCAAAAATAACGACCCCGGCAAGCCGCCGGGGTCGTTGTTTTCCAACACTTAACTTCCCGCGCAACTCCAGAAAATGAAGCCGAGACTCACCCTGGCGGAGTCCACCTTGCCGGACGGCACCGTCTTGGGCCTCCACGAGCACGACGGCCGGAAATACCTCCAGCACGAGAGCCTGCAGCTCGCGGGGCCCGCGACGGCCGCAAGCGAGCGCGAACTCGGGCGGATCGCCTGCGCTCCCTTCCGGCCGGTGAAGCAACCGAGAATCCGGATCGTCGGGCTGGGCTTAGGTGAAGTGCTGGCCGGGGCGATGGAAACGCTGCCGCAGAAGAAGGGGATCTTCATGATTGCGGAGCCTTGGCAGATCGTCGTGGAGTGGCACCGTCGTTTCATCCCCGACAGCCCTGCGATCATGGATTCCCGGGTCGAAATCGAGGAGGACGCCGGACCCGCTTCTTTCCACCAGCACGACGGCACGCTCAACGCCGTGCTGCTCCACGCCGATACCGCCCCCTCTGCTGAAAAAGGCCGCGGGCTCTTTGAAGACCGCCGCTGGCTCGCCGCCGTCCACGGAGCCTTGCAGCCGGGCGGCCTTTTGGCTATCGCCTCTTCGCGACCGGTTCCGAACATCGAGCGCAGCCTTTCCAGGGCCGGGTTTGAAGTCGTGCGCCACGAGATCGACGCGACTCCGAACGCGCGCCGGCCGCGCAGACATTTCCTGTGGCTCGCCCGCAAAGGCAAATCCGACTAACGGCTCCGCTAACATCCCGCCGACCTATGAAATACCTGCCCCTCCTGCTAGCTTCCGCGGCTGTTTCCCATGCGGCGGAAATTACCGTCGATGCGAAGCCTTTCCGGATCGAGAAAAGCTTTTACGCCACCTTGCTGCCGGTGGAACCGGTACTCATTGCGATCGATCCGGAAGCATGGACGGATTTCACGATCGAGGAGATCCTGCCCCACGGGACGATCGTGAAAAAGGGCGACGTGCTGGTGAAATTCGACCGTGAAGGGATCGACAAGAAGCTCGAGGATCTCCGGCGGGCGGTGAAGTCCCGCGAGCTTTCCCTAGCAAGCCAGGAACTCGCCTTTAGCAAGCTGGAGGAGGAAACCGCGATCAAACTGGAAGCAGCCCGGCGCGCCGGAACCATCGCCGCCGAGGAGTTGGCCTATTTCACGAAGACCGGCCGCAAGATTCAGGAGGAAGCTACCCTCGACAATCTGGAGAACACCAAGCGCCGTCTGGAAGCCGCGCAGGAGGAGCTGAAGCAACTGCGGATGATGTATGACGCCGACGATCTGACGGAGCAGACCGAGGAAATCATTCTCAGGCGGCAGGAGTACGCCGTCAAATCCGCCGAGCTGGACCTGAAGCACGCTGAATTTTCCACCAAGCGCTCGCTCGACGTCCTGCTGCCGCGGCGAGCCGATTCACTTGCAACCGATGCCCGCAGTACCGGCATCGAACTCGAAAAGGCGGAAAAGAACCTCCCCCGCAGCCTCCAAAGTGCGAGGCTGGACCTTGAAGCCGGGCGTACTGCGGCCGCCCGCGAGAAGCAGGATCTCGAGGACTTGGAGAAAGATGCGGCTTTCATGGAGATCAGGGCGGCAACCGACGGTATCTTCTATCATGGCTCGCTGGATGAAGGTCGCTGGACTTTGGGCGAATTGGCAAAGGCTCTTGTGAAGGGAGGCAAGGTGCCCTTGATAAAAGCCTTCGGTTCCGTGGTGCCGACCGGTGCTGAAATGGGCCTCGTCGCCCACGTGGACGAAGGTACCGCACGCGCTCTGGCCAAGGATCTGAGAGGGAACCTGACCGCTACGGGCCGGGAAGATTTGCCGATGGTAGCAAACATCGGAAGCATCGCAGCGATCCCTTCGGGCGACGGTAGGTACCGCGTGGATGTCGCGGCCGGGGGGGGAGAAAATTGGCCTGCGGGATTGAACGTGGCCCCCGGCATGAGCTTCGAGTGCCGCTTCGTGGTGCATCAGAAGGACGCCGTGATCACGGTCCCGTCGAAGGCACTTCAGCCCGGCCCGGACGGCACTTGGACGGTGGACGTCAAGACGGCCGACGGAAAGAGCGAGTCCCGCACCGTTTCCCGCGGCCGGATCTCGGGAGATCGCGTCGAAGTCCTCAGCGGCCTCGAGGGAGGTCAAGTAGTGGTTGTTCCCGACTGAAATCCGTGAAGCGCGCTTTCCTCACTGCCATCGTTGGCATCGTCACCGTCACGGCGCAGGAAAAGCCGCAGGCGGAAGTGAACGCTTCCGCCATCGACGCCTCGATCCGCCGCGGCGTGGACTTTCTGATTGCGGATCAGAACGCGAACGGCTCCTGGGGTGGCGCGACCCGGACGAAAGGCCTGAACATCTATGCCCCGCTCCCGGGTGCGCACCACGCCTTCCGTGCCGGCGCGAGCGGGCTGGCACTCTCCGGCCTGATCGACAGCGGGGATGTGAGGCCGGAGGTTCTCGCCTCGATCGCCAAGGGTGCGGCTTGGATGGAGGCGGAGCTGCCGAAGCTCCGCCGCGCCGATCAAACCACCACCTACAACGCGTGGGGCCACGCGTACGGCTTGCGCGCCCTCACGCGCCTCTACGAGACCGCCAAGGACGAGGCCGCCAAGGAGAAGTGGAAGCGGCTGGCGCAAGAGCAGAGCGACCTGGCCAACCGTTACATGGATATCAACGGAGGCTGGGGCTATCTGGACATCTACGACGGCCTCACGACCCAAAAGCCGACGGGTATCACCACGTGTTTTACTACGGCAACCGTACTTCTCGCCATGCGGGAGGCCCGGGACGCGATGGGCCTCAAGCTCGACGACCGGGTGGTGAAGGCCTCTCTGGCCAGCATCGAGCGCCAGAGGACGCCGGATTTCGCCTACGTGTACTCACACAGCCACATCTACCGGCCGCGCGTGCCGATCAACCGGCCCGCCGGATCGCTTGCGCGCAGCCAGGCCTGCAATGCGACGCTGCGCGCCTTCGGCGAGACCAAAGTCACCGACCAGGTGATCGATGAATGGGCGGACCGCTTCATCGAGCGCGAGGGCTTCCTCAGTATCGGTCGCAAACGCCCCGTCCCGCACGAGACGCACTTCCAGATCTCCGGCTACTTCTACTACTACGGGACCTACTACTTCACGGAATCCGTCGAGTTCCTGCCTGCCGCCGCGCAACCGGAGCATGCGAAGAAGCTCGCGAAAGTGATCCTCCACCGTCAGGAAAAGGACGGGTCGTGGTGGGACTATCCCCTCTACGACTACCATCAGCCCTACGGCACCGGCTACGCGCTGATGGCGATGTCATGGTGCAAGGCGAAGCTGGGAGCCTCGGAAGCAGAGACGCGCTAATCCGGAGCTTCAAGACGTGGGATTCTTCTTCTTCCCTCTAGCGTAAAGGAGGCATCCGAGGACGAGATAGCCTGCGGAGAAGAAGGCTATCGAATTGACAATAAAGCGGAACGCGAAGGTGCGCCCCATCATGAGGCCGTCGAATTGAGACGCGAATGACCACGCAGGGATCGTGGCTCCTGCCATCGAAAGTATGAGCAGCGTGACAAGCCAGAGGAGCTTTCTATCAGCCGGTACCGCGATAGGCAGACGTCGCCTCCCGCGGAAGTAGCAAAGAACCAGTGCCGTCATTCCAGCCACCGAACCCGCGTACTGGAGAACCCGATAAACGGGCCAAGGCTCATGGAGCCAAGAAATACGATCAACCATCCAGCCGCTCCGATGGGTAAACGAGTCCAGGAACAGGTGAGACCAGATTCCCAGGAGCAGGGATACCGTGATCCAGAGGGCTGCGGGTTGATACGGCCGCTTTCCGAGGAAGCGCTCTACCGCGCCGCGATCAGGATCGGGAATGGGTGCCACCAGAATCCCCCGGCAACTTCCCAGCAACCACCGTGCAGCCCAGGCCACAGGAAGGCAGAAGACGATGCTTCCCGTGAAACCGTGCGACTTCCAAGCCAGGTCGAAGCGATGGATGAAATATCCGAAGTCCGGGGCCATGCTACCAACAACCAAAGCAAGTGGATCCAGACGCCGGAATCGGAAAAGCGGGATCACCACCGCCGCGTGGCTCAATGTGAAAGGCATGAGCCAATTTCCAGTCAGCGCGATGCCGTCACGATGATCGGGCGGTGAAATCTCTTTCCGACTCTGTGAGCGTATTGTGAACAGTTCGGGAACTCACCGGGTGCAATGTTCCGGCGTTTCTGTCCCGCGGGGTGTTGCGGGTACTTCCACAGCGGTTCTTCGCAATCTCCCTTGATCGTGGAATCCCTACAGCCAAGCCGTGGAACGGTGATTTCCTATGCTTGTTCACATCCCTAAGATGAAGAGTTCCTTTAGCTTTAAAAAGAGTTCTTCTTAGAGCATGTGAGCAAGTAACCGGGCCCGCCTCACCAACTTCGCATGTAGCTGTTCCCCGACCAGAACCAGATCGATGTCGGCTTCTTGAGGAGGGGGCTCACATTAGAAAGGCGTGCCGCTACTAGAAGCTATCTCAAAAGGGCATTGAGGAGAATGACGGCACAGGCGAGTTCCA
>CBIHMP010000288.1:0-5215 GCA_966211015.1 uncultured Luteolibacter sp. | reverse complement strand
CTCCCCTTCGGATAGCTCGGCGAGATATCGGAGTCATAGCGGAAGATGGTCAGCGTGTTTGGCAAAAGGGAAAGCCGGTGCTCGGTCAATCTCGCCAGCGTGGTCTTGCCGGTTCCCTTGGGTGCGTTTAGGACAATGAAGGGCTTCCTCCCGTCGCCGAAAACCTCACAATCATCACGATCGATGCAATAGCGCTGTAGCACATCGAGCTTCTCGTCTGCGGCATCCTCCATGCCGAAGAGTTCCGAGGTCTGGTAGTTGAGCAGGAAGGCCGACTCGTGGTTCTGCAGGTCGTCGGCATTGAGAAGCTCCCGCTGACGATAGCGGCTCGGTTTTTGGGGATCCATATCGGGGGGAGAGGGGGTTCTCGGGAGATAGCCGGTTCCGCGGAGAAATCGAGAGGGAAATGCAGAGGTTTTACCCTCCCTCGATCTCTATCTTCCCTACAACCGCGGTTTTGTCCCCGGCGGATTCACGATCACCCGGGCCTGAGGGGTATCCCGGATATACGCGAAGGCCCATCCCAGCAGCACCGAGAGGCGGTTCCGGAAGCCGATGAGGAAGGTGATGTGGATGAAAAGCCATGCGAACCAGGCCAGCAGCCCCTGCATCTTGATCTTCCCGGCTTTCACCACCGCGTGGTTTTTGCCGATGATCGCCATGAAGCCCTTGTCGAGGTAGCGGAAGCGCGGCCGCAGCTCGTGCTTGCGGTCGGCGAAACGGCCTTTTTCCAGCCGCTTCTCCTCCTTCAGCACCTTCGCCACGTGGCGTCCCATCTGGGTGGCCGCAGGGGCGAGGCCTGGCACCGGCTTGTCGTCGGCGTCTTTCATGCGGACGATATCGCCCGCCACGAAGATGTCCGGCAGCCCTGGCAGCGAGAGATCCGGCAGGGGTGTCACCCGTCCTCCCCGGTCGGCCAGCGGCACTCCGAGCATCGCCGTCAGCGGCTGGGCTTCGACCCCGGCCGCCCAGATGATCGCCTCGGATTCCAGCACCGTGCCATCCGTGAAATGGAGGGAGCCGCGCTTCACTTCATCCACGCGCATGCCCGTCCATACCTCCACGCCCAAGCCCTTCAGGCGCTGGCGGGCGTATTCGCTCTGGTCCTTGTCGAAGGCTTCCAGCACGCGGGCCGATCCCTCGATGAGGATGACGCGGAGCTTCGAGGTATCGATCCGCCGGAAATTCGTGCGCAGCGAGCGATGGATCAGGTCGGCGAAGGCACCGGAGAGTTCCACACCGGTGGGTCCGCCGCCGACGATTGCCACGGTCATCAGGCGTTTCCGTTCCGCTTCGTCGCTGGTGAGTTCGGCGCGCTCCAGATTCTCAAGTACCGAGCGCCGCACCGACTGGGCGTCGGCAAGCGATTTCAGGCCCAGGGTATGCTCCGCCCATTCCGCTTTTCCGAAGAACGAGGTGCGCGCCCCGGCCGCGAGCAGCAGATAATCGTATTCGTAGCGGGTGCCCGAGCTGCCCTGGGCGGTTTTCGCGATGGTGTCCATCCCGGTGATCTCGTCCATCAGGACGGTCACGTTCGGTGCCTTGGCGAGGATCTGGCGGATGGAACGGGCGATGTCCGGCGCGGCCAGCGAGGCGGTCGCCACTTGATAGAGCAGGGGCTGGAAGAGATGGTGATTCGTCCGGTCCACCAGAGTGACGGAGAAGCGGGAATCTCCCGCCAGAGTTCGGGCACACTCGAGGCCCGCGAAGCCTCCGCCGATGATCAAAACGCGGCTAACACCTTTCTCCGTGGCTGCCATGGCCTTAATTTCGCAGATAGTCGGATTAAATCAACGCGAGCTTGTGAAATTTTTCACAAGCTCGTTATTATTTTATGCTAAATAAGTTACGCCAAAAAGCAATTTACCATTAAATCGTTCGTTTGACACGGCTGCGCCTTGAACCAAGTTTGCTTTCATGAGTGCGGTAGCCGGTGATTCGAAGGTGGCGACGAAGCAGCGTCTGATCGAGGCCGCGGAGGCCTTGTTCGCGGACGAGGGATTCGACCGCGTGTCGGTCCGGGATATCACGACCAAGGCGGCGGCGAATGTTGCCGCGGTGAACTATCACTTCGGCAGTCGCGAGGGTCTGGTAGCGGTCGTGATGGCCCGCTATATCAACCCCGTGAGCGAGGAGCGTCTGGCCCGCTTGGAGGCACTGGAGAGGCGCGCCCCCGGCAAGCCCGTCGCCGTCGAAGAGATTCTGGACGCGTTCATCCGGCCTTTCGCCACCCAAGTGCGCCGGTCCGAGTTGTCCGAGAAACTCTTCTTCAAGCTGATGGGTCGCATGTTCGGCCAGCAGGGCTGCGAGTTGCCGCCGGTGGTGGAGAATCTTTTCATGAGCATGGTCGGCCGCTTTCACAAGGCCTTCTCCCGCGCGCTTCCCGGTCTTTCCAGCGAGGAGATCTGGTGGCGGATGCACCTGATGTCCGGCTCGATGATCCACACGATGGCGCATTCGGAGACCGTGCAGCGGCTTTCCGGGGGGGACTCCGGTAGCCCTACCGTGGAGCAGACGCTTTCCAGATTCATCCGCTTCGCGGCCGCGGGCATGCGCCAAGGGCTCGAGGAGACCGCCGAGGAGGCGAAGCCCAAGGGCCCGCAGGTGGAATTTCCATTCTAGCCGCATCCGATGCATCCCTCCCGCGCGAGCGCCATCGTAGTGGCGGCACTCCTTGGCGGTTGCGCCCTCCGGTCGCCTTCCTTCCGGGGGGGCGAGGCCGGAAATATCCCCGGATCCTGGTCCGCGACGCGGGAGGCCCGGGCGGGGATCGATCACCGCTGGGTGAAGAAGATCGGCGGCCCATCGCTGGTCTCGCTCGTCGATGAGGCCCAGCAGGCGAATCCTGTCTTGAAGGCCTCTGCGGCGCGGGTGGATCAGGCGGCGGCGCTGGCGAAGATTGCCGGGGCGGAGCGCCTGCCCACGCTCGGCGCGGGTTTTCAGGGGAGCCGGCAGAAGCAGAACTTCGTCGGGATTCCCGGCGTCAGCGGCGGTTCGACGAGCAATAGCTTCGGCGTATCGCTGCAGGCGGCGTGGGAAGTCGATCTCTGGGGCAAGGCCAAGGCGGGCACGGAAGCCGCCATCGCCGACGCCCAGGCGCAGGCTCAGGCGGACCGCGCGCTCCGCAGCTCCCTGGCCGCGCAAGTGGCGAAGGCATGGCTGGCGGTAGCGGAAGCGAACGAGCAGGTGGAACTCGCCGAGCGGGCCGTGCGATCCCGACAGGAGTCCACGACGCTGGTGCTGGAGCGCTTCGAGCGGGCGATTGCGGAAGACGGAGGCTCGGCCGCGCAGGTGCGTCTCAGCGAGACGGAACTCGCCACCGCGAAGTCCGACCTCGAACGCCGGAAGGGCGAGCGCCAGCGGGCTCTGCGGCAACTGGAGCTTCTCCTGGGCCGCTATCCTTCCGGGAATGTCGCGACGGCGGCGCGCCTGCCGAAGCTCCCGCCGCCGCCGCCCGCCGGCTTGCCTTCGGAGCTGTTGCTGCGGCGACCCGATTTGTTGGAAGCGGAGCGACGCCTCGCCGCCGCCGGCCGCCGCAAGGATGAGTCGGTGAAGGCGTTGTATCCCAGCATCAGCCTGACCGGCAGCCTTGGCACTACCACCGATCAGCTCGAAAAGGTTCTCAGCAGTTCCGCGGGCGTCTGGTCCCTGGGCGGGAGCCTCACGCAGCCGATCTTCCAAGGGGGGCGCTTGCGCGGCGGGATCGAGCAGGCGGATGCCGCGGAGCGGGAAGCCGTGGCGAATCTCCAGCGCGTGACGTTGGATGCCTTCGGCGAGGTCGAGCAGGCCTTGGTCGCGGAAATTTACCTGCGGCGGCAGGAAAGGGAGCTGGATGAATCCGTCCGTCTGGCAATCGACGCCGCCCAACGCTCGAATGAAGAGTTCCGGAACGGCACCGGCGGTGTGCTGACCTACCTGACCTCCCAGAACCAGGAGATCCAAGCCTCCGCGGCCTTGCTCTCCGTCCGGCGTCTTCTTCTCGACAATAGGGTCAACCTTCACCTCGCGCTGGGCGGCGATGTCGTCCTGCACGGCCCCTGATCTTCCCCGATGAAACGCATCGTGCGCATCTTTATCGCTGTCGCCATTCTGGTTGCCGGCTTCGCCATGTTCGGGCTGCTGGCGAAACTCAAAAAGACTCCCGTGCCTTCCAATCCGCCGAAACCCGTGCCGGAAGTGGAAACGGTGACGGCGCGGAAGCAGGATCTGAAGGTGGAGATCCCGGCGCAGGGGACGGTGGAGCCTGTCACCGTCACGCGGGCCGCCTCCGAAGTGGAGGGAACGGTCATCGCGGTCTCACCGCGTTACGAGGTCGGCGGCAATTTCAAGGAGGGCGACGTGCTGCTGGAAATCGATCCCTCGGATTACAAAACCGCGCTTGCCCAGGCGGAGGCCTCGCTGGCCGATGCCAAGCTGCAGCTCGCGCAGGAAGAGGCGCGCGCGGAGCAGGCGGAGCGGGATTGGGAGCGGATCGCGCGTCCCGGCCAGACCGCGAACGAGCTGGTGCGCCGCATCCCGCAGCTCGCCGCCGCGCGGGCAAAGGTGGAAGCGATGCAGGCCGCGGTGGATCTGGCGATGCGCGATCTGGAGCGCACGAAACTGCGGGCACCCTACGATGGCCGCATCCGGGAGAAGATCGTGGATCTTGGAACCCGGGTGGGAAAGGCGGCACCTCTCGCGGAGTTTTATGCCACCGATGTCCTGGAAGTCCGCCTGCCGGTGCCGCGGCAGGACGCGGCGTTTTTCGATCTGCGCGGCCAGGAGATCCTGCTGAAGGAATCCGGCGGCCAGCAGCGGACTTGGAAAGCGGTGGTGGACCGCACGGAGGGCGAGATCCAGCGGGCGAACCGGTCGATCATCATCGTTGCACGGATCGACGGGAAAGCCGCGGATGCACCCTTGCCCGGGCAATTCGTCCACACGGTGATCGAGGGCCGCACCATCCCGGACGTGGTGCGGGTGCCGCGCCGCGCCTTCGCAAAGACCGACCGGGTGATGGTGGTGAGCGAGGGCCATATGGTGACGACCCGGCCGGTGAAAATCGTCCGCACGGAGGAGGACGACGTGCTCGTCTCCGAGGGTCTCCAGGACGGGGAGCAGCTTTGCGTCACCGCGCTGGTCGCGGTGATCGAGGGCATGGAGGTGAAGGTCGTCAGCCGTGACGGCAAGCCGGTGGATTCCGAAGCCAGCGCACGATGAAAGGACTCATCTTCTT
>CBIHMP010000287.1:0-5239 GCA_966211015.1 uncultured Luteolibacter sp. | reverse complement strand
AGATGAACGGCGAGTTGGCGTTCAAGGTCGGCTGAGGTGCTTGAGCCTGCGGTCGTCCTCCTCAGGCTTCTCCTTCTGGTCTCTGGTCTCTGGTTTCTGGACTCTGGCCTCCGTCTTCCGGATTCACCCATGAAATATGAATTTCTCGATAGCGGCCTGCTCGCCCGGCTCGGGGCGATCCCCTTGGAGACACGTGTTCCCATGCTCGGAAACGTCGCGGGGAAGCACCGCTCGCCGCACCGCGGGTCCTCGGTGGAATTCGCCGAATACCGCAAGTATGTCGCCGGGGATGATACCCGTCGCCTCGATTGGAAGGCCTTCGCGCGCTCGGATCGCTTTTACATCAAGGAATTCGAGGCCGACACGAACTTGCGCGCCTATTTCGTGGTCGATGCTTCGGGCTCGATGGGATTCCACGGCCAGGGAGAATCGAAGATCGCCTATGCCAACCGCATCGCGGCGTCCCTCGCCTACCTGCTGGTGAACCAGGGCGACGCCGCCGGCCTTTCCGTCTGCACGGACAAGCTCCACCTGGAAGTCCCGCCCAGCCGCCGCCCCGCTCACCTGCAGCACATCTTCGACACGCTCGGAAAGCTGGAGCCCTCCGGCGATACCGGCTTGGTCCCGGCCCTGCACACCATCGCGGAGAAGATCGGCCAACGGGCCTTCGTGGTGATCCTATCCGACCTCTTCACCGACACGCAGGCCTTCTCCGACGCGCTCCAGCACCTGCGCTACCGCAAGCACGACATCTGCGTCTTCCACCTCATGGATCCGCAGGAACTCGGCTTCGAGTTCGACCGGCCCCACCGCTTCGTCGATATGGAAGACGGCACCTCCCTGGTCGTGGAACCCAATCTCATCGCCGATGAATACCACACGGCGCTGCGCGAATTCCTCGCCGCCGTGCGGACCAAGTGCCACGACGCCTCGGCGGCCTATCAACTGGTCCCGACGGACACGCCCCTGGAGCCCTTGTTGCGGGACTTTTTGACGGCGCGATTGCCGAAGAAGGGGCACAGCTAAAGGCAAATGACGAATTTCTAAGCACTAATTTCTAAACCGGAGTGTGGAGGAGAATAAGGAGGAAGAACGGGTATTCGATCTGGAGGAGCGGACCTTCCAGTTTGCGCTGGCGGTGCGGCAGTAGGAGAGAATGACTAATTTTTAAGCACTAATTTTTAAACCGGAGTGTGGAGGAGAATAAGGAAGAAGAACGGGTATTCGATCTGGAGGAACGGACCTTCCAGTTTGCGCTGGCGGTGCGGCAATGCGTCTCCGGGCACCGCTGGACGAGATCGCAGTGGGTGGACCTCAAGCAGCTCCTTCGTTCGTCCGGCTCGGTCGCGGCGAATTACGTCGAGGCCAACAACGCGGCATCGAAAGCGGATTTCATCTACCGCATCGGCGTCGCGAAAAAAGAAGCCGTGGAATCCCGTCTTTGGCTTCGCTTGCTGGGGGCGACCGCCGATGCTTCCCCCGCCCTCGCCGCTCTCCGCACCCTCTACCGCGAAGCCGA
Organism: uncultured Luteolibacter sp.; assembly: GCA_966211015.1. Classification (GTDB taxonomy): domain Bacteria; phylum Verrucomicrobiota; class Verrucomicrobiia; order Verrucomicrobiales; family Akkermansiaceae; genus Haloferula. Next base: position 3,720 of record CBIHMP010000287.1, on the reverse strand, counting down.
CGAACTCACCCGCATCCTCGCCGCCATCCTCAGAAACTCCAAGTAATCCCCGCCCCCTCATCCCTTCCCACTCCCGTTTAAAAATTAGTGCTTAGAAATTAGTAATTTCCCTCTTCCGTGTCGTTTCTTCAGCCACTCCTCCTCTGGGGCCTCCTCGCCGCCAGCATCCCCATCATCATCCACCTGCTGAACCGCAGGCGGCACAAGACGGTGAAATGGGCGGCGATGCAGTTCCTGCTGAAGGCCACGCGCGAGTCCCGGGGGAAAAAGAAGCTCCGCCATATCCTGATCCTCACCTGCCGTGCCTTGGGCATCGCGACCCTGGTGGGTGCGGCGGCCCGCCCGCTGCTGGGCGGCATGCTCGGCTGGGGCGGCGGCCATCCGGATCTCGTCGTCTTCATCCTGGATCGCTCCGCGAGCATGGAGGCCACGCCGGAAGGCGGCAGCGTCTCCCGCCGCGAGCTGGCTCTCGAACGCGTCCGCGGCTCCCTGGCCGATCTCGACGGCACCCGTCTGGTCCTCATCGACAGCGCCTCCGGCGAGCCGCAGGACGTGCCCAGTCCGGACGTGCTTACCCGGATTTCTTCCGCCGCCGCCACGGATACCGCGGCGGACCTGCCCGCCATGCTGGCACGGGCGGCCGAATTCCTCACCGAAACGCCCGGCCGCGCCGAAATCTGGATCGCTTCCGACCTCCAGGCCACCAATTGGGAGCCCCGGAACGACCGCTGGACCTCCGTGCGCGCCGCGCTCATGTCGCTCCCGCAGCCGCCGAAGCTCCGGGTCCTGGCCTTGGGCGGCGAGCCCGCGCCGAATCAGGCGGTGCGCATCCTTTCCTCCCGCCGCGCCGGGGATCAGGTGGTGCTCGATATCGAAATCACCCGCAGCGACGACACCGCGGCACCCGTGAACCTGCCCCTGACCGTGACGCTCAACGGCGTAAGCAGCACCGGCAACGTGACTCTCGCGGGCCAGAACTTCCGCTTCCGCAAGAACCTGCCGATCCCGCCGAAAGAGGAAGAGGGCTACGGCTGGCTCTCCATCCCCGGCGACGGCAATCTGCGGGACAATGCGGCCTTCTTCGCCTACGGCCCCGCGCGCCCGGTCAAGAGCCTGCTGGTCGCCCCGCCCGGCGAGGCCGCGGAATACCTCGCCATTGCCGCCGCTCCCGGTGGCCAGGGCGCGCAGACCGTGGAGCGCCTGGATCCGGGGCAGATTTCCAATCTCAACACCGAAGGCATCGCCTCGATCTTCTGGGCTGCCGCGCTTCCCACCGGCAAGGCCGCCGAGGAGATGAACCGCTTCCTCATCGATGGCGGCGAGGTCGTTTTCTTCGCGCCCGCGGAAGAAAGCACCGCCGAGTTCCTCGGCATCAAGTGGTCGGCTCTCACGCAGTCGGCCCAAGGGAAGTTCTTCATCCTCGATTCCTGGGATCACGATGACGGTCTGCTGCGGGACGGCCTCGACGGCTCCCCGATCCCGGCGGAGCGCATGAAGGCGCTCAAGCGCCGCTTGCCGGAAGGCGAAGCCGCGGACCTCGCGCGCTGGGACGATGGCAAGACCTTCCTGGCGCGCCGCGTGGTGGAGCGCGGCACCGCTTGGTTCATCGGCAGCCTGCCGGACTACACCTGGTCCAATCTCGGCGATGCCGATGTCCTCCTGCCTCTCGCGCAGCGCGCGGTGACGGAAGGCGCGGAACGCTTCGACGCGGGATACCTCGCGGAAATCGGCAGCAATGCCGCGAAGCCGCGCGCCGGTGAAAGCCGGACCCGATTGGATGACTACGGCTTGCCCGCACCCTCCAATGAAGCCTTTGAAGCCGGCATCCACCGTTTCGGCGAGCGCACCTTGGCCTTGAACCGCCCCACCCTGGAAGACGATCCCGCGGTCATCCCGCCTGCTTCTTTGAGCGATCTGATGGAAGGCACCGATTTCACCTATCTGGAAGACCGCAGCGCCTCCGCCCGGGAGAACGGCTCCCAGCCCGTCTGGCGCGCCTTCCTCACGGCGATGCTGTTTTTCCTGATCTCCGAAGCCCTGCTGTGCTTGCCGAAGCGGAGCCAAGGCAATGAGCCCCTCACCCGCCCCGGCCAACCGACCAAAGCATGAATGCCATGCCCCACATCCGGATGCATCGAGACGTAGGCGCGCTGGTGACAACGCGGGAGCGGTCCCGCACTGCGATTCTTTCCCGCGGAGTCCGCCGCACACCCCGCGTTCTCACGAACGCGCCTACCTTCGGCGGCCGCATCCGTTCCGTTCCGCTGCATCGCTAGAACCCGCCATTCCGCACCTTGTCCTTCAATCTCCATAACCTCCACTTCTCGCCCACGCCCGTCACTCTGGCGATCGGGCTGGGGGCGCTCGTTCTCGTCGGGGTGCTGTGCGTGCTGTCGTGGAGGCGCAGCCTGCATCCGCGGCGGACGGCCGTGCTGGAGAGCCTGCGCTTCCTCTGCGCGCTGATCGTGGTGCTCTTGCTGTGGAAACCGGAGTGGCTGGCGGTGATCCATCCGGTGACCAAGCCCCGGATCGCGATCCTGTGGGATGCTTCGAAGTCGATGGAAACGCTCGACGCCGAGCTCCCCGCCCTTTTCTCCCCGGGCAAGGAGATCGTGTCCCGCGCCGAGTGGACGAAGACCGCCATCGGAAGCGCCATCTGGGCCCCGCTGCGCGAGGGCGGCGCGAACGACGTGGTGGAGCGCTCCTTCTCCGCCCCGCCCGAGGACCCTGCCGCCACCGCGCTGGCGGGGACGGATCTCTCCACGCCCATCGAGGACCTCCTGGAAAACGAGACGAACCTGCGCGCGGCGGTGCTGCTTTCCGATGGCGACTATAATATCGGCCAGCCGCCGGTCGTCGCCGCCCAAAAGCTTCTCCAGCGCGGCGTCCCGCTTTTCACCATCCCCGTCGGCAGCCGCAAGCGCCTGCCCGACATCGATCTGCTCGCCGTCACCGCCCCCGCCTACGGCATCGTCGGCGAGAACGTCCAGATCCCCTTCACCGTCCGCTCATCCCTGGACCGGGAAGTCCGCACGATCGTCCGGCTGAAGGACGACAGCGGGCGGGAAAAGACCAAGCAGATCGTCCTGGCCCCGGGCACGGAGACCTACGACGCGATCCTGTGGAAGCTCGATAAGGAAGGTTCCGCTACCTTGGAACTCTCCATCCCCACCGCCGAGGGCGAACGCATCGCCGCGAACAACGCGCGGAAATTCACGCTCTCCGGCCGCCCGGAATCGATCAAGGTGCTCGTCATCGAGACCCTGCCGCGCTGGGAATATCGCTACCTGAGAAACGCCCTCTCCCGTGATCCCGGGGTGGATCTTTCCTGCCTGCTCTTCCACCCCCAGCTCGGAAAAGGCGATGGCCCGGACTACATCCAGGACTTCCCGTCCAAGCCGGAGGATCTCTCGAAGTACGACGTCGTCTTCATCGGCGATGTGGGCGTCGCCCCCGATCAGCTCACGAAGGAGCAATGCGAACTCCTGCGCGGCCTGGTGGAGAACCAGGCGAGCGGGATCGTCTTCATGCCCGGCCCGCAGGGGAACCAGTTTACCCTGCTGGACACGGCCCTGGGCGATCTGATCCCGGTGAATCTCGATTCGGAGAACAAGACCGGCATCCACGATCCCGTGGCATCCCCGCTCACCCTCACCGGCGAAGGCCGCGGCTCGCTGCTCACCATGATGGCGGACTCGGAGGAGTCGAATCCCGACGTCT
>CBIHMP010000286.1:0-5244 GCA_966211015.1 uncultured Luteolibacter sp. | reverse complement strand
CTCGTGCTGCTTGCCTTGGCGACCGCTGCCATCGGCCAGCAAGGCGCTCCCGCCACCGCGACGACCCCGCCTATCGCCATCGCGCCCCCCGCCGCGGCTCCGGCTCCGGCGGTTGAGAAACCCGCCGAAGCGTCCGCCGAGAAGCCGGCGCCGGATCCGCTGAAGGAGGAGCAGGAAAAGCTGAGTTTCGAGAACAATCTCGCCGCAGAGAAACTGAAAGCCGAAACCAATGCCATCCGCGCCGAAATCACCCGGCTGAAGATGGAGAAGGAGCTCCTGACCGAGAAGCTGGCGCTGGAGGCGGTGAAGCGCCAGGCCGCCCAAGAAGGAGAAATGGCGAAGATGGAAGAGGAGCGCGCCAAGCTGGCCCGCGATACGGAGGTCGCCAAAGCCCGTGCCGAATTCCTGACTCACGAACTGAAGGCGGTTCAAAGCGAGTCCGGCATCGAGATCGGCAAGCTTCAGAATCAGATTTCGGCGTTCGAGATGGAGCAAAAGCGGAAAGCTTATGCCGACGCCAAGCCGGTGTATCTTGAAAATCCGCTCCGGGAGGACGGCACGCTGGTGATCTCCGACCGCCGCATCGCCCTTAACGGCCTGATCACGATGGCGACCGCGGACCACATCACGGACCGCATCGACTTCTTCAACAACGCGGACCGGAAGATGCCGATTTTCATCGTCATCGACCAGTCGCCCGGCGGCTCCGTCATGGCCGGCTACCGCATCCTGAAGGCGATGGAATCCAGCGATGCTCCGGTGCATGTCGTCGTGAAATCCTTCGCCGCCTCCATGGCCGCGGGAATCACCACTTTGGCCAAGGAATCCTACTGCTATCCCAACGCGATCATCCTGCACCACCAGATCAGCTCCACTCTCTTCGGCCAATTGAACCTGACCGAGCAGGCGGAAGTCGTGAAGGAGAGCCAGCGCTGGTGGACCCGCCTTGCCACCCCGGTCGCCCAGAAAATGGGCATCAGCACGGATGAATTCATCAAGCGGATGTACGCGCACAATTCCTCCGGCGATTGGAGTGAGTTCGGCGAGGACGCTCAGAAGCTGAAGTGGGTGAACCACATTGTGCGCGGTATCGAGGAATCTTCTTTTACCAAGAATCCGGATGCGTCCCCCCCTGCTCCCAAGCCTGTCGTCACCGCATTGGCGGAAGAAGTGGATGCAAACGGGCGGCCCTTCGCCTACTTGCCGCGCCTGACGCCGAAGGACGTCTATTTCCTCTACAACCCGGATCGCTACTACCGCATGCGCTGAACCGAGCTCCTGCGTTCGGCTTTGTGAAGGCCCCGGTGGTTCCACCGGGGCTTCTTTTTTCACTGAAGACCTGTCTCGCGGCGGCGCCCGGCGGACTGCCATGCGGTGCGCCCTCAATGCTCCGGAGCGACTTCACGCGTGCAATGCCACGTGCCGAATTCGGCACCTCCCGGAAAAAATGAAGCGGCCCGATCGACTAGCCCCCGGAAAAACCCAAAAACCGGTGAACTCCTCAATCGGGCCGCCTACTATTGTCGCGACGCCGAAGGATTACCAGCGAACCGAACCCGCGTCAAGCTTTTTCGGAAAAGTTTCTTCAGAAAATTTCGAGGTCGGGGATGGAGGCCCGGGTTGTCACCTTTCCCCTTGGCCGATTCCGTGGCGCTCCGTTAGGAAATCACCCGCATGCCGCAACCCAAGACCGACAAGCTCCTCGCCGCGAACCGCGGTGAAATCGCCATCCGCATTTTTCGCGCCGCGAACGAACTCGGCCTGCGCACCGTTTCGATCTTCGCGGAAGAAGACCGCTTCTCCCGCCACCGCTTCAAGGCGGACGAGGCCTACCAGCTCGACAAGGACAAGGGCCCCGTGGGTGCCTACCTGGACGTGGAGGGCATCGTGGCGCTTGCGAAGTCGAAGGGTGTGACGCTTGTGCATCCCGGCTATGGTTTCCTGTCGGAAAATGCGGCCTTTGCACGTGCCTGCGCGCGGGAGGGCATGACTTTCGTGGGTCCCTCCCCCGAGCTGCTGGAAAACATGGGCGACAAGACCGCGGCGCGCACGCTGGCAGCGAAGTTCAACGTCCCCACCCTGCCCGGCACCGAGGAGCCCCTAACCGATCCCGAAGCGGCGATGAAGGCGGCGAAAGCGATCGGCTTCCCCCTGATCATCAAAGCGGCTTTCGGCGGCGGCGGGCGCGGGATGCGCGTGGTGGACAAGCCGGAGAATCTGGCCGGCCTGCTGGCAGAGGCGCAGAACGAGGCCCTGAACGCGTTCGGCAATGCCGCCGTTTTCCTGGAGCGCTACATTTCCCGCGCCAAGCACATCGAGGTGCAGATCCTCGGCGACCAGCACGGCAATGTGGTGCACCTGCATGAGCGGGATTGCTCGGTGCAGCGCCGTTACCAGAAGGTGGTGGAGATCGCGCCCTCCGTGGAACTCGATCCGAAGGTGCGCAAGGACCTCTGCGATGCCGCCGTGGCCCTGGCCAAGGGGATCGGCTACAACAACGCGGGCACGGTCGAATTCCTCTACGACATGGACCGCAAGGACTGGTTCTTCATCGAGATGAACCCGCGGATCCAGGTGGAGCACACCGTGACGGAGTGCGTCACGGGCATCGATCTGGTGCGCTCGCAGATCCTCGTCGCGAAAGGCTTCCCTCTCACCGGCAAGGAGATCGCGATTCCCGCGCAGGATGAGATTCCCTGCAACGGCTACGCCATCCAGTGCCGCATCACGACAGAGGACCCGGAACGCGGTTTCGCCCCGGAGTACGGCCGGATTCTGAACTACCGCTCCGCCGCCGGCTTCGGCATCCGCCTCGATGCGGGCTCGGGTGATGCGGGCTCGGTGATCACGCCCTTCTATGACTCCATGCTGGTGAAGCTGACGGCGATGGGCCGGGACTTCGAGACCGCCTGCGTGCGCATGGACCGTGCGCTGCGGGAATTCCGCATCCGCGGCGTGAAGACGAATATCCCCTTCTTGGAAAACGTCATCCGCGACGAGACCTTCCGGGCGGGCCAAGCGCACACGAAGCTGATCGACACCAAGCCGGAGCTGCTCAAGTTCAAGGCCAAGCGCGACCGCGCGACCAAGCTGCTTTCCTACCTCTCCGACATCACCGTCAATGGCAACACCACCGCCAAAGGCTGGAAGCCGGAGAAACCGATCCTGAATCCCCGCGTGCCGCAGCCGCCGGTGAAGACCTTCGAGGGTAGCCGCGAGATCCTGCTCCAGAAGGGGCCGGAGGCCTTCGCGAAATGGATCCGTGACGAAAAGCGCCTGCTGATCACGGACACCTCGATGCGCGATGCGCACCAGTCCCTGATCGCCACGCGCATGCGCACGCTGGACATGCTGCGGATCGCGGAAGCTTATGCACAAGGATTGCCGGACCTGTTCTCGCTGGAGATGTGGGGCGGGGCGACCTTCGACACGGCGATGCGTTTCCTGAAGGAAGATCCCTGGGACCGCCTGCGCCGCCTGCGGGAGAAGGTGCCGGGGATCCTCTTCCAGATGCTCTTCCGCGGCTCGAATGCCGTGGGATATTCAAACTACCCTGACAACGTGGTAGCGGGTTTCGTGAAGCATTCCGCGGACGCGGGGATGGATATTTTCCGGATCTTCGACTCGCTGAACTACCTGCCGAACATGCAGGTGGCCATGGAAGCCGTGCGCGATCACGGCAAGGCCCTCTGCGAAGCGGCGATCTGCTACACCGGTGACATCCTGGACTCGAAGCGCGACAAGTTTTCGCTGAAATACTACGTCGCGAAGGCAAAGGAGCTGGAGAAAATGGGCGCACACATCCTTGCCATCAAGGATATGGCAGGCCTCTGCAAGCCGCAGGCCGCTTACAATCTGGTGGACGCGCTGAAACAGGAAATTTCGATCCCGATCCATTTCCACACGCACGACACCTCCGGGCTCAATGCCGCCTCGGTGATCGCCGCGACCCGCGCCGGGGTGGATATCGTGGATCTGGCGATCGCTTCCATGTCCGGCTCCACCTCGCAGCCGAACCTCAACTCGGTGTGCGCCGCCCTCGCCAACTCCGACCGCGACCCGGGGCTCTCCATGGACACGCTGAACCTCGTGTCCGACTATTGGGAAGAGGTGCTGGCGCAGTACAAGCCTTTCGACTCCGCGCCGCGCGCGGGCACGGCGGAAGTGTACGAGCACGAGATGCCCGGCGGCCAATACACGAACCTGCGCGAGCAGGCGAACGCGATGGGCCTGGGCCACCGCTGGCGCGAGATCGCGCGGACTTATGCGGATGTGAACCAGCTCTTCGGCGACATCGTGAAGGTGACCCCGTCGTCAAAGGTGGTCGGAGACATGGCCATGTTCCTCATCACCCGCGGCATCAAGGCGGCGGACGTGCCGAAGCTGAAGCCCGGCTCGATCGACTGGCCGGAAAGCGTGATCGACATGCTGGCCGGCGGCCTCGGCCAACCCGACGGCGGATGGCCCGCGGACGTGCAGAAAGTGGTGCTGGGTAACAAGCCCTCCACCACCCAGCGCCCCGGCGATCTGGCCGAGCCTGTCGATCTGGAGGCGACCCGCGAGAAGGTGGCGAAGAAGATCGGCCGCCAGGTGGATGACGATGATCTTTACTCGCACCTGATGTATCCGCAGGTCTTCGCGGAGTTCGTGGAATTCCGGAAGAAATACGACTACCTCAGCGGCCTGGCCACGCCCGCCTTCTTCTACGGCATGCACGCCGGGGAGGAAGTGGAAGTGGAGATCGATCCCGGAAAGACGCTCTTCGTGAAGCTCGTTTCCATCGGCGATGCGGACGCGGACGGCCAGCGCACGCTCTTCTACGAGCTGAACGGCATGCCCCGCGAAAGCGTGATCACGGACAAATCCCGCGTGAGCGTCACCAAGGCCGCGCGCGTGAAGGGCGACCCCGAAGACCCCGCCCAAGCCTGCGCACCCATGCCGGGCATGGTCACCGAAGTCGCCGTTTCCCCCGGCCAGGAAGTGAAGGCGGGCGACAAGCTGATTGTCCTGGAAGCCATGAAGATGCTCACCACCGTCAGCGCCTCCGCCGATGGCGTGGTGAAGGAGATCCTGGTGAAGAAGGGAGATCAGGTGGATAGCGACGATCTGCTGGCGAAGCTGGAGTGAGGTTCCCTTTCCGCCGGGAGATTCCGAGAGGGTCGTTTGCGGTGTCGCCGCGGGGGCGACGGCGCATGCCAAAGAGTTGAACTCATTTGAACAAGTGTTCACTTGACAAAATGAGGA
>CBIHMP010000285.1:0-5247 GCA_966211015.1 uncultured Luteolibacter sp. | reverse complement strand
GCATCCGGCGCGCGGAGGAAGAGCTCCATCGGCTCGCCCCACCGGTCGTAGAAGCCCGGCGGACCATGGGGGGCCTTGCTATGGTAGATGATGCCCCCCTTCCGCTTGCTGCTTCCGCGCTTCGCACTTAGAAACGGGAGCTGTCTGACGTTCAGCATACCGCTGCTCTCCTCTTCCTCCCCCAGCAGAATCTTGAGCAACTCCCCCGCCCGCGCGCCCTCCATCGTGAGGTGCAAAGCCCCGACATCGGGAATCCTGCCATACTCCCGATCACATCCCTCCACGGCGGATTGAAGCCGCATCATGTCATTCAGTGTCCGGCCAACGACGTGGCCAGCATGGTTCGGAGCTCGGGAAACGAGAGGCCACGCCACAACCAGCGTGCACGCGCAAGCCATCACTCCGATCGCAACGAGAACTCCACTCTCTTTCTTCCTCACTCTCTCACGCTAGCAAGCCCGATCCCGGAAGGGAAGCCCATCCCGCGGGGCGCTGGTGAAATCCTCGGTCGATACTAGATCCATCGTATTTCTCCCCCGTCAGCTATTCCCACGACTTCATATCATCGTCGGTCCCCCTCTTCCTGTCCGGACCCTTCGACATTACCGCCGCCACCGCGCCCTCCAGACGGACCAGCCGCTTCCCGTCATGGAAGACCAGATTCGGAGCGCTCGGCCCGCGCAGGAAGATCTCCATCGGCTCGCCCCACCCGTCGTAGAAGCCCTCCGGCAGGGCCGTCCCGCTGCTGCTGGAAAAGACCAGCCCGCCCTTGGCTTTGTCTCTCACCGACTTGGCATCGAGGAAGGCCAAGCTCCGGGGATTCCTTATCACCGCGCCTTCCTCTTCCTTGCCCAGCAAGACCTTCAGCAGATCCCCGGCCCGCGGACCCTCCAGCAGGAGATGGGAAGCCTCCATCCCGGGAAAGCTGCCATACTCCCGATGGAATCCCTCCACGGCAACTTGAAGCCGCCTCGCATCGTTGCGGGTACCGGAGGAGGGATTGCCTCCATTCCGCGAGGTGAGCGCGATGAAGACCCCCCCTTCCAGCAAGAGGAGCGCAGCCGCCATCACCCAAAACCTCACCCGATATCCCTTTCCTTTCTTTTCCACTCTCCCACCCTACCACGGCATCGTCCTGGAAGGAAAGCCCGTCCACACTCGTGGCTACCCCTTCCCTCATCCCGCGACGAAACCATGAAACTGCCCGCCGTCGAAGGTCTCATCCGCCGCCGCGTCCTGGTGAATTACCGCGTGGATCCCCAGGTCGTCGCCCGCCTCTTGCCGGAGGGTTTCCGGCCAAAGCTTCATGCCGGCCACGCCATCGCGGGCATCTGTTTGATCCGGCTGGAGGAAGTCCGTCCGCGCTTCCTGCCCGCGTGGACCGGCATCGCCAGCGAGAATGCCGCCCATCGCATCGCCGTGCTTTGGGACGAGGACGGCGAGACCCGCGAAGGCGTCTTCATCCCCCGGCGCGATACCGGCTCGCTGCCGAACTACCTCGCCGGCGGCCGCCTCTTCCCCGGCGTGCATCACTTCTCGGCCTTCGAGGTCGAGGACCGGGACAGCGGCCTCGCGATGAAGGTGAGCTCGCGCGACGGCTCCATGTCCCTGCGGCTGTCGGCGCGGGACAGCACCACCTTTCCCGCCTCCTCCTGCTTCGCCTCGCTGGTCGAGTCCTCCGCCTTCTTTGAGCCCGGCAGCACCGGCTATTCCGTCACGCGGGACTGCTGCCGCCTCGATGGCCTGCGGCTGGAGGCCTACCGCTGGGAAGTGAAGCCGCTGGAGGTCCTGTCCGTGGAGTCGTCCTTTTTCGCCGATGCCTCGGCCTTCCCTCCCGGCAGCGCCGTCTTCGATCACGCGCTGATCATGCGGGACATCCCCCACGCGTGGCATCTCATGCCGGATCGGCAGATCCCCGCGGCGGTGTGAGCCACGGTGCCTATCGGGCCGGTGGCAATTCCCGCTTTTCCCCGCGAATCAGGAGCAGTCCCACCAGGGTCAGCACGGGCGTCACGAATAGGCAAATCACTCCCGCGCTCATATCCTCCGGGAAGGTGCCACGACCGAAGGTGATCCAGAATCCCGCCGTCGCCAAACCGGACATCACCGTAGCCAGCCACCGGAGCACGCGCGATCTGCGATAAAAACCGGTCAAGAAGGGCGAGCAAAGCACCAGCACGACGAAGGTGGCCAAAGACGCAAGGGCGACTCCTGCCTCCGGATCCCGGAGCACCGATGGCATCCGGACGACATCCGCGATTCCGACCCAGAAGCTCCATCCTTGCGCGCCATCGTCTTGCTTCGCCAAAGGAAGGAAATGAAACGCCGTGAAGGTCGCCACGCTGGCGATGAGGAAAGCCAGCGCGACCCGATTCATCACCGAAGAAGAGTCCCGCGGGACGTTCCCGGATTCAGGGCTGGAGATCATTGCCATAAATTCGCTTCTCCCCGCGGATCAGGAGCAGCCCCACCAGGTTCAGCAGCGGCGTTACTAGCAGGCAGATCCCGCCCGCCCGCAAGTTCTCCGGCGGGTTGTTGGAAAAAACCGCCATCGCGAATCCGATCGTCGCCATACCGGACATCACCGTGACCAGCCACCAGATAACCCGGGACTTCCGGTAGAGAGCCGTCAAAAAGGGCGAGCAAAGCACCAGCACGACGAAGGTGAAGAACGACGCGAGCGCGATGACGGCCGCCGGATCTTCAAGCACCGAGGGATCCCGGACGATGTCCCAGATCTCGGTCCAAACGGTCCACCCTCGCGAACCTTCATCTTGATTGGTGAAGCCGACGAGGAAGTGAAACGCCGCGAAGGTCGCCACGCTGGCGATGAGGAAGGCCAACGAGACCAGATTCATCACCCGGTGGAGGTCCGGCCGCCGCGCCGTTCCTTCAACTTCAGGCTCCCCGTTCACCCTTTCGTTTGCCCCTCTCCGCGGACTTGATACTGGTAGCTGGTCAGCTCCCTCAGCCCCATCGGGCCGCGCGCGTGCAGCTTGTCCGTCGAAATCCCGATCTCCGCGCCGAAGCCGAATTCCTCCCCGTCCGCCAAGCGCGTCGAGACGTTGTGAAACACGCACGCCGAATCGCAGGCGCTCAGGAACCACTCCGCCGCCGCCGGATCTTCCGTCACGATACACTCGGTGTGGTGGGAGCCGTAGGTATTGATGTGATCGGTCGCCTCTTCCCAGGAATCGACGATCTTCACGGACAGGATCAGATCCAGATACTCCGTGCCCCAGTCTTCTTCCGTGGCTTCCTTCGCCTCGATGAATCCGCGCGTGCGTTCGCAGCCGCGCAGCTCCACGCCTTTCTCGCGCAGCGCCGCGGCGATGGCCGGCAAGTGGCTCTTCGCGACCGCTGCATCCACCAGCAGCGTCTCCAGCGCATTGCACACGCCGGGTTTCTGCGTCTTGGAATCGACCGTCAGCTTCACCGCCATATCCAGATTCGCATGCTCATCCACGAAGAGATGGCAGATGCCGTCGTAGTGCTTAATCACCGGCATGCGTGCCTGGGACACGACGGCCTCGATGAGGCCCTTCCCGCCGCGCGGGATGATCAGGTCCAGCCATTTGTCCATGCGGCACAGCGCGCTCACGCTGGAGCGATCCGTAAACGGGATGAGCTGGATCGCGTGCTCCGGCAGCCCCGCCTTTTCCCCACCCGTCTGGAGGGCCTCCGCGATTGCCCGGTTGCTATGGATCGCCTCCGAGCCGCCGCGCAGGATCGTGGCGTTCCCGGTCTTGAAGCATAGCACCGCGGCATCGCTGGTCACGTTGGGGCGGCTTTCGTAAATGATGCCGATGGTGCCGATCGGCACGCGCACCTGCTCCAGCCGCATCCCGTTGGGGCGGGTCCACGCCTCCATCACCTGCCCCACCGGATCGAGCAGCGCGACCACCTGATCAATGCCGCTAGCGATCGCCTCCACCTTCTTCTCGTCCAGCTTCAGGCGCTCCAGCATCGGCTGGGATAGTCCCTTCAGCGTGCCTGCCTCCAGATCCAGCCCGTTCGCAGTCACGATCTCCGGCGTGCGGGCGCGCAGCTCCGCGGCCATCGCCTGCAGGATCTCGTTTTTCGTCTGGGTCGAGAGCTGGGAGAGCTTGTAGGAGGCCGCCCGCGCATTGCGGGCCATCGTTTCTACAGCGGTGAAAACTTCGGCTTCGGTCATGGGAAAGAGCGGAGAATAGTGCCGTTTTGCGGTTTCGCACCCCTCACTTGCCGCCGCGGGCGGCGAAGCGCGTGGAGAGTCCGGTTTCCCCGGCCATGATCCCGGCCAGCCGCTCCGGCTTGCGGCCGTGCGCGATGTGGACCGTGATCCCGGCGTCCACGGCGTGCTTCACGGCCTGCAGCTTCGAGGCCATCCCCCCGATCGAGAAGCGCCCGCGCTCGTCCTTGGCGAAGCCCAGCACCGCGTCCACGTCCGGCACCTCGCGCACCAGTTCGTTCGTCTCCGGGGAAAGCAAGCCGTCCACGGAGGTCAGCAGGACCAGCGTCTTCGCGCCCAGCAGGCGCGCCACCTGGGAGGACAGCATGTCGTTGTCCCCCACCCGGAGTTCCTCCACCGCCACCGAGTCGTTCTCGTTGATGATCGGCACGATCCGGGGCTCGGCGAGCAGGCGGCGCAGCGTGTTCGAGACGTAATCGCCCCGCTCCGGCGTCTGCAGGTCGGTCGCCGTCAGGAGCACCTGGGCCACCGCCATGTCGAAATTCCGGAACAAGCTCTCGTAGGTGTGCATCAGGCGCGCCTGCCCCACCGCGGCACAGGCCTGCTTGGTGGAAAGATCGCTCGGGTAGCCGTCCAGCCCGAAGGCGGAGACCCCCGCGCCCACGGCTCCGGAGCTCACCAGCAGGCAGCGGTGGCCGCTCTCCACCAGCCCGGCGATGGCGGTGACGAGTCGGACCAGCGCGGCCCCGTCGAGGGTTCCGTCGCTGGTGCGGGTGAGGACGCCGGTGCCGGCCTTGATGACGGTAAGGGATTCCATGAGAGGAAAAGCGGGCGCGGCTATGGCCGGAAATGACGCCGGATGCCATCGCAAAGCGTGGCACCCCTTCAAGGAAGTCTCCGGGACAAGGGGCAGCGGAGAAAATCACTTGAAACTGCCGATTGTGGATTACGGTGGTCGAATGTCGTACGGCCCGGCGGATTCCTTCCGCCCGGCTGGCCGATTCCGACAGCACGAACGGAAGGAGGACCCATGCATGATCCCGAAAAGTCCGGCATCCCGGGGGGAGGCATTACCC
>CBIHMP010000284.1:0-5252 GCA_966211015.1 uncultured Luteolibacter sp. | reverse complement strand
GTTCGGGAATCCGGATTGCCGCGGGGGCGAGGATTTTCGGGCGCGGTCGATTAGCGCCTTGCTGATACCTCTGCAAGTTGAAATTTCGTGCATCGTTCCGTAACTTCAATTGCGGATTCCCCTGTTCCTCGGATTGAAACACTCCCGCACGCCTCTTCGCGGGCTTTCAAACCGGCACGCTTGAAATGACCGGCAGCTTTCCTAAGCTCCGCCGCCCGCCATGGAATTGCCCTCGATTGTCGAAGCCCTCCTGACCAGTTCGGACGAACCCTTGCCTGCCGAGGAGATCGCCCGTCTGGTCCGCGCCCGCGTGGCGGAAGCGGAAGACACCCGCGCCCGGAAAATCGAGGACGGCGAAACACCCGCCGAGCTCCCCGAGTGGCTCTCCGCCCTCGCTGCCGCCTCCTCGGACCAGATCATCGCCTCCATTGCGAAGCTGAATCACGACTACGAAACCGCCGGCCGCGCCTTCTTTCTCGTGGAGCGCGCGAAAGGCTGGAAGCTCTTCACCCGGCCGGAATACGGGGATTTCGTCCGCCACCTCTTCCCCGGCCGCAAGCCCGAGCGTCTGAGCGGCCCGGCCATGGAAACCCTCGCCATCATCGCCTACCGCCAGCCGATCACCAAGGGTGCCATCGAAGCCGTCCGCGGCGTCGCCTGCGATGGCATGCTCCAGAAGCTCCTGGACCGGGAGCTCGTCCGCATCGGCGGCCGCGCCGAACTGCCCGGACGCCCCCTGCTCTACGAAACCACCGAGCTCTTTTATGAACATTTCGGCATCCGCAGCATCGACGATCTGCCGAATGCCACCGAACTCCGGCGCGTGAAGCTTCCGGAGGCCCCGGCGGAAAGTCCCGCCGCGGAATCCCAGCTCGCCCTCAGCGCCACCGAGCCGAAGCCGGAGGCAAATGACGAATGACGAATTCCGGAATGACGAATCGCCCCAGTCCATCCACCCCCTCTTGCACCCCGTCCTCCGACGTCCGGAATTCTGAATTCCTCACTGCCCCATGAATCTCGACGACATCCGCAGGAACATCGACGACATCGACGGCAAGCTCCTCGACCTTCTTTCCGACCGCGCCGAATTCGTCCACCAGGTGGGCATGGTGAAAAAGCGCGATGGGCTTCAGATCTACGCCCCCGAGCGCGAGGAGGCCCTCCTCCGCCGCCTGATCGAGCGGAACAAGGGCCGCTTGCCGGAGAAATCCATCCGCGCCATCTACCGCGAGATCATGTCCGCCGCGCTCGCGCTGGAGGATGATCTCAAGATCGCCTACCTCGGGCCGGAGGGTTCCTGGACCCATCAGGCCGCGATCAAGAAATTCGGCCACTCGGTCGCCTACACCCCGCTCCATAATTTCTCCGAAGTCTTCGATCAGGTCGCCCGCCGCCGCGCCGACTACGGCGTGGTGCCGATCGAGAACTCCACGGAGGGAGCGGTATCCCACACCTTGGATCTCTTCGTCGATTCCCCCCTGCAGATCTGCGCCCAGATCCTCCTGCGGATCGAGAATTGCCTGATGGCCGCCATCCCGCGCGAGCAAATCAAGACGCTCTACTCCCACCCGCAGGCCCTCGCCCAGTGCCGCGGCTGGATCCTCAAGAATTTCCCGGAAGCGGATCTCGTGGAAGTTTCCTCCACCACCCGCGCCGCCCAGCTAGCCAAGGAAAACTCCGCCCAAGGCGCCGCCGCCATCGGCAGCCCGCTCGGTGCCGAGATCTACGGCCTCACCGTGCTGGAGGAGTCGATCCAGGACCGGGCCACGAACACCACCCGCTTCCTGGTAATCGGGGAAAAGACCTGCCCGCCCACCGGGAAGGACCGCACCTCCATCCTCTTCGCAATCCACGACCGCCCCGGCTCGCTGGTCCGCGCCTTGCAGGCCTTCGACCAATTCCACATCAACATGTCGAAGATCGAGTCCCGTCCCTCCAAGCGGAAGGACTGGGAGTACATCTTCTATGTCGATCTCTCCGGCCACTGCGAGGACCCCGTCGTCCGCAACGGCATCGAGGAACTGGAAAAGCACTGCTCAATGGTGAAGCTGCTGGGCTCCTATCCGGACACGGGGGAATGAGTCTTTAGAGACCGGAGACCAGAGCCGGAGCCTGGATCTGAAAGCCCCAACGGGGCTTCGCAACAAAGCCCGGGGTTGGCCGCAGGCCTACCCCGGGAGAGCCACCGGGAAATTCCTACGCCGAAGGCGTTGTGGACGGGAGGGCGTCCAGGTCACCAGATTGCCCCCCTTGCCCCTGCACAACCTTTTCAAGGTTGGTGATCCTCCGGACAAACCGGCAATTTCTCCCTTCAAAACACGTTCTCCACCCGCCGCACCACCGGCTTCTCGCCGTGGGTCAGGATCACCTCGATCACGTCGAATCTCCACGGGATCTCCCGCGTCCCCAGCAGGCGCAGCCATTCGTTCGCGCCGCGCTCGATCAGGCGGGCCTTGTCCTTCGTCACCGCATCGAGCGGTCGCCCGATCCCGCCGGAACGACGCGTCTTCACCTCGGTGAAAAGCAGCAGTTTTCCTTGCCGGGCCACGATATCCACCTCCCCGCCGTGCGGGGCCCTGAAATTCCGGTAGATCACCTTCGCGCCGTTCGCGGTAAGCCACGCGCGGGCGATCTTTTCTCCCAGCAGGCCGACCGCCGCCGTGCCGATGCCCGCCCCGTCACTCCCCGTCAAACGACAGGGTGAGTTGAGCGACCGGTTGAAACGTGCGGCGATGAATGCGGCAAGGCCCATGGCGATGAAGCGCGGCGAGGTGCTCCGGCGTACCATAGCCCATGTGCCGCTCAAAGCCGTATTCCGGGAACTCCACCGCAAACGTGCCCATCAGGCGGTCCCGGGAGACCTTCGCGATGATGCTCGCCGCGGCGATCGAGAGGGAAATCCCGTCTCCTCCCACCACGCCATCATGCGGATACGGGAAATCCGGGACACGCAGCCCGTCGATCAGGCAATGCTGAACCTTCTTCCGCAGGCCCTGCACCGCCCTCGCCATCGCGGCATGGGTGGCCCGCAGGATATTGATACGCTCGATCTCCTCGAGCTCCGCGTAGGCCAGGCACCAGTGGACGGATTTGTCCCCGGTAATGAGATCGTACAGCCGCTCCCGCTTGGCGGGCGCAAGCTTCTTGGAATCGTCCAAGCCCTCGCAGCACCAACCCGCGGGAAGGATCACGGCGGCAACCGCCACCGGTCCGGCAAGGGGTCCCCGCCCCGCCTCATCCACGCCGGCGACCCATTTCAGGCCGCGGGCGCGGAGGGCGGATTCCAGGGAGTCGTCTGGCACACGGCGATCAGAACTGCCGCATGCGATTGGTCAATGCATTATGGGAGTGGTTCTGCGTCGCGAAAAGCTGCGTGGCGAACACCGTGCCGTCGGAATCGACGACCGCGCCGATGCCGGTGACACTCCAGTCGCCCTTCATGTTTTTCGCGTGGCCGGAGGAGTTCTTCCAAGCGTTCAGCATTACCGATGCCGAGTTTTTGCCGGAGCCGGAGCAGGTGGCGATATTCTCGCCCACATTGCTCATGCTCATCATGCGCTGGGCGGCCAGCGCACGCTCCTCGAACCCGTAGTGCGTCAGGTTCGATTTCCCGAATTTCCCGCGGTTCTTGCGGAGGAATTCGGCGTGCTGCTGGGCCATCCGGTCGAGCCCTGCATGGCGTTGGAGCGCCGGGCGGCCGATGGAGGTGCGGAAGGAATTCACTTGAGCATGGAGGGTTCCCGCGAGGGATCCGTCGGAGCTTGAGACCTTGGCGGTGGAGGCCATGGGTACGGAGGTGGTGGCAAGTTGCGGTCCACACGATGCAAGCATCGTGATTCCCGCGGCCATCACCCAGAGGCGGCTGGATGTGGTTTTCATGTATGGGACAGCACCGGAACCCTCTCAAAACGAGTGCTGAATATAAAGGATATTTTATATTCCGGCCCGGTTGGCGGCGTAGAATGCCCGGATTTTAGAAAAAATCAAATTACCCGCGCCTAACTGTTCTTCGGGCTTTTACGCAGAGAGAGGAAGCTGTCTCCCGGGCTGAAAGCGGATCGAGCCCTTGCCGGTGTGCCCGCCCGGCACGGCCGCGAGGGGTGTCGCTCAGGGGTCCCGGAGTCGGGTCCAGGGCGACATCCTCAGGCGGCGACAGGTCGAAGCAGGCTCCCGGCGAGAGCGAACCAGGCCTTCGCGGCGACCACGAAAATCGCCGTCGCCATCGCATACGAGATCGAGGTCGCGGTGCCGTCCCAGCAGAACGCGCCGGCGATGGATGACGGGATGGCGGAGAATTGATACGCGAGCCACAGGGAGTGTCCCACCATGAAGGACCCGAAGCTGACGATCGCCACGAAGAAGACCGCCACGGCGCGGCACAGGGGCTTGAGGATCGGGCTCTGCGCCAGCACGGCACCGTTTTTCCACACGCCTCCGATAATCGCGAAGGACAGGGCGCAGGACACCACCCACCAGATGATGCCGATCATCTGCACGGAGTCCAGTTGCATCACCTTCAACTCTACCAGCTTCGTCGCTTCGTCTTCCGTCATCATGCCCGGGGGTTCCCAGGTCGTCTAACAGGTCCCGCCCTTGCTGGCCACAAGAAAGCGGCTCCGGCCCCGTCCTTCTTGCCGGTGATTGATTGGGAAAACTTGATGGTTTCACGAGGGAGAAAAGGCAGAGGGGACGACAGAAGATCCGCCGTGCGGAAAATTCGCGGTGGATGCTCCGGCGGCTTGCCTTCCCCGAGACGCCGGATCCTCCCGCGCGGCTGCTTTTTTTTAGCCTCGCCGCGTCTTCCGGGAGCATGGTGCCGGAACTCCAAAAACATCCCTCAAGAAACCCGGAAGATCGGGGCTCTTCCACTAAATCTGGCATAGTTTTCAAATTGACGGGGCCACCTGTGGTATCCTATGCTCTCCCTCATCGTTTTTTCGACTCTTCATGCGGTGCGTGCAATGCGGCTCATTCAAGGACAAGGTGCTCGACTCCCGGATGTCGAAGGATGGCACCACCATCCGGCGCCGGCGGGAGTGCCTCGGCTGCACGTACCGCTACACCACCTACGAGCAGATCGAGCGCACGGAACTGCGGGTGGTGAAACGGGACGGCACGCGCGAAGCCATTCACCGCGAGAAGATCATCAGCGGCATGATCAAGGCCTGCGAGAAACGCCCCGTCTCAATGGACCGTCTGGACCGCGCGGTGGAGGAAATCCTGACCGAACTGCACCAGGACCACCTCTCGGA
>CBIHMP010000283.1:0-5274 GCA_966211015.1 uncultured Luteolibacter sp. | reverse complement strand
GTTCCCCGGCACCGAGTCCGCGCGCCCTGGCAATCGCGGCTTCCAGTTCCGCCGGAGTACCGCGCTCGGACAGCATGCGTTCGAGCGCGGCCTTCTTCGGGGGGAGGGAATCAAGCCCATCCCCTTCCAGCTTCGCCTCCGGTTCCTGCGCGACGGCCGCGATGGTACCTAGCAGCAGCACCGCGGTTCGGAGCGTTCCGGAGAGCGACATGAGGGTCAAGGGATGCGCAGCTTCGAGCCGAGCACCACGGTGTCGGACTTCATGCCGTTGGCTTGCTTCACGGCTTCGATGCTCACTCCGTATTTACGGCTGATCTTCGCGAGCGTGTCGCCTGCCACCACCTGGTGAGTTTTTCCGCCGGCGGCGGGCACCGATCTGGCGACGGGGCCGGACGAGCCGGGAATGACGAGCTGCTTGCCAAGCACCACCGTGTCGCTGGTCATGCCGTTGGCCTGCTTGATCGCGGCGGCGCTTGTGCCATAGGAGCGGGCGATGCCGCTAAGGGTATCTCCGCGCACCACGGTGTGGGTGGTGCTGGCGGCTGCAGGAGTGGAGGCTTCCGGAGCCACGGGGGTCGCGCCCGCGGCACCTGCACCGCTTTCTTCGTAGGCTGCCTGGGAATAGGTGGGATTATCGGCAGGAGGGTTGACCGGTTGATAGGGCACGGACTCGGCGGAGCCTTCACCCGGCACACCGTACGGATTTGAAGTATCGTAGCCCGCTTCTCCGCCGGCGGTGTCGTAGTTCTCTTCGCCCTTCTTGAAGAACGAGCAGGAGGAAAGGGTGGCGGCGGCGGTTGCGAGGACGAGGTAGCGTGTCGGACTCATGGATTTGGCTTGGCAGGATTAACAAGCGGCGGCGAGCTTGGAAAGCACCGACGCGCCGGGTGGAAAACGAAACAGCGAAGCAGGTTCGTTCAATTGTGCCGGAACGAATCAACGCGGGAATCGGAAGAAGTCCAATGCGTTCGCCGTCGTCGCCGCAGCCAATCGATCCAGAGACTCGTCACGGGCGGTTGCGAGATGTTCGGCGACGTGCCGGACGTAGGCGGGTTCGTTGCGCTTTCCGCGATGCGGCATCGGGGCGAGGTAGGGCGAGTCGGTCTCCAGCATGAAGCTTCCGTCGGGCAGGGCCGCCGCCACGGCAAGTACCTCCGGCGCATTCTTGAAGGTGATCACCCCGCCGAAAGACACCAGACCGCCGAGGGCAAGCACTTCACGGGCATTCTCTTCCGGGCCGATGAAGCAGTGGAAGACGGCGCGCACCTTTTCCGCGTGCCTCTTATAGATAGCGAGGGCATCGCGGAAGGAGGCGTCGCCGCTCTTGTCGCGCGTGTGGATCACCACGTTCAGGCCGGCTTCCCGCGCGAGTTCGAAGTGCGCGTCGAGGAACGCGCGCTGCCGGTTGCGGAAGCTTTCCTCGTCCCATCCCTCCGGAGCCGGGTGGTAGTAGTCCAAGCCGGTCTCGCCGATCCCGCACACGCTCGGATCGGAGGCATGCGGGCGCAGATGGCCGATGGCATCGTCCGGTGCCTCGTGAACTTCGCAGGGGTGGATGCCGATGCAGACGGCGACCTCCGGATGGATACGGGCGATCTCCAGATTGGCCTGCAGATCATCGAGCCCCGTCACCAGGCTGACCATCCGTGTCACCCCTGCTTCGCGGGCACGGGCGATGAGCGTGGAAATTTCCTCGCGATCGAACTTGTGACTCGCGAGGTGGCAGTGGGAATCGGTCAGCACGCGCGCAGGTGATAAGGCCCCGTCCGTCAGTCTTGCAAGTAGGTCTTCGGCCGGTAGGCGAGGGCGAAGGGAATATACAGCACCGTCGTGCCGAGCATCAGCCAGGTGAAGAACTTGAAATACTCCGCTCCCTCCAGTTTGGTTTGCCCGCCGGAGAACGCCTTCGCCGTGTAAGTCGTTTCGGTGACCGCCTTGGCTTCCTGGAGTCCCAGCGCCGCCTTGCGCCGGGCAAGCCAGGAGCGATCCTCCTCGGTTGCGGCAGGCTTCTGGATCGTGACGGTCAGCCCTTGGTCCCATCGGGTGCCGGGGGTGCGGTCGGGGCCGTCGCTCATGATGCGGAATGAACCCGCGTCGATGATTTCGTAGCGGATCGCATTGCCCCACGCGTCCTTGCCCAGATCCCCGATTTCGGCCGTGGAATCGAGCCGGTCGCCCGCCTCGCGTGCAGCGCTTTGCACGGTGCCTGCCGCCCGCTGGTATGCAGCCTGTCCCGGGATCTCCAGTTCATCCATGGCACCGCTCTCGAGCCTCGCGATGAAGTCGTCCTCGTTGCCGGTGACGCCGTCGTAGCCGCCGAGGATCACGGTGCGTGGGTCCCTTTGCCATCCGGCCGGCAGGCTCGCGATCGCGGCGTCCAGTTGCTCCGCGGCCGCGCTGGGAATCTGGATGTGGTGATTGATCCGCGAGGTGAGCATGTTCCCCACGAATACCGACAGCAAATAGAGGGACATGATCATCGACTTCATGTTCTTCGGCGCCTGCGTGTAGGCGAACTCCAGCCCGACGATGGAGACCATGATCTCCGATGCCGTGATGAGCGCGTAAGCGAGGAACTGCCAGCCGATGGACGGTTTCCCTCCGCCGTCGATCCATGTCTGGATGAGCGCCGAAAGGCCGAAAGTCGCCACCATCAGCACGAAGCCGATGCCGATCTTCCGCAGCGGCGTCAGGCGGAAGACGCGGCCGATCGCGGGGTACACCGCGAAGGTGAAAAGCGGGATGAAGGTCAGGATCAGGATCGGATTGACCGCCTGGATCTGGGACTCCAGCCAAGTGGTCCCCAGGAAATTCCGATCCATCTGCGCGGCTTGGAAGACCCATGAGGATCCCGTTTGATCGTAAAGCGCCCAAAAGGCGGCGATGAAAAGGAAGAGCGGGATCAGCTTGGCCAGCGCGAACAGGCCCTCCCGTGAGAAGAGCTCGCGGAAGAACTTGAGCCCGCCTGCGGGAACGTGGACGAACTTGTTCCGCCCCATCCAGAAAAGCACGGTCGCGATCGCCATCAGCACCCCGGGCACGCCGAAGGCCCAGTGCGGCCCGTACCATTGCAGCAGCCACGGCGTGAGCAGCGTCGAGACGAAGGAGCCGAGATTGATGGAGAAGTAGAACCAATTGTAGATCCGCGTGATCAGGTGGGAGTTCCGCGAGCCGAATTGATCCCCCACGTGGGCGGAAACGCAGGGCTTGATGCCGCCGGAGCCCAGGCAGATCAGCGCGAGCCCCGCGAAGAGCCACCACTGCGACTGACCGAACATCCCCATGCATGCCAGGGCGGCATGCCCGAGGCAGTAAACGACGGAAAGGACGATGATGGTCCGGTACTTCCCTAGGAAAATATCACTGAGGAGGGCGCCGAAGAGCGGCGTGAAATAGACCCACGCCGCGAAGGAGTGGTAGTGCTCCGTCGCCTCCGCATTGCTCATCGGGGTCCCGCCCTTGCCATCCATCAGCCAGAGATACTTCGCCATGAAGATCACCAGGATGGTCCGCATCCCGTAGAAGGAGAATCGCTCCGCGGCTTCGTTCGAGATGATGTAGGGGATGCCGGGCGGCATCCGGTCGGTATCGACGGGAGCGGTACGATGGGACATGCAGTGGTGTTTTACGGAGCTTGAAACGGACGCTAGGAGCTGCCTTTCCCCTCG
Source organism: uncultured Luteolibacter sp. (assembly GCA_966211015.1). Classification (GTDB taxonomy): domain Bacteria; phylum Verrucomicrobiota; class Verrucomicrobiia; order Verrucomicrobiales; family Akkermansiaceae; genus Haloferula. The sequence continues at coordinate 1,606 of CBIHMP010000283.1, read as the reverse complement.
TAAAGCGTCGTGACGCGCCCCGCGAAAGCAGGAAACGCGCCTGTCCCGCATCCGGCCTTCACCATCTCACCGCGGCGGCGGCCCAGGTCAGCCCCGCGCCGAAAACCACCAGGACCACATGATCCCCGCGCTTGATCGCGCCGGAACGATTCGCTTCATCCAGGGCGATCGCGACGGCGGCAGCGGAGGTATTCCCGTATTTCTCGAGATTGACGAAGACCCGCTCCCGCGGGACGGCGAGGCGGTCCGCGATGGCATCGATGATCCGTAGATTCGCCTGGTGCGGCACCACCAGCGCGATGTCCTCCGCTTTCAGGCCCGCCCGCTCGATGACGAGCTCGGCGGATTCCTTCATCCGGTTCACCGCGTGTTTGAAGACTTCCTTGCCCATCATCGACAGGCTCGCCAAGCGCTGGTCGGCATTATCCTTCGTGATCGGGCAGGCCGAGCCGCCGCCGGGGATGTTCAGCAGGTGGGTCAGTCGCCCGTCGGTGCCCATCTCGGTCGCGACAATCGAGCCTTCCTCCGGCGCGGCCCGCCGCAGCACCGCGGCTCCGGCTCCGTCGCCGAAAAGAACGCAGGTCGTGCGGTCCTCCCAATTGATGAACGAGGAGAGCTTTTCCGCACCGATGATCAGCGCGTTCTTGAAGGCACCGTCCGAGATCAGGCGCTTCGCGATTTTCATCGCATAGAGGAATCCCGAGCAGGCGGCGGAAATATCGAAAGCCACGGCCCCCAGGGCACCGATCTGCTGCTGCACATAGCAGGCGGTGGCGGGCGTCAGGGTATCGGGCGTGATGGTTGCCACGATGATCAGCTCCACTTCGGAAGCTTCCAGTCCCGCTTGTTCCAGAGCCCGCTGCCCGGCCTTCGCCGCCATGTGGGAGGTGAATTCACCCTCGGCGGCGACCCGGCGCTCCCGGATGCCCGTCCGGGCGACAATCCACTCGTCGGAAGTCTCGACGATCTTTTCGAGCTCGGCGTTCGTGAGGATCCTCTCGGGCACATAGCTGCCGGTCCCGGCAATGCAGACCTGATGCGGAGAAGAGTGGGCGTCGCTCATGAACGGGGCGGACTGTGAAAACCGGGGGGCAGGGTGGCAAGTGCGAAGGCTCAGGGAGCCGGGGAAGCTTTCGGGGAGAGGTAGGAGCTGTGCCTGTTTCTCGATCTCGCAAGCAGCCGCACCCAGATTCCCAGCCAGGCGACCAGGAAGAGCCAGGTGGGGAGGTAGGCTCCGCGCACCCGCATGACCGGATCCTTCCGGTTTTCGAGTTCCGGAAGCCAGACCTTGCGAAGCCGGGGATCCGCTTTTCCCCGTTCGTCGGTGCCCACATAACTGCAATTCGCGGCCAGCTCATCCAGCCATGTGGCACCGACCGCGCCGGCAGAGAGCCCCAGCATCCACGAGCCGGACTCGTCCGGAACCCCTCCCCGGATGGTGTTTTCAGATGACCAGTCCTTCCATGAGCCGCGGTGGATGGTCCGGATGAGGGAGGTATTGATGTGCGAATCGATCGTCAGCCAGACAAGGAACCCTGTCACCAGCAGCCCCAGCCAGAAGGCCTTTGAATGGAGAAACCACAACCGGGGCAGGGAGGGAGCATGC
>CBIHMP010000282.1:0-5290 GCA_966211015.1 uncultured Luteolibacter sp. | reverse complement strand
CCACATAGACCTGGCGGAGTTCAGGCGCGAGTGGACGGCGGAACGCCCTTTCTGCAAAGGTCGCGCAAAAATCCTTCAGCCGCGGAACGCGATCCGGCGCATCGTCCTTCACACCGCTCAGGCGCTCCAGGCGGCCGACCACCTGATTGGATACTTCGATCGCCGCAGCGGTGGTCGCCTCGTGCCAGGCCTTTGAAATCTCCGTCCCGCGCTCGTAGCCTTCGCTAGCATCGTCGGGCGGGAAAACAGTGCTCGCCACCGCCACGTGCGCGGCTCCCGCGGGGGAGAGATGAGGGGCGCAGAGAACGGCCCAATCGGCGCGGGGTTGCTTCCACTCCAGCTTCACCATGCCGCGCTTTTCCTGGAACTTGAAGTAGTCGAGCCGGAAAGAATAGCTGCGCCCTCCCAGCAGGAAGACCCGTGCTGCCTTCACACGCACCTCGCTGCCGGAACTCACCCATTCGTCGATCAGGGCCGTCTGGCGTTTGGCGCTGCTATCGTCCCGGAAGTTGCCGTCGCCGTCCTGCTGCTCGCCGTTGAGATACAGCCTGGCACCGTTCGGCGTGCTGAGGCGGAACTCGTACCAACCGGTGGCCGGCGCAATTAGAGAGCCGCTCCAAGCAATGGAAAATTGATCCGGGGGGATCCCTTCGGCCGGCGATCCCTCGGCGAAATCGAAGTCCAGATGCCGGTCCTCCCGGTCCAGCACCTTGCGGGCCTTTTTATTCATCCCGTCCGACTGGAAGTATTGGGCCTTCAAGCCGTGGCCTTCGCCCGGCGGGGTGATTTTGTCGAAGCTTCCCAGCAGATCCGCGATCGACTCCCGGTATTGCCGGTTCGTCAGGCGCGCGACCGCCCTTTTCGGGGGTGGGCTGTTCCTTGCCCGGGCCTCGGGCGAATAAAAAGCGCCCATGATGTAATCCGCCACCCGCCGGGATTCCTCCGCATCCAGCAGATCCGGGTCATCCTCCGGCATCCGCTTGTCGATGTAGCGGGCGAGGGACTGCAAGGAACGCTCACCCTGGAGCGGCTCGGCGCACTCGTCCTCCACGCCCTCGCCATTCTTCCCGTGGCAGGACGCGCAGTACTGCGAGTAAATGGCATCTCCCGCGGGCACAGCCTCCTGAGCGGGCAAGAAGCCCGACAGCATCGCCAGCAGATAGAACGGAATCCCTCGCATCGACCCGCAAGGCGATACGCCGGGCCACAGAGGCATCTATCCAACTCCGTTCATGCATTGCGTTACGGGGGCGCGGCGGAGCGGCAGAAGATGCCGGGCACGCGGTGCCTGGCTGGCATGACGTCATCGGCCTCAAACCTCTTCCCGCCTCAGCCAACGGAAGCTCTTCACTTCAAAGCGCCTGCCAAAGGCGGCTCCCGCGCCGTCTTTCTCGGGGTTCAGGCCCAGCTGATCCGGGGCGAGCGGAGCGGGCGTGCGCTGCACCACCGCCTCGCACCATACTTCGGCCTCCAGTGTGCCGCCGGGTGCCTTGCAGCTTCCATAGGCACGGACCACGAAGCTGTCCGAGCGGGCGGAAAGAGCAGGCCCCAGGAATTGGAGCATGTCCGCCTGCGTGATGAAACCTAGCGCTCCCCAAGCCATGGTGGAGGGCATGTTCGTTTGCTCCATACGGGTCGGGTCCGCGATATGGTCCACGTGCTGATAGTCGGGCAGGGATTCCCGGTTGTTCAGGGGGTAGCGCTGCTCGAAAGACGAGTTGATTCCCGCGCGGTCGATGGCCGCCTGCAATGCACCTTTTTTGCCGGTTTCGCCAGTGCTCAGGCGGCGGTTGACGAAGTCGGAGAGGGAAAGGAAGGGGCCGCGCGTTTTCACTTCGCGTACGATTTCCTCCGCCAGGGAACGGACTTCCGACCGGGAAAGGGTCCGCTGGCCGGCCCAGGCACCCTCGCCTTGAGGATCCCCGCCGTTCCAATCGCGTTCCTGCAAGCCGAGGATACGGGGGAAGGCGACCCAGGTGTCCACGAACAGGCTGCAGATACTCGAGAGCAGCATCGCCTCCCACGCCGGGACACTGGTGGAGTTCACGTTGAAGGCACCGTCCACCGCGAGCTTGGAAGCCGCGCGATGGAAATCCAGGATGTCCGCTTCCGCGCTCCCGCCGGTTCCCGAGAAGATCTGCATGCGCCCGTTCGGCAGGGGCGACTTGGCGGGATCCCGGGCAAAAGAGGCCTTGTCCGCGGGACTGCCGCTGGAGAGGAAAAACTCGTCCCACAGCGAGTGGTTCAACTCGTAGCTGAGGTCGTAAATCAAGGTCTGATTGATCGCCGACTGTTCGAGGATGCCGCGTGCGCCGTTGGCCCAGCTGTCCTCGCGCGGCACGCTCGCATTGCCGTTGGAATTCGAACGGCCGTCATCGGTCCAGCCGATGGTGTCGCCGTTCCAGCCGCCCTTGTCGCGGTTCTTGCTATCCGTGCGGCGGGGTTCCGTGCGGTCCAGCTCGATGCGGGGATCGGCGATGGAGTTCCCGATCGCGTAGGTGGGGTGCCAGATGAATTCCGACATGCTGGCGTGCTGGAAGGCTCCCAAAGAGGCGATCTCCGTGCCGGCGCGGGGGATGTCGAAAAGGATGCGCGGTGAATCGAACCGGATCGGCTGGCCGAAAGGATCGCCATGGTTCTTGCCGTCCTTGTAGCGGGGATTGATCCGGCTGAAACTCACCTCGCCATCGAAGAGGTCCCGCGTGTAGATCCCGAAGAAGTTCGGGGCCTTGTCCGTGACGTTGTCGAAAGGATTCCGGAAGGCGTAGGAAGCGCGCATGTTCCAATTTCCCAAGGGAGAGCTCTCGAGGTGCGGGGTGCTGGCGAGGTTTCCGGACCCCACGCGGTTCGACTCCGTCTCCTCGAACCAGCGGAGGCGGAAGCCATCCCGGGTGCGCCGGTCCGGTTCCATGGAAACCGAGAAATTATCGGTGGATTCCGGGAAAGGCGCCACCAGATCGCGCTCGCTCCAGGAAACCGGCATCTCGTCCTCATCTCCGAATTGCCAGGAGCACGATGCGTAGCGCCCCAGGGGCAGGGCGGCGAAGGTCTTGGAATTGACCTGGGACGAGCCGCCTTGGATCGGCTTCCAGATTATGAGGTAGTCGTCGGCCTGGGTGTGATTCCCCGACTGGACGTTGCCGCCGTTGTCCGGCAGCACGTATTCCCGCCAGCCGAGCGGTCTTGCCGGGAGCCTCTCGTCCTTGCGGTGCGGAGGAGGACGGCGTTCCGCCGGCCAGATCTTGAAAAGGGGATGCCCGTCGTCGAGCCGGGAATCCTGGTAAAAGCTGCGCAGGGGAGAGGGGGAAACGGTTGGCGAGAGGATGTTCTGCGAGAACGTGAATTGTTCATACGGCTGATTCGCTGCCGGAGACCACACGAGCGTCTCGCCGGGGCCCAAGGTGGCACCGTTCAGTTTGAAGTAGAGCTTGCCTTGATTATGACCGCCGCTGGCACTTTTGTTCGGATCCATCTCCCCCCAATGCATGCGGAAGATCTGCTTCTTTTCCGGCGCGGTGTCGGGAAGCTCGATTTCCACCCATTTCTTCCCGTTCATGTGGAAGTTGATCATGGAGGCGTCCAACTTCATGTCGAAGTTGTAAGGATTCCACAGGACCACGCGGGGATAGAGATGAAGCCGCAGGCCGTAAGGGGTGGCGCTGCCGGGGATCTTTGTATCGTAGAAACTGAGGTTATAGTAGAGGGAGCCCTCCACCAGTACAGGCTTCAGGTCCGTCACCGAGCGGTCCTTGTAAGCGACGGCGCGGGACAGCACGCCGCTGCCGCCGCGGTTGGCGGGTTCGCCGAAATCGGCGGCGGTGCTGTAATTCGCTCCATAGGTGGCGTCCCCGGAGCGCTGCGCCCAATCCCGCAGCAGTCCGAAATCCGGCGAGACCTGCGAGAAGCGCGCGGCCTGCCCCGGATTGGCCGACATGGAGTCCGCTTTGGAATTGCGGGGACCTACCAGATTGTCGGAATCGCTTACTCCGAGGGAGAGGGAATCTCCCGACCCGGCATCGTCGATCCCGCCGCTGCTATTCAGGAATGCCGTGAGATCCTTCTTCAGACCACCATCCCTGACATCCACCAATAGACCGAGGGAGTCGGTAGTGAGATCGTGGAAATGAGTCTTGGCCGTCTCCTCGTCGCCGGAAGCCAAGGCGATCTGTCCGTGGGAAACCGTCTTTGAACGGGCGTCGTTGGCCAGGTCCGGTTGCTTTTCCATCCCGCTCAAGGAGGCGTCCTGGGACAGGAGGCTGGACCGTATTTCGGCGAAGCGGGCATTACTCTCCCGGGAGGCGTCGGGGGTGGCGACATTCGCGCGGATGCCAAGGTCCCCGACCCACCAGGCATAGGAACCTGTGATCGTTTCCCGCTCCAGGAGATCCACCCGCGGCGCGCTCACCCGGTCATTGTCGCTCTTGTCGCCGACGCTTCCCTCGCCGACCAGTTCGATCATGTCTTCAGCCTCCGGCACGCTCGAGCTGCTGCCGTCGTAGTACACCATCTCGCTTTCATTTCCGCTGACAAGGCAGGCGATGCGTTCGTCGCCGGCGTCCCATCCGCCGTTGCGGCTGTCGCTGAGGCCGCCGTTCTCGGCGTCGCGCGTGATGTAGGGCTGGCCGTCCTCGCGCGTGGTGCGCCAGACGTTCACCCAGTGCGGTTGCTTCAAGCCCGAGTTGCCGGAAGAGTTTCCCTCGAGGATGCGGGAGTCCGCGCTCACACGCTGGTCCGGGCCGAGTTGCTTCTGGAGCTGGCTGATCGCCAGGCCCAGAGCCAAGCGGGCATTTGCCTGCGCCTGCATCCGTGCGGTCTGAGCCGAGGATTTCCGCATCTCGATGGAGGAGAGGCCGAGCAATCCGACAGCGAGGATGGCGAGCAGGGGAACGATCAGGAGCGTGGCGACCAAAGCAAATCCCCGCTCCGTGGACGAGAGCTTCGTGTGACGTGGTAACATGGCGTGTCGAGAAAGAGATAATCAGCAATTGTCCTTAAAACCGAAGCATCGGGATGTAACGTTTCCGTGGCCTGAGCGGCTCCACCCGGGCGGGGCAAGTGGCGGATTCGTCGCAGTGGCCAAAGGCGGGCCGGATGCTCCGACAAAGGGACGGCCGCCCTTGCGGAGCGACCGTCCCGATCCCGTGAGCGTCTCTCAGAAAGCGGAATAGCTCACCACGAGGCGGTGGAACTTCTTGCCGCTGCCCACCGGAGCACTGAGGGAGATGACGCTGGAATTATCCACCGTGGCGGTCTCGTCCGTCCAGAGGCTCAGGTTGGTGCTGCTCTGGAT
>CBIHMP010000281.1:0-5294 GCA_966211015.1 uncultured Luteolibacter sp. | reverse complement strand
GTCTGCGGCTTGATGTTCAGGCCGAGGTTGTCCTGGCCGTGTTTCCAAGCCTGCACGGCGTCGGTGACGTCGAAGTAGGTGATCGCGCCCTGGCCCAGGCCGCTGGCGGTGCTGATGGAGCTGCCGAAGTCCACGCCGGGCACCGGACCCTGCGGATAAGTGGTATCAACCTGCCAATCGGTGTACATCCGGTGGATCGAGACAGGGCCGGGGGAGTGGGCATCGCCGCTGCCGCCCTCCAGCGGGGTGGCGGTGGAGAGCACCAGCTCCGCGCGCACGATTTCCTCGCCCGCGGGGATCTGGCCTTCCAGATCGCCGAATTCTACCGGGAAGCGCATCAGAGCCTCCGCGGTCTGGTTGGTCGAAGTCAGGTCGATGAAAGCGAAGTGGATGAGGCTACCGTCTTCCGTGCTGTTGCCGCCAACGACGCGGGCGGACTTATCGGCCAGGAAGGTGTAGGTCTTCGTCTGCTGTGGCACGTAGGACACGACCAAGCGCGGACGGCTGGCCATGTTCGCGTGGGCCTGGGAGCAGATCGTCCAACCGTCCGTGGTGCCACCGGCGTAAACCGAGAGGCCGTAGGCCGGGGTTGTCGCAGGGGTCTCCGCCCATGAGCGCACGATCTCGCTGACGTCCGCCGCCAGCGTCTCGTTGATCGACATCGAGCCGAAACCCGCGACGGGGAAGCCGGTGGAGATATTCCGCACCCCCTCGAAGCCCGGGTCGGGATTGTCGATCGATCCGTAGGTGGTGTTCTCGTCCACCGGCTCGATCAGGCGGTCCACGACGAAGGGGCCGCCGGATTGCGAGTTGCCGCCATTGTGGGTGGTCAGGAAGAGTTCGGCTTTGGCGATCTTGGCACCCGGCGGAATTTGGCCCGGGCCGTTGCCGAAGAGGTCGTCGAAGCGCACGATCACGTTGTAGTCCGGGCTGTCCTGCGCCGGATCAGTGGCGTGCTCGTTGCCCGGATAACCGTCCAAGCCGAGGGTAGAGGAAACGGAGCCGAGGGTCTTGCCATAAATGGGATCGCCGAAGACCTCGTCGAAGATCGGCTTCCCCGAGCCATCGAGGACCGGCTGGCCGTTTTCATCCACGCGGGGCACCAGGCTGCGGTTATGGCTTTTCCCGATGCTCATGGAGAAGGTGCCGGCGTAGCCGTTCAGGCCGTTCTGGAAGGTCAGCGTGGTCACCGGGGCAAGCGAGTCTGCATTGCGGATGATGCCGGAGCCGGAAGTGGAGATTCCCAGGCTGTAACCGGTGCCCGGCTGGAGCTCGATGCCGAAGGTTTCTTCAAGCTCGAACTCGGTGTCGTCGATGAGCGTGACGATGATCGTGGCAGTGGGCTCGCCCGCGGCGAAGGTGGCGGTGAGCGGCAGCGGTTGGTAATCCCCGCTATTTGCGGTTCCGCTCACCGTGTAGTTCACCGTGAGGGGGCTGTCGAAGCCGGTGAAGCGGGTTAGGCGGAATTCAAGGGTGTTATCCGCGCTACGCTCCTTTGCCGAGCTCTTCACGGTGGTGAGCTCCACGTCCTGCCCGCTTACCTGAACCGGGCTGAAGGGTACTGCCAGGAAACGGAAGCCGCCGGTCTGGGCGCTGCCGGCGAGACCCGGCATGTCGTGGGAGAACACGACGAATTTATTTCCCGCAGCGTTGTAGGAATACACGTTGTCGAAGCCGTTGCCCGCGTCCGAATCCCCGGCGAGGAAGAGTGCGGCAGTCGAGGGATTGATGGTGTTTCCATCACCAAACTGGATTTCATAGATGCTACCCGCGGCGGTGCAGGTGGCTCCCACGGCCTGCAGACCGTCATTCAATGGGGTCAGCGTGGCGTCGTTGGCCACCTTGCCGCTGAGGACCTGGCGCGATTCCTTCGGAATGAAGAGGAAGGAGAAGGCGCTGTTTTCGGGGTCCTGGCTGTTGTCACGGCTCTGGACGACCCACTCGCCTCCTTTTTCCGCGGTGGTGGCGACGTTGTCGGAATCCGCTCCGGAGGTGAAGGCGATGAGGTTGCCATCCTTCGGCAAGCCGAAGATGTTATAGATGCCCGCGCCCGGATTGGTGAAGGTGATGCCGGCGGGGAGATTCGAGCTCCCGTCGATCACTTGCAGATCGGTGCCGATATGAGCGCCGATCCAGCCGTCCGCATAGGGGAAGAAGCCGAGCGCGAAGCGGCCGGATTCCGGTTGCAAGGTAGGATCCGCGCCCGAGCCCTGGAGCGTATCGCGCACGCCGAGGGCGTAGTTCCCGGCTTCGTTGCGGGGGGCGAGGATATTGTCGATCGAACCGCGGGTGCTGGTGTCGCCGAAGTTGTTTCCCGCGTAGTTCGTGGCAAGCAGGACGCCGGAATTGAATGCCAGGGGCAGGCCGTTCACGGAGAGGGCAGGCTCGCCGGAAACATTGCCGGGCGTGGTGAAGGCATCCGGGGCCGGGGTATTCAACGCGTAGGCCCAGGCAGGGTTGGCGGATGCGGGGCTCTCCACGTTTACTTCGGCATCGCCGCCGTCCAGGATGGCGGCGGAGTAGCCGGGCATGACGGGCACGGGGGTGAGGGCTTCCGCGCGCACCTCCCGTAGCACGCTGCGGACCACGGTGCCGCCCTGCAGGGTGGCGCGAGCTTCCACCTGGTAGTAGCCGGGGGTGGAGAAGGTGTGGCCGACCTGATAAGGGGCGCTGCTATCCGTGCCGATGGGCTGGCCGTTCACAAAGAACTCCACCTGCTGCACGCTTCCCGGGGGCTGGCCGGTGGGTGCCGCGGAGATGACCTGCGGCAACGTGGCGGACACGCCTACCTCGAAGGGCATGCTGGTCAGCGCGACCACCGGCTCGTCGGCGAGGAAGACGAAGCTGAACATATCTTCATCCGGCGTAGCGCCGTCTTCCAGGGCGGGGGAGAGCGCCATGACGGTGTCCACGGTCTGGTCAAGGTCCCGGCTTTCAATGATCCAGCCGCCGTCGGCCGGGCTCCACTCGTAGCTGACGATGTTGTCCAAGGTATTCGGTGCGGGGTCCAGGGCAGGCAAGCCGCGGCCACCGTCGGCGGACACGATAAGCGTGCCGCTTGCTTCCGTTTGGCCCTCGATCTTGAGAAGCCACCGGCCGGTGCCTTCCTTGGTGACGGTGAAGTCGCCGCCGGAGACTTCCGCGCTCGCATCGCTCTGGATGCGGCCCACGGCTCTCACGTAGCCGCTGCCTACGGCGGCGATCGGCACATAGACAAAGGCGACGCCGTCCTGCTCGGAGCTGGCGCCGGTGGTGCCGTTGTCCTTCACGGTCAGGGAAAAGGTTCCGTCGGCATTGTCGCGGGACATCGCATAGTTGTCCTCGTTCTTGCCGCCGATGGTGAGGATCACGCCATTGGCGGAGGTGGCGGGTACGCCGTGGGATTCCAGGCCGCGCAGGTCCAGGGTAGCGATCCCCGGATCGGTGGCACGATGATCCACGAATTCCATCCCTTCACCGGCGCGGATGAGCGGGTTGCTGTAGAGGGTCGTAAGGGCGCCGCCGTTGGCGGAATTCTTCGCGTGACCGCCGAGCCAGCCCTCCGAGTAGGGGAACCAGGCGACGGCGACATCGATATTGAACTCGCCGCCGTCGGGCTCGACACCGCCCGAGGCGGCCTGGGTGGGGAGGTAGAAGCCGCCGGAGATTTCCGCGTGACTGGTGGCGTAGGTGATGCCGTCCGGACCGCCGCCGCCGACATTGTTGCGGCCGTTGTTGATCACGGAGGTGATCATCACGCCTTTGTTCGGGTCCTCGGCGTGGTTGGGAGTGAAGGCCATGTCCACATCGCCCCGGTTGCTACCGCGTATCCTCACCCCCGGCGTGGCACCCGGCATGATCGTCACCGCGGTGGAGGGTTCGATGTGGGTCTGGTTGTTATTGGTGGCATTGAGCTGGACCACCTCCAGGCTGGCGTGTTCCAACCCGGAGACCAACCCGGGAGTCGCGAATGCGAAGAGCGTGGCGAGACACGCGGATGAATTTTTCATGCGGCGCGGACCGTATGACAAGCGGTCCGGCTGGCCATGAAACAAGAGTTACAGATGAGACACGAAAAGGATCTGCATCAGAGCGCAATGTAACGCAGCCGACACATGGGGAAACATACGGGCAGGGAATGAGGCGAGAACGTCACTTTGACGTTCATGTAACGCTCCGGGATTTCCCCTACGCGAAGCTCCATGAAGCACTGCTTGTCCTTGCTGCTCGTTCTTTCCGGCACCCTTTTCTCGCAGGAAGAATCCGTGAAGCATTCGTTGAGGATTCTCCCGCTGGGTGATCCGCCGCCCTTTATCCAGGAGATCCGCGACGGGATCCGCTACGAGGTGCCCGCGGAGGAGGGGACCATCCCGCCACGGAACATCGAGCTTTCCACGAAGCCGAAGGAAGGCGAGCAACCGGTGAAGCTGCCGATGCGGCTCCGCCTCGGCTACCTGTCCCCGGTGCTGACCTTTCCTCTGCCGGAGAACCGGAAGATCGACGCGAAGCTGGAAGGAGGCGGGGCCTGGCTGGATATCCCTCTCTCCAAGGGAAAATCGACCCTTGCTCTCGTCTGGCGCGGCGGGAAGGACTGGTACCAGCCCCGCGTGATCTCAGTAGCGGACGACACGAAGGAAGGTGACTTCCTCTTCGTCAACGTGACCGCCAAGCCGATGGGGATCGTCTGGGGAGCGGAGAAGCTGAAGCTCAATCCCGCGGCCTCGATGGTCCGGCGCCTGCCGCAGGGAGCCCGCACGCTGGAGCTGAGCATCCAGTATCCGGCCCCCGAAGGGGGGCTGAAGCCGTGCTTGTCCACCCAGGTAGAGAAGCTCCCGGGCTCCCGCCAGCAGTTCGTGATCTACGCGGCGGATGGCAAGAACAGCCGGATGCCGGTGAAGGTGTTGTCGCTCTCGGACAAGTTGTGAGGAAGAACGGGCGGACGATTTCCCGATCCGGGCGCGTCGGGGCGATCCAGGCGGACTATTCGCCACATCTGCGGACGGGTTTCCTGCTTTTGGCGGCAGCGGCCGCTACGTTTGCAATCTGCTGGTGGGGCTTCGGGTTCATCTCGAGGTATTTGCTTTTCCTGGACCGCGCCGGCTTGGCCTGGGGGGGGCGTCAAGATCATCGGCGGCTTGGGAGGGATGGCGATGGCGGCGGCGAAAGAAGGCCCCATCCGCGAGCAGCTGCGCATTTTTCCGGCTGTCCCGTTTCCTTCACATTCCCTGACTCTTCAGGCTTCCCGCAAAGGGGGAATCATGCTAGTCCCCGCTCATGAAATATCCTTTCGTGGCGGCGATGCTGACTCTGTCGGC
>CBIHMP010000280.1:0-5301 GCA_966211015.1 uncultured Luteolibacter sp. | reverse complement strand
GCGCCCCCGGATTTCCCGCTGGCGGGCCTGACAATTGCCATCGACCCCGGCCACATCGGCGGCCGCTGGGGGAAAATGGAGGAGCGCTGGTTCCAGATTCCGGGCAGCGGGGCGGTCCAAGAGGGGGACATGACCCTGAAAGTGGCCCTGCTGCTGAAGCCGCGGCTCGAGGCGCTAGGCGCGACCGTCTCGATGGTCCGGACCACGACGGAACCGGTGACCAAGATCCGGCCGGGGATGCTCCGGGAAGAAGCCGGGCAAAGCGCCGCCGGAGGCGATATTGCGAAACTGGCGGAGCGGCTATTCTACCGCACCGCGGAGATCCGCGCCCGCGCCGCGCTGGTGAACGAGTCGATCCGGCCGGACATCGTCCTGTGCCTCCACTTCAATGCCGACGCCTGGGGAGACCCGAACAACCCCACGCTCGTCCCCGGCAACCACTTCCACATGATCCTCAACGGCGGCTATACCGACCAGGAGGTAGCGCTCGAGGACCAACGGCACGATCTCCTGATGAAGCTGCTGCAAGGGGTTCATAGCGAAGAGAGAGGCCTCGCCGAGAGCGTGGCCGCCGTCTTTGTCGAGAAGACCGGCATGCCGCCCTATCTCTACGACCCCGCGGCCAAGAACTCCCGGAATGTCGGCGGAAATCCCTACCTCTGGGCCCGGAACCTCCTGGCAAACCGCCTCTACCGCTGCCCGGTGGTTTACTTCGAGCCCTACGTCATGAATTCGATCGAAGATCACGCCCGGATCCAGGCGGGCGATTACGAGGGGCTCCGGGAGGTGGCGGAAAAGGCCAGGCCTTCCATCTTCCGCGAGTACGCCGAGTGTGCCGCCCTGGGGCTGGAGCGCTACTACCGGACGAAGAGGATTCCCGATTGAGCCAAGATCTCTGTCATTCCCCCATTCCCGGGATAGGCAAGCGAGCGCGGGTACGTTCTTCTGGAACGATGCTCAGAGCCGTCCTCCTCCTCTCCGCCCTCGCCGCGCCGATCCATGCGCAGGATGGCGGCCAGCTTTACACCCTCTATTGTTCCGCCTGCCACGGCACCGATGGCAAGGGGGCCACCGGCGGGCAGTTCCCGCCCTTGGCAGGAAGCGATTGGGTGCAGGGGGATCCCGCGCGCGCGGTGAAAATCATCCTCCACGGCCTGCACGGCGAAGTGGAAGTGGACGGCCGCAAATTCAACCTCGAGATGCCGCCCCAAGGCGGCGTGCTGCCGGACGACCAGATCGCGGCGATCCTGACCTACGCGCGTTCGTCCTGGGGCAACAAAGCGGAAGCCGTCACCGCGGATTTCGTCAAAGCCACCCGGGACGCCACGACCGATCGGAAGGCTCCGTGGACGGCCGCCGAGATTCTCAAGCTTCATCCCCTGCCTCCCCCCGTCCCGCCGATCGCGAACCTGCTCTCCCAGGTTTACCCGGGCGAGTGGCAGCAGCTTCCGGATTTCTCCACGCTCAAGGCAGCGAACATCGAGGAAGAACATGCCGGCAAGATCAGCCTGAAGAAGGCCGGCTTCGTCGAACATTTCGGCATGGTCTGGCAAGGCGAGCTGGCCGTGTCTGAGACCGGCGAATTCGCTTTCCGCTTGGATGCCGACGACGGCGCGCGCGTGCTGATCGATGGCAAGACGGTGGCCGAGGTGAAGGGTGTCGGTCCCATGGACGGCAGTCGGGCGAAGGAAGGCGGCATCCAGCTTTCCGCCGGTGTCCACAAGATCCGCGTCGAATACTTCGAATACAAGGGGAACGAGGGCATCGCCTTGGCTTGGAAGGGTCCGGGCATCCCCCGCTGGAAGAGCCTCTCCGAAGCGCCGATGCCTGGAGGACAAGAGCCGATTCCGATCCTGCCGCAGAACGGCCGCGCCGTGGTTTACCGCAACTTCATCGAGGGAGTATCCCCCCGCGCCATCGGGATCGGATTCCCGGGCGGGGTGAATCTCGCCTACGACGCGGACAAGCTGGGGCCGGCCCTGGTATGGACGGGCAATTTCATGGACGGATCCCGCCATTGGATCGACCGCGGCCAAGGCAATCAGGCACCCGCCGGGGAAAATGTCGTGAAACTGAGCGGCTCTTCCGCTCTGCCGGAGGAAGCACGGTTCCGGGGTTACAAGCTCGATCCGGCCGGGAATCCCACCTTCTCGGTTCAGATCGGCACGCATTTCCTGCACGATTCATGGAAGGCCGCGACATCAGATGGCCGACCCGGCCTCCAACGCACTCTGACCCTCACAGGACAGGGCGAAACCGTGAAAATCCCGCTGGGTAGCGGCGTCCGCGGGAAAGACGGAACGTATCAGATGGATGACCGGTTGATTGTCACGGTGAGTGGAGGCGAGCTCCTCCCCATGAACGGTGGCGCTGGCGTGACGCTCTCTCCCGGAAAACCCGTCACCCTCTCCTACCAGTGGAAGTGATTTCCCGCTCCTCTTCCCCGAATCTCCGTCCTGCTTCTACCGGCTCCACCATTACTCCCATGTCACCTTCGGTTCGCTTTTCATCCATCGGTACGCTGCTGCTCGCTTGCGCGGGAATCGCACATGCCCAGCAGCAATCGGATTTCTACGTCCGGGAGGAGATCCCCCTCCCCGCCGGAGAGGTGATGGAGCTCGGCTCCATCGCCCTGATGCCCGACCAGAAGATCGCGGTCACCTCGCGCCGGGGCGATCTATGGATCTGCACCGGTGCCTACGGGAGCGATCTTTCGCAGGTGAAATGGCAGAAGTTCGCGGAAGGCCTGCACGAACCGCTCGGCATGTTTTGGAAGGACGGCTGGCTCTACCTCACCCAGCGTCCGGAAGTCACCCGCATCAAGGACAGCGATGGCGACGGGCGCGGCGATGTCTTCGAGACGATCAATTCGGACTGGGGAATCAAGGGCGACTACCACGAGTACGCCTTCGGCTCGGACGCGGATAAGGAAGGCAATATCTGGACCGTCTTCTGCCTCACAGGTTCCTTCACCGCCGATTCTCCCTGGCGCGGGTGGTGCATGCGCATCACGCCGAAGGGCGAGATGATCCCCACCTGCTCCGGAATCCGCTCGCCCGGCGGCATCGGGTTCAATGCGGAGGGAGACGTTTTCTACACGGACAACCAAGGCCCATGGAACGGGTCGTCCTCGCTCAAGTGGCTCAAGCCGGGCTCCTTCCAAGGCAACCCGCAGGGAAACAAGTTCTACGCGGAAACGACCGCGATCGGGAAGCGTCCGGTGGAACCGAACGACAAGTCCCGGATCATCACCGAGCGCAAGCGCATTGCGGAATTCGTGCCGCCCGCCGTGGTCTTCCCGCACGCGAAAGTCGGCCACTCGCCATCCGGGATCGTGGCAGACACCACGGGAGGGAAATTCGGCCCGTGGGAAAAGCAGCTCTACGTGGGCGAGCAAACGAAGTCGGAGGTGCAACGGGTCTGCTTGGAAAAGGTGAATGGCCTCTATCAGGGGGCCGTGTTTCATTTCCTCAGCGGATTCGAGGCCGGCATCGTGCCGATCCGGCAGGGGGAGGACGGCACGATCTTCGTCGGCGGCACCAACCGCGGCTGGGGCTCCAGCGGAAGCAAGGCCTTCACCTTCGAGCGCGTGCGCTGGACCGGCAAGGTGCCGTTCGAGATGCACGCCATCTCCGCGCTGAACGACGGCTTCGAAGTCAGCTTCACCGCGCCGGTAGACCCGGAGACCGCGGGCGATCCGGCATCCTACGCCATGAACGCCTGGACCTACATCTATCAAGCCGAGTACGGCTCACCCGAAGTGGACAAGGTGACGCCGAAGATCACCTCGGTTTCAGTCTCGCCCGATAAGAAGAAGGTCCGCCTGAAGGCGGATGGCCTCGTCCAGGGCCACGTCCATCACATCGAGGCGAAGGGTGTGAGATCCGCGGCCGGCGCGAAGCTGTGGCATCCCCAAGGGTGGTACACGCTCAATGAGATTCCAAGATAGCTGTCTAGTTGCCACCCTTGGCCCAAGGACCATCTCTCAAAGGCTCAGGATTCGCCGGAAACCCACTCCAAGCGATCTGCGGCATTCCCCGTCAATGCAGCCTGAAGCAGAAATTTTTGAAGCTGATCTGGGTGACGGGGATCACGCCTTCGTCGTTCAACTTCCGATCGCGCCGTATGGAGAAACCCTATTCGTCGCTCCCGATAACAGATCCGAATCGGAAGCGTTACTTAAAGAACTTTCCTCCCACTGGGCTGCACTATGGCCAAAAATCCTGGAGAAACTTGAGAAAGAAATTGCTGACTACGGGGTGGAGGCGACCTTGGCCGAAGATGCTTTCTTCGCAGAGGTCAGTCGCTTGAATCGGCGGAAATACATGGCTGACAAAGCCGATATCTTCCTCCGCTTGGAATTGGACGAACCCCCGCTTTGGGATTCGTATATCAAGGGTGATGATCTGGTTCATTTCCAACCGGTCTTCTAACGTTCTCGGGACTTGATTTGCGCTTGGGGACAACCGGCCCCTAGCCTCCCGCCGCGAAAAGGACTGCCCGGACGAAATTCCATTCCCATCACGACATCGAGGGAATCTCCCGCAGCTACTATATCAAGCCGATCAGCTACCCCCCGCGGGGTCGCAGCAACCAACCGCCCCCTCCATGCCCGATCTCCTCCTCTGCGGCCACGGCTATCTCGGCCAAGCGATCTCCCGGGATTTCAAAGCCGCGGGCTGGAACGTGGTCTCGCTTTCCCTCTCCGGCGGGGAGGACTCGCTCGCCTGCGACATCAGCTCCCGCCCGGCGCTTGAGAACCTGGTGCTGCAGCCGGACCTGGTGGTCCACTGCGCCTCCTCAGGCCGTGGGGGACCGGAGGCCTACCGCGCCGTCTATTTGGAGGGCTGCCGTAATCTGCTGGGCAGATTTCCGGACGCCCCCCTGCTCTTCACTTCCAGCACCTCGGTCTATGCGCAGACGGATGGCTCCGAGGTCACGGAGGGAAGCCCTGCTGAACCGGCCCAGGAAACCGGGCGAATCCTGCGAGAGGCGGAAGACCACGTGCTCTCGCGGGGCGGCATCGTAACCCGTCTTTCGGGGATCTACGGGCCCGGGCGTAGTGTGATCCTCAAGAAATTCCTGGCAGGAGAGGCCGCGCTGGAGGAGGACGGACGCCGCTACCTCAATCAGATCCATCGCGACGACGCTGCTGCCGCCATTCTCTCGCTCGCGGAGATGGCCCTAAGCCGGGCGGAGTCCGCACAGGGGGCGATCTACAACATCTCCGACTCCCGTCCTCTTTCCCAAGCAGAATGTTACCGCGCTTTGAGCGAGCTCTTCCACCTTCCTTTCCCGCCC
>CBIHMP010000279.1:0-5304 GCA_966211015.1 uncultured Luteolibacter sp. | reverse complement strand
GGGGAGGTGCCGGCGGCAACCTCAGCGAGCCCGACGTCAACAGTGCGCCTCAGTCTCTGCTCGTGGGCCGCACGCTGCTGGTCGCGGACAATATCACCAACTCGCTCGTCGTCCAAGGGCCTCCGGCCAGCTTGGAGATCATCACCAAGCTGCTCGACGAGATCGACGTGAAGGCGGAGCAGGTCATGATTTCCTGCGTGTTCGGCCAGCTTTCGCTCGGCGAGGACCTGAACTACGGCATCGATTACCTCCGAACGCTCGATATCCGCGGCGACAATGCGATCGGTGGCCGGGGCGGCAGTGGCGATGGCCCGCTCGTCCCGCTGGACGGCACCGATTTCAATCCGGGCAGCCTGGCGGCCGGCGCCGGCCTCGGGATCTACGGCAAGATCGGGCAGCACATGAATCTTTACCTCCAGGCGCTCCAGGCCTCGGACAAATTCAACGTGATTTCCCGCCCGACCGTCTTCATGGCGAACAACCAGAAGGGCACCATTTCCAGCGGCCAGAGGATCGCCGTGCCGACCAACAGCTTCAACAGCGGCACGACCGGCCAGAGCACCAATATCGAATACCAGAACGTGGTGCTGGCACTCGAAGTCATCCCGCTGGTGAATTCCGACGACGAGGTGACGCTCCAGATCTACCTCCTGAACGACGAGGTGCTGGGTAGCCAGGTGATCGAAGGCGTGGGCGAGGTGCCCACGATCGCCACCCGCGAGCTGGTAACTACCGTGACCGTGCCGAACGGAGAAACGATCGTGCTCGGGGGACTGATCACCACCCGCGACCGCAAGATTCGTTCCGGCATCCCCATCCTCAGCCAGATTCCCTGGGTGGGCGCGCTTTTCGGATCCACCACCAACGGCGAGGAACGCGAGGAACTGCTGATTTTCATCCAACCGAAGATCATCAACGACTCCAGTTCCCTCTACGATGCCCAGGTGGACATGGACGCCCGCTACAAGATCGACGATGAGAACCGCGAATTCATCGAGGGGCCGGGAGTCCTGCCGACGAAGAGCACGATCACCGAGCTGAAGGGCAAAGGAGGCTCCGTGGCGGTGGAGGTGATTCCCGAGAGCGAGGGCGGCGCGCGCCGCGCGAGTTCCCGGCCGAGGGGTTTTGTCAAAGGTCGTTGAGCAGAATTGAGGGCGCCGGGAGGCCGCGGAGGTTCAATCTGCGGCTCTCCCCATCCCGGGACTTGCCAAAATCCGGCTTCAGGTCTCAGTTTGTTCCGTCGGTTCCGGGAACGCCCGAAATCTTCCAAAAAAACATCCTTTCTCGCTCCATGCCCGAAATCATCGAATCGGAACTCGCGCCTAATGTGAAGGCCTTGTGGCTCAAGGCAATCACCGCGACCAAGACCAACAATCACGGCTATGCCGTGAAGCTGATCCAGTCCGTCCTCAAGGACGCGCCCTTCTTTCTGGAAGGCCGCAAATTGCTGCGCCAGTGCGAAAGTATCGTGCAAGGCGGCCCCAAAAAATCCCGGGGTCTTTTCGGCATGAAGGGCGGCGGCATGGGGAACATGAAGATCTCGAGCCAGTTGAAAAAGGACCCGGTGGCCGCTCTTCCCCTGATCGAGGAGGAGCTGGAAAAGGATCCTTATAATCCGGAGCTCAATGACTTGCTGTTCGAGGCCTTCAACCTGCTCCAGATGCCGGAAAGCGCCGCATTCGCCCTGGACACCGTCCGGCGCGGCCATCCGGAGGAGGCAAAGCTGCTGCACAAGCTGGCCACCTTCTACATCGCGAACGAAGAGCCGCAGAAAGCCGCCGAGGTTTATCGGGACATCATCAAGCATCACCCGACCGACTCCGCCGCGATCAAGGGCGAGAAGGATTGCACCGCCCGCGCCTCGATGAAAAAGGGCGGCTGGAGCGAGACCGCCAAGATGGAGGATCTCCAGCGCAACAAGGGTCAAGCCGCCGAGCTCGACCTGGCGGCGAAGTCCGGCCTCACCCGCGACCAATTGGAAGACCGGCGCGACCGTCTCATCGCGAAGTACAACGAGAACGCGAACGACCTGCCGGTGGTGAAGGATTTGGCGGCCATCTTCGAGCAATTGGAAGATTGGTCGAACGCCTTCACCTTCTACTCCTGGGGGTTCAGCCTGAGCAACGGCGACGTCGCCCTGCAAACGAAGGCCGGCCACATGAAGGACAGGGTGGCCGAGCAACAGATGAAGGAACTCGAGGAGCGGGCGAAGTCCAATCCCGACGATCCGGAAGTGCAGGCCATGCTTGCGGAGCGCAAGGCCGCCCGCATCGCTGAAACCTTGGAAGAAGCCAAGAAGCGCGTGGAGGTAAACCCGACCGATCCTGTCCTCCGCTACGAACTGGGGCAGGCGTATTACAATGCCGGAGACTACAGCGGTGCGATCCCGCAGCTCCAGCAGGCGAAGCGCAATCCGCACATCCAGTCGAAGGTGCTCCTGCTCCTCGGCCGGACTTTCAAGGCGAAGGGCATGCTCGACATGGCCTCCAAGCAGCTCGCCGACGCACTTGGAGACCTGGTCGCCATGGACAACGTCAAGAAGGAAGTCCTTTACGAGAAGGGCCTGATCCACGAGGAAATGGGCGACAAGGGGGGCGCGCTTGATGCCTTCAAACAGATTTACGAGGTCGATTACGGCTATCGCGACGTGGCCCAGCGCGTGGAATCCTCCTACGCCTGAGGCTAGCCTCGCTGGAAGAATCAAGAAAGGCGCGGGGGCAATGTTCCCCGCGCCTTTTTTTGGGCTCTCCCGGAGATCCGCGCCCCCGGTATCGCCAAATGGCGACCTCGGATCGTGCCATCGAAGCTGGAACGAGGGAGCCGTGCAGTTACACACGGTGGCGGTTTTTCAAAGCGACGGGGACGGCGGGACATGTTGGGATGGACCCGCATGAAAGACGAATTGCTTTTGCGATTGGAGTCCTTCGAACTGGATAAGCCCGGCGCTTCCTTCCCCTTCAGCGCCCGCTTGGCCCGCGACAACGGCTGGAGCCGCGGGTATGCCCGCCGCGTGCTCCGCGAGTACCTGCGCTTCGTCTGGCTGGCCATGCGGGCGGGACATCCGGTGACTCCTTCCGAGCAAATCGACGAGGCTTGGCATCTCCATCTCTGTTACACCCGGTCCTATTGGGATGATCTTTGTGGCGGCGTATTGGGGAAGCCTTTGCACCATGATCCCACGGAGGGTGGCACGGCGGAAGATGCGAAGTTCACCGGCTGGTACGCCCGTACCCTGGAGAGCTACCGCCTCCACTTCGGGGAAGAGCCTCCGGCCGACATCTGGCCGCCGGCGATGGAGCGGTTCCGGCCGGCACCGGCGCGAAAGGCAGGCACTCGTGGGACGATCCCGACGAAAGCCGCCCTCCGGTGGTCCGCCGGAGTCGCAGCCCTTGCGATATTGCCGGTGCTCGCCGGGTGCACTCCGATGATGGCCCTCGGCTCGGAAGCGGCATCCGGCCTCGTGATCGCGGCCGCTTTTCTGGTCATGATCGTGGCGCTCGCGATCGTGGCGGCTCGCAAGCAGCGCGGGAATTCCAGCGATTCCGGCGGCGGCGGGACCTCCGGCTGTAGCTCGCATTCCAGCGGCTGCGGATCATCCAGTGATGGCGATAGCGGTGGCGGATCCTCCGGCTGCAGTTCGTCCTCGGGCTGCGGATCCTCCGGCTGTGGCGGAGGCGGTGGCTGCGGCGGTGGCTGCGGCGGGGGAGGAGACTGAGCGGCGCCTGCTCCTGCTTTTACTCCACGCGCTCGAAGTGGCGGGGAGGGCTCTGGACCGACTCGAGCAGGAATTGGCAGATGTCGGCGTACAAGCCGTGGGAGCCCATGGACAATACCTTGTTGTGGTCCGCCCCCTTCACCACGCGGAAGGTTTTCCTGCTTGCGGGAACGGCGGCGAAAATCTCGCGGGCTTGGTCGATGCCGATGTATGGGTCCTCATCGCCATGGGCGATGAAGACCGGCATGTTCAGCTTGGCGGCCGCATCGACCGGGCGGATGTCGGCGGGCCAGAATCCGGCTCGGACCTTTGTCCCGCATCCGACGCACAAGGCGGCCAAGGGGCAGCAAAAGTGCATCTGCTCCGGCACGATCTCTTCCGCCGATCTCAACACGGGGCGATCAAGCGAGCTGAAAGTAGCCACGCTGGCGACCCCGCTCCAGATCGAGGGGGCCGTGGCAGCGGTCTGCAGGGCGATCGCGCCGCCTTGGGAAACACCGAAGAGGCAGGCGGGCGCGGCGTCGAAGGAGAACCGCGCGGCGGCCTCTGCCAGTACCTTCCCGATCAAAGGAGCCTCCGCCACCCCGAAAGTCCCGAATTTAGCAGGATGATCGCCCTGCCCGGGAATGTCCATGAGGATGCAGCGGAAGCCGGCGGCACAGAACCGCTCGCAGATCGGCAGGTGGTCCTCCTTGCGCCCGGAGTGCCCGTAGAGCAGCACCACGGTGCCGAGCTGCGAGCCCCATGGCGGCACGGGAACCCCGCGGCGCTGCAGCTCCTCGCGGACGATCCGGGATTTCTTGGCTCCGCCCGGGGTGGAAGAGGGCGTGACGAGGAGGCAGGGGGTATCCTCGGGTCCGGTGAATGCCTGGAGCTGAAGTCCATACTCGGCGGGATTGCCGAGGATGTCCTTGTGGTAGTCCTGGAGCACCCGTCGTTGGGGAGAGACCAGCCGTTCCGAGCCATACCACGCAATCGCGACGAGAATCCCGATGGCAAGCAGGGCGAGAACCGCGGCCGTGCGGAAAAGATAGCGACGGATGCGGTTCACGGGTGCCCGGTGATACGGCACCAAGCGGCGTAATTTCGCAAGATCGCGTTTGCCAGTCCGCTCCGACGGGACTAGGGGAAGGCCATGACTCTGCTAGCCGAGACCTCTCCTGTCCTGGAAAAAACCCGCGAACTCTGTGCCGCGATCGCCGGGGACTCCCGCTTCACGCAGCTCCAGAAGGATGTGGAGCGCTTTCTCGGCGATGATGCCGCCCGCCTGATGTACCAGACCGTCCACGAGCGCGGCGAAGAGCTTCATCAGAAGCAGCACGCGGGGATCAAGCTGGCACCTTCCGAAATCAGCGAGTTCGAGGCCGCTCGCGACGAACTGATGCGCAATGAGGTGGCCAGCGCCTTCCTCGATGCCCAAGGCGAACTGGAGAATCTCCAGCGGACCATCGCGAAATACGTCACGACCACGCTTGAACTGGGCCGCGTCCCGACCGAGGCCGAGCTTGCCGACGACGGCTGCTGTGGTGGCGGCTGCGGTTGCTCCCACTAATCCGCGGAAGGCTTCGGCGGCGCGCTAAGAAGAGCGT
>CBIHMP010000278.1:0-5309 GCA_966211015.1 uncultured Luteolibacter sp. | reverse complement strand
CCCCAAACCCTCGGAAACGCATGTACGTGGCCCATACCCTCCCCAAAGCACTCGGCAGCGCCGCGGTGCTCGCCATCATTCCCGGCCTCCAGGCCGCGACGATCAACCAATCGACCAATCTAGGCGGCGGCAACCACTGGAACCAAGCCAACTACTGGGGCGGCAACACCGTCCAGACCGGCAACGACTACCAAGCTGCCACGGGACTCGGCACCTCGAACTACGCCTTCACCGTCAACGGCCATGTCTTCGACTACACCGGTGAAGTCCGGGATGCCCAGGACGCCGGGGTCAACAACACCTTCGCCGGCGATAACTTGATTCTCCCGGCCGGCACGCGCCTGCTCAGCAAAGCCCAGAGTGCCAGCGGCGTCACGAGCACGGTGAATATCACCACGCAGGGAGGCTACATTTCCTCCTCCGCCAACAATACCGGCAACCAGTCCACCCTGGCAGGAACGCTGAGCATCACGGACGGGACGCAGACCGCACTGCTACTCAATCCGCCAGGAACTTTCACCTGGAACGTCAGCTCCATCGTCACCGGTGCTGCCGATACCACGCTCAACCTCGTGATCGGCGGCAACGGCAGCGAGACGAAGCACGGGATCCTGAACTTCGCTTCGAATCTCGACGCCTTCGCCGGAACTCTTTTCGTCTCTTCCGTATCGAACAGCAAGAGCACGCCGGGGAATCCGACCAGCGCTCTTTTCAGAATCGCGAACTCAGGCCCTCTGGCGACGCTGAATCTCGCGACGAATTCGACCAACTTCAGCTTCGACCTGAACAGCAACATCACCTTCGGATCGGTCATCGTCGGCGGTGTCGCCCTGGACGCGGGAGTCTATGACTTCGATGACCTGAGTGCGCTGGCCCCCGGGAAATTCGTGGATAATTCCGGATCGATCACCGTCGTTCCGGAACCTTCGGCTGCCTTGCTCGGGGGCTGGGCGCTTCTTGGCTGGGCCATCGGCTTCCGCCGCCGCTCCGCGATGTGATTTTACCGGTCCGCCGCGGTGCGGGCCGCACTTGTTCTGTTTTCCCGAAGCCCATGCGCCACATTAATTCCGGTGACCGCTGCAAAGCACTCGCCCTCTGGCTCGCCACGGGGGCTATGTCCGGCGGCATCGCCTTTGCCGCCGATCCTCCCGCGAGAGGCAGGGATCCCTGGGCATTCCGGCTCACGATGGAGAACAAGACACGGATGCTCGTCGTGGCGCTGCGCTCCGATCTCTGGGCGGCCTACAATCCCGCGAATGGCACGCTCCACAAGGTATGGAGCGGCGGCATGCAATTCCGCGGGAAGGTCTATGACTTCGGCCAGCGCAATTCGATCACCCAGGGAACGACCTATCATCTTTTAGAGAAGGCGACCGTCCTCTCTGCGACGAATGAATCCTCCCTCCCGCCGGGATGGGCCGCGACCGGCATCTCCACCGGGGCTTCCGCATGGACCTTCACGGGAGGCGGTTCGGTACTGTCCTCCCCCGCCGTGGACCTCACGCGCCAGGACAACGTCATACTCGCCTACCAGACACCGGGCGGAAACAACCGTCTGCTGGTGGACGTCTCCACGGACGACGGTGCTACATGGGCAGCGCAGCAATGGATCTCCGTCGATGCTCCCGGAGATGACGGACACCAGAAATTGCTAGCCGTGTCCGGAGAGGCAGTGCGGGTCCGCTTCCGCCGCAACAACACCGGAAACACCGCCACTCTCGCGGACGTGACACTCGCTGGGGACTACAAGGCCTGGAGCCTTTTCGATGAAGGGCAGACGACCTTTCCCGCCGTCGATTGGCGGGGTTATCTGCTGGTCGGCCAAACCGCGGGCATCTTGATACGCTACGATCTCGTGCTGCCAAACGGCCACAGGATCGCGGTGGAGGAAGGTCCGGAGGCCATGCCCGGTGCGAAACTCTCGCGGCAGTTCAAGATTCAGGGTCTTCCCGCGGGAACCCGCTTGTCCCTGGAGTTGGATGGCAGCGGCTATCACGCGAGCCATGTCGCCGGCACCGGAGCCGCTCTCCGGATTCAGGAGGCCGATACCTTTCTCGATTTCAACCAGGACGCGGAAGCGAGCCTGGAGACCACGTGGACCCCATGACTGCCGGATCGATCTTCATTGCGGGATTCGCGGTGCTCGCGGCTTCCTCCACGCTCTCCGCCCAGAGTCCCGCACTAAAGCCGGGCGTCACCGTGTGGCTCTACGAAACCGGCGAGGAGATGCGCGAGCTCCCGATGCTCGTGGATGGCCAAACGCCGAACATTTCTGACGACTTCGCCGCCGTCGATTTCTCCGGTCCTTGGGCCACCACCTACGGCGCGGCGCTGGAGAACCACTATTTCGGCCATGCCTGGGGCTACCTCCGCGTGGAATCCGCAGGCACCTACGAATTCCGCCTCACGAGCGACGACGGGGCGAAACTCTTCATCGGCGAGGACGCCGCGCTGGTGATCGCGAATGAAGAGCAAGGCCTGAGCAGCAACACGGCGACGCTGAACCTGCTCCCGGGTTCGTTCCCTTACTATATCGACTTCTATCAGAATGCCGGGGCTTCGCGCCTGCTACTGGAATGGAAGCCCCCCGGCGCGGAGGACTTCATCCCGATGCCCGGCGGTCCGCTCCAGACCGAAGAGGGACTCACTCATGTGACCTCCCCGGGCCTGAAGAACTACTACTATCAGGAAGGCGGCGGCGGCAGCGCCGGCGGTCCCGGAGATGGCCGACCGCTGGAAGGGGTGCATCCCAGCTACGACCTGGTCAACTTCCGCCCCGCAAACTTCCGGCCGGCGGTGGGCGGTATGGACTTCCTGCCTGACGGACGCCTGGCCGTGTGCACCTGGGACTCCACCGGCGCGGTGTATCTATTGGGGAATCTGAACGATCCTGGAGCCGTCACCGTCCATCGCTTCGCGGAGGGACTCGGAGAACCCCTCGGCCTGCGCGTGATCGACGGCATAATCCACGTCACGCAAAAGCAGGAGGTCACGAAGCTCCTCGACGTCGATGGGGATGACGTGGCGGATGAATATCAGGCCGTCGCGCACGGGTGGCCCGCCTCGTTCAACTACCACGAGTTCACCTTCAATCTGGTGAACAAGGACGGCTTCCTCTGGGTCACCACCTCGGTGCCTCTCCGCACCGGCAGCACGGCCTATCTGCCGGGCACACAGCCCGCCTTCCCCGTACCCCACGGCCCCGGTTCCCTGCTGAAGATCGACCCGGCGAGCCGCACCTGGGAGGCGGTTGCCCGCGGCCTGCGCACGCCCAACGGCATGGGCGTCGGCGTGGATGGAGAGCTTTTCGTCTCCGACAATCAGGGCGAGTGGCTCCCCTCCTCGCGGCTCAATCACCTAGCGCCTGGAAAATACTACGGCCATCGCGAAAGCCCGGGCGATACGGAGGACTACACGCGCCCCGCGCTCTGGCTGCCTCACGGAGAGGTCTCGAATTCGCCCGCCGAGCCGATCCTGATCCCCGGCGGCACCTATGCCGGTCAGATGCTCGTGGCGGAGCTCACCCACGGGGGCGTGAACCGGGTCTTCATCGAGAAGGTAAAAGGGCAGTATCAAGGGGCCGTCTTCCAATTCACCCAAGGACTGGAGTGCGGTATGAACCGCCTGGTCTGGGGTCCGGACGGTTCACTCTATGCCGGCGGCCTCGGGTCCGGTGGAAACTGGAATTGGAAGAACACCACTTCGGGCCTCCAGCGCCTGCGCCCGAACGGTCGCCTCACCTTCGAGATGAAGAGTGTTCGCGCGCGCGGGGACGGCTTCGTCGTCGAGTTCACACGGCCGGTTCCGTATGCGGTCGCTGCCACGCCAGAGAACTACGGGCTGCAACAATACCGTTACACGCCGGAAGCGACCTACGGCGGGCCCAAATATAATCAGGAAATCCTGGCCGTGGAGCGGGCGGACGTATCCACCGACCGCCGCAAGGTCTTCCTGAAAATTCCGGGATTGAAAACGGATCGTGTCCTTTCGCTACGGCTGAAGAACTTCGTCAGCGACGACAACCTCGCGCCGTGGGCCACCGAAGCATGGTACACGATCAACCAATTGCCCGACGAGCTCGGCGCGGACTTTGAAATCATGTCCCGACCTCCGGAACCGGAAAACCCGGTTCTCCCGGAGCAAACCTTCATCCGTGAAGCCGAAAACGCGTCCCTGAATGGGCCGCTGATCAACATCGAGCATCCCGGGTACAGCGGTTCCGGCTTTGCCGACTACGGCAACGCCATCGGCCAGACCATCACCTGGACGTTCGATGCCGCCCATGCGGGCACCCATCGCATCGCCTTCCGCTACGCGAACGGCGCAACGGACAGCCGTCCGCTTGCAATCCGCGTCAATGGCAGCGTGGTTTCCACCCCCGGCTTCGGTCCCTCAGGCGGCTGGGCCGTGTGGGCCTACACCCCCGCGGCGAATGTGCAGCTCGCAAAGGGGCCGAATATCATTTCACTCACATCCACGGTCCCGACCGGACCGAATGTCGATCACCTCGCCGTCACCGGTCCTCCGCCTCCGCCGCCGGGAGCCGTCAGCCTCTTCGATGGCACCGTCACTTCGTTGACGAACCACTGGAAGCGGGATGTGAATAGTGCCGCTCCGAACTGGACGGTCTCGAATGGTGCGCTGCAGGTCGGCCTCACACCGTCGCCGAACGATATTTCGACGATTACCGGCCTCAAGGACTTCAAGCTGCACCTCGAATGGCTCTCGCCCCCAGGCGGACTCGGCCAGCTCGGGGGAAACTCGGGGGTGAAGCTCCAGCGCAGCTACGAGATCCAGGTGCTGAATACCGCGCCTGGAACCGCTCCCGGCAGCGACACCGCCGGTGCGATCTATCTCCAGAAGGCAGCCGACAAGAACGCCAGCCTCGGTGCGGGTGCCTGGCAAAGCTACGACATCGACTTCACCGCCGCGCGATGGAGCGAGGGTCTCAAGATGGCGGATGCCCGGCTGACCGCGCGCTGGAACGGAATGCTCGTGCACGACGATGTGGCCATCCC
The DNA here is from genome assembly GCA_966211015.1 of uncultured Luteolibacter sp. GTDB lineage: Bacteria > Verrucomicrobiota > Verrucomicrobiia > Verrucomicrobiales > Akkermansiaceae > Haloferula. The sequence continues at coordinate 291 of CBIHMP010000278.1, read as the reverse complement.
GCAGCGCACCGGGGCCTCTCTGGCGGAATCGCCCGGATTGCACCCGCTACTTCTCCAGGCGCATGCCAGCGATGCAAGCGGACCGGTCTCCTTCCGTAATATCTGGATACTACCGAAGGATTCCTTTCCGGCCCAGTGGAATGACTGGCTTTCGGAGATGGCACTCGCGGACGATCAGCGGTCGGCCCTCGCGGATCCGGATCAGGATGGCCTGAACAATCTCTGGGAGTATGCCAGCGGAGGAAATCCGCTCGGCTCCGATCGCCGTGCTCCGGGAGGTGTGTCCCGGGT
>CBIHMP010000277.1:0-5332 GCA_966211015.1 uncultured Luteolibacter sp. | reverse complement strand
TAATTGCGTCATCCCCGCCGAGGATTACTCCGCCGATCTCCCCTCCGAAGATCGCCATCGCGCCGTCGCACTCCTCCAACAGCAGGCCCAATCTCTCCGCGCCGAAATCGGCGAACGCCAGCGCGCCGATTCCCAGCAGCAGGCCGATGCCCCTTACTTCCGTGATGACCGGAAGCTGCCAAGACGCGATTGCCTTGCGGATCCGCTCCTCCTGTTCGAGCACGTTCGAGTGGAGGTCCTTCTCCGCGACTTCCGCGAGCACCGCGAGCGAGGCGGCACATGCGAGCGGATTTCCCCCATAGGTCGTGCCATGCGAGCCGGGGCCCATCAGCGACGAAAGCTCCTTGCCGGAAGCATCGATGGCGCGATCCGAGAGCCAAAAGGCACCGATCGGAAAACCGCCGCCCATGCCTTTCGCCCATGAAATCCCATCCGGCTCCAGCTCCGGCGCGATGGCCCGCCATGCCATGGCCTGGCCGCAGCGGCCGAAGCCGGTCTGCACTTCATCAAGGAGGAGCAGGAGGTCGTGCTTCTTGCAGAGAGCGGCGACTCCGCGCAGGAATTCCGGGGTGGCGACATTCACGCCGCCCTCGCCCTGCACCGGCTCCAGCAGGATCGCGGCGGTCTCGGGTGCGATAGCCGCTTCCAGTTCGGTCAAATCGTTGAACGGCAGATGGCGGAAGCCCGGCAACATGGGATCGAAGCCCTCCTTCACCTTTTCCTGCCCGGTGGCATTGATGCCGCCGAGGGTCCTCCCGTGAAAGGACTTCGTGAAACTAAGAATCTCGTACCTCGGCGAGCCGTCGGCTTGCGGGCGGGCGTGGCCGAAGCGCCGTGCGCTCTTGATGAGCCCGTCGTTCGACTCGGCGCCGGAATTCGAGAAAAAGACGCTTCCCGGCAGCTTCACGTGATCTTCCACGATCACCCGGGCAAGCTCCTCCTGTTGCGGGATGCCGTAGAGATTCGAGACGTGCATCAGCGTCCCCGCCTGCTTGCGGATCGCCTCGACCAGCCGGGGATGGCAATGGCCGAGGGAACAAACGGCGATGCCGGTGCAGAAATCGAGATATGGTTTCCCGGTGTCATCCCATACGCGCGCGCCCTCGCCGCGGACAAGCGTGACGGGAAAGCGGGCGTAGGTGGATAGGACGTGGCTCATGGGAAAGGGGCGGAAACTAGCGGGCTTCATGGATTTGGCAAACCGGGAAATTGCAGCTCATGGTGACGCTCCCGACGCACCCGCGTCGGGAAGAAGAGGGGTTTTCCGTGGACCCGCGGCTACGCGCCAGGTGGCCAGCAGCGTGAGGAAGGCACCGGCCACCTCGGTGGCGGTAAAGCGTTCGCCGAAGATCGTGTAGGCGCCGGCGGCGGTCACCAGCGGCAGGAGCATCTGGATGGAGGAGCCCCGCGAGACCGGCATCGTCCGGTAGGCATTGGTCATCAGGAGTTGCGAGATTCCCACGATCACCGCGGCGGCGATCAAGGCGGCATGCCCGGCCGCGGGCAGCTTCGCCACCTCCGTGGCGCGCAAGGGCAGTGCCAGCACGATGCTATAAAAGCACTGCGACGCATAGATGGTGCCCGCGTGCTCGGTGGCGCGCAGTTTGCGGATCAAAACCACCACGATGCCCGCGCCGACTGCGCCCGCCAAGGCGAGCAGGTCCCAGCCCGAGAAGCTCCGAGCGGCGTCCCCGCCGGCGAAGAGCATCAGGCCGGCGAAGCCGACGACCATCCACAGCATCGCCTCCCGGGAGATGCGCTCCTTCAACCACCAGCCTGCAATCAGGGTGGCAAAGATCGGATAGGTCAAATTCAGCACCACCGCCCGGGACGCTCCGAGAGTGGGAATGGTAAGGTAGAAGGCCGCGATGCTCAGCGCGCCCACCACGCCCCGCAGCGCGACAAGCCTGCTCCCGACGAGCGCCTTCAACGAAAGCCCGCGGCCGAAGCCGTAAAGCGCGGCCACCATCAACATCCCGAAGGTACCGCGGTACAGCGCCGCCATCCAGCCATCCGCGGCGGGCAAATGCAGGCTGATCGCGCGGAGCAGCAGCGTGTTCGCGGCGAAAAGCATCACCGAGAGCAGCATCAACAGCAGGCCGCGCGGGTCGTCGGAGTCAGGTGGTTTCATCGGATCGGGTAGGGATCCGGAAACGGCGGGCCAGCGGCAGGGGTCACATCTTCCTCCGGGTGGCCTTGGGCCGCATCCGGAGGTGGCAAGTACCATCATGCTCCGGACGCGCCCGTGCGCCAAATGGCGCGGGCGGCGAGTCGGAGGGCATGGCGATGGAGCGCGGGCACGGCGCGGAAGTGGCACCCTGCGCCGGGAATGTCAAGGCGGCGCTTGCGGATCCGTCGTTAGGACGGGCTTGCATGCCCGCGTTTCCGCACCGACACTCCTGCCCGATGTTTGCGCCGAAATGGAAAAAGGAAGCCAAGCTTCTCCACAAGGGGGCGAAGAAGTTCCTCCACTACAAGCGTGACCTCCTGAAGGAAGATCGCATCGACGAGATCGAATCGCGCCGCGCGGATCTGCAGGAAGCGATCAAGGCGAACGACAAGGAGCGGGCGGAAGAGGCATCGAAGCAGCTCCGCGATACCTGCGAGAAGGCACTGCCGCATTTCCCCACCCAGAGCGCATGGGAGGAAAACGTGGAGGTTATCTTCGTGGCGCTGGTCGTGGCGCTCGGCCTGCGGGCCTACGTCGTGCAGCCCTTCCGCATCCCGACCGGCTCGATGCAGCCTACGCTGAACGGGATCACCATCAAAAGTGACCTTCCCCCGGATTTCCAGAAGCCGTGGATCGGCAAGCAGGCCCTGGACCTGGTGATGCGGGGCAGAACCTACCGCAACATCACCGCGGAAGACGACATGCACATGACGGGCATGAAGGACGCTTCCTGGTTCCTTTTCACCCGGACAAAAGTTTCCTTCAACAACGGGCAGGTGCTTTCTTTCCCGGCCGCCGCCGGAGAAACACGTGATCTCCTGACCGAACCGGTAGCGCCCGGCGCCGAGGCGAGGAAAGCGAAAGCCTACCGGAAAGGCGACCCGATCCTGCGCGGCTGGGTGGATACCGGCGACCTCGTCCTTGTGGACAAGATCTCCTATCATTTCCGCCGCCCCGAACGGGGCGAGGTATTCGTTTTCGACACACGCGGCATCAGGACGGACGGCGATTCGAAAATCGGCGGCCAGACAGGCGGCACGCATTACATCAAGCGTCTTTGCGGGGTTCCCGGCGACACCCTGGAGATCCGCTCTCCCTACCTCTGGGTGAATGGTATCATCGCGAAGGAGCCCGGCATCCAACGGGTGATCGCGGCCCAAGGAGCCTACGCCTCCAACAAAGGCTACGTCCCCGCTGATCCGAGGGCCGCAGGGTATCCGCTGCCGCTCCAACGGGAAGGCTCGCAGTTGCACCTCGCCGCCGAAGCGGCCCCCGGCATGCGCGAGTACGCCGCGCTCGGTGACAACACGGGAAATTCGCTCGATTCCCGTTACTGGGGTTCTGTGAAGGAGTTCAATCTCGCAGGACCGGCACTCTTTTCACTCTGGCCCATCACCACAGGCCACTGGGGCTTCATCCGCTGAGCCTTGCGCAAATGCACGCATAGCGGAAAAGCCGTTTGAAGTGCATGGTTCCGCTCCTTTCCCATGACCGATTCCGCTGAGATCACGCGACAGGCGAAATCGAACCTCGCTTTTGCCCTCCAGATCCTTCCGAAGGACCGGCGCGACGGCATGGTGACGTTCTATGCGTTCTGTCGCGTGGTCGACGATCTGGCCGACGATCCCGATCGCCCTATCAACGAGCGTGAAGCCGCGCTCGAGGGATGGAAGCACGGCCTTGAGAACGGCTTCACCGATCCGGGCCAGCTCGAGCGTGAGGTTGTGGAGTTGATGGAACGGCACTCCATTCCCGTCCATCTCCTCACGGCGATCATCGACGGCTGCCTGATGGATTTGCGCCCGCAGCGCTTCGGCACCTGGGAGGACCTCTCCGCCTATACTTACAAGGTCGCCTGCGCGGTCGGTTTGGCTTCGCTGCGCGTTTTCGGCGCGGAGGATCCGGCATCCGAACGCTACGCCGTGGCACTGGGACACGCCCTGCAGCTCACGAACATCCTGCGGGACGTCGGCGAGGATCTCTCCAACGGCGTGCGCATCTACCTGCCTCTGGCCGATCTCGCGCGTTTCCAATACACCGAGCGGGATTTGATTGGCCGCGTGTATGACGGCCGTTTCGTGGCTCTGATGGCCTACGAGGCCGAGCGCGCGGAACGCTTCTACCGCGAGGCGATCGACATCATGCCCAAGTCCGACGCCAAGGCGCTCGTGCCCGCGGAGATCATGCGCTCGATCTATCAGAGCCTGCTTGAGAAAATGAAGCGGGATAGCTTCAAGGTTTTCGACCAGCGCTACCGGCTGTCGAAAGCGCGGAAAATGGCGATCTTTTCCAAGCACCTCTTGCGCTTGGGCTCGGCCGCTTGAATATTCGGGTATCCTTTTCGTCCGATGGCCGATATGAGATCGCTCGTTTTCCTGCCGCTCGCGCTCGCCGCGACTTCCTGCATTCCCACGGTTCCTTACCACCAGCAGCGGCCGCCCTACAGGAACGGCGAACCTTTCTATCCCTACGGCCGCGGGCCCGCCGCCGAACACGGACGCTACGAACCGGTCCCGGATCGCACTCCGCCGCCGCCTGGATTCGAGCCCCGCGATCCTGCACCGCCGCGGGAGTTTGAGAACGATCCGGAGCCGCCCCGGCCGCAGCCCAAGCCGCGCCGGGAATATCCCGTCGCCGAGCGCACGGAGAAGCCGGGAATGGTGATCAGCCCCTATGCCCCTTACAACGTCATCGACGTGGAAGGGTTCCAAAGCGGGGCTTTGGCGAAAGATCCCTCGAACGGAAAGATCTTCCGCGTCCCCTGAGCGTCATGGCCCCGCATGTTTGACGGCGCGGGTCCTCCATCTCCGCTTTTCAAGCTCCCCCCTTTGAGGAGGCAAGCTCACTCTTTCGGGGGAAGACTTGACCGCATCGCGAGAACCCGGCCGAAAGTTTTTCTAACAGCCCATCGGAGCCTGAATGGCACCTGATAGTGAGAAGGTTAGATTCGGCACAGGGCGATTTATCGCGGGTTTTTCGGCTCGTTTGACGCCTTCGGGAAGGGCGTTGGCGAGCCGTTTGGTTTGGTAGCCGGAGGGAGCTGCCGTAAACGCCGGGAAACGGTCGAAGGCCCGATTCGCACCTACCCAAGGACGCTACGGAGCTCCCCGCGACCGACCGCGGGCTGGCCACCGGCTTCGACGCGATCGACGTAACGGGGGG
>CBIHMP010000276.1:0-5333 GCA_966211015.1 uncultured Luteolibacter sp. | reverse complement strand
CCCTTAGCGTCGCCGCGATTTTCCGACGGCCATGAACATCCACGAATACCAGGCGAAGGAGCTTTTCGACCGATTCCAAGTCTCCAGCCCGAAGGGCAAGGTGGCATCCACTCCGGAAGAAGCGGCCGCCGCTGCCAAGGAATTCGCCGGTGCCAAGCTCGTCATCAAGGCCCAGGTCCACGCCGGTGGCCGCGGCAAGGGCCACTTCAAGAACGGCTTCCAGGGCGGAGTCCATCTCATCGAGTCCCCCGAGCAGGCCGCCGACTTCGCGGGGAAGATGCTGAATGAAACGCTGGTGACCATCCAAACAGGCGATGCCGGCAAGCTGGTGCGCAAGGTGATGGTGGCCGAAGCCGTGGACATCACCCACGAATATTACCTGGCGATCCTGATGGACCGCGGCACCTCCCGCCCGGTGATCGTCGCTTCCACCGAAGGCGGCATGAGCATCGAGGACGTGGCGCACAACACCCCGGAGAAGATCATCCGCCAGTTCGTCCATCCGATCCTGGGCCTCCAGGCCTACGAGAGATCCGCAAGCTTTCCGCGGCGCTGGGCCTTCAGGGCGATGTGGCCAAGCAGTTCGGCAAGCTTCTCTCCAATCTCTACAAGCTCTTCATCTCCCTCGATTGCTCGATGGTGGAGATCAACCCGCTGGTCACGACCCCGGATGGCCGCGTGCTGGCACTGGACGCGAAATTCGGCTTCGACGACAACGCTCTCTACCGCCACCCGGAAATCGTCGCCATGCGCGACAAGGAGGAAGAAGACCCGCGTGAAGTCGCCGCCTCCGAGTACGAGCTGAATTACATCGGCCTGGACGGGAACATCGCCTGCCTGGTCAACGGCGCGGGCCTGGCGATGGCCACCATGGACATCATCAAGCACTTCGGCGGCGAACCGGCGAACTTCCTCGACGTGGGCGGCGGCGCCTCCAAGGAGCAGGTCACCGCGGCCTTCAAGATCATCCTGGCCGACCCGAACGTGAAGGGCATCCTGATCAACATTTTCGGGGGCATCATGGACTGCAACGTCATCGCCGAAGGGGTGATCGCGGCGGCCAAGGAAACCGGCCTGCCGATCCCCCTGGTGGTCCGCCTCGAAGGCAACAACGTCGAGCAAGGCAAGGCCACGCTCGCTGCCAGCGGCCTGAACATCGTCTCCGCGGACACGATGTCGGACGGGGCACAAAAGATCGTGGCGGCTGTCGCCTGATGCGCTTACGGGTGTCCCGCTATGAAAGGAATCGGCATCAAAGAAGCAGCCTTTACGGGATATCCTGCGACCGACATCGCACGGACACGCAAGTTCTACGGTGAAATCCTCGGCCTGAAAGAGGGCAGGATTTTCGAGCACGAAGGGAAGGTCGGCTGGGCGGAATTCGAGATCCCCGGCGGCCACACGCTGGCGATCGCCCAAGCGAACGAGCAATGGCAACCCAACGCGAATGGCGGGGGCCTCTGCTTCGAGGTGGAGGATCTCGATGCCGCCATGGCCGCGCTGGACCAGGCAGGAGTGAAGATCGTGCTGCCGATCCAGGATTACCCCATCTGCCGGATGTCCCTGATCGCGGATCCCGACGGCAATACCGTGGCGATCCACCAGAAAAAGCCGAATCACCCGGAGTGTTCCCACTGATTTCCCCAAAGTTCCGCCATGGCCATCCTCGTTGACGAAAATACCAAGCTCCTCGTGCAGGGCATCACCGGCAGTTTCGGTGCGCGCCACGCATCCCTTTCCCTGGACTACGGCACGAAGCTCGTGGCCGGCGTGACGCCGGGCAAGGGCGGCCAGAAGTTCGCTGACGTCGTGCCGATTTTCGACACGGTCTCGCAGGCGGTCGAGGAAACCGGCGCCACGGCATCGGCCATCTTCGTGCCCCCGCCCTTCGCGGCCGACGCCATCCTTGAGGCGGTCGATGCCGGGGTGGACCTGGTGGTCTGCATCACGGAAGGCATCCCGGTGATGGACATGATGCGGGTGAAGGAAGCCATGCGCGGGTCCAAGTCCCGTCTCATCGGACCGAATTGCCCGGGCTTGGTCACTCCCGGTCGCGGCGAGAAGTCGCACGGCGGCTGCCGTATCGGCATCACGCCCAGCCAGATCTGCAAGCGCGGGAATGTCGGTGTCGTCTCCCGCTCCGGAACGCTCACCTACGAGGCGGTGTTCCAGCTCACCCAGCTCGGCTACGGCCAGAGCACCTTGGTCGGCATCGGCGGCGACCCCATCAATGGCACCAGCCATCTGGACGTGCTGCAGATGTTCAACGAAGATCCGGAAACCGAGGCCATCATCCTGATCGGCGAAATCGGCGGCACCGCGGAAGTCGAAGCGGCCCGCTGGGCGAAGGAACACTGCAAGAAGCCGATCGCGGGCTTCATCGCCGGGGCGACCGCGCCTCCGGGCCGCCGCATGGGCCACGCCGGTGCCATCGTCGGCGGGGAGGAAGACACCGCGCAGGCGAAGAAGCGGATCCTCGCGGAATGCGGCATCGCCGTCTCCGAAACGCCGAGCGACATGGCGACCACGCTGCTGGAGCGCTGGGGAAAGTAACCCGGCGAGACCGGTTGATCGTTTTTGAAAGCGGCCGTCGGGAATCCGGCGGCCTTTTTCGTACGTGCCCCTGCTATTGCAGGATCTCGTCCAGCTTCGCGAATAGCGTCGAGAAGGCGTCGTCCCCCGTTACCGGGACCGCGCCGAGGCGGGTACCCTGCGGGGGCTCCGGCAGCGTCACCCAGCTCCGGCATCCGCCGTATTTCGCTTCGTAGGGAAATTCCCAGGGCTGCGCCAGGGCCTCCACGCGCACCAGGGCCACGTGGATGCTCCCGCTGGCCATCCCCTTCCCCTCCCAATCGAAGCGCTGGCGGATGGTCTCTTCCGTCCAGATGTGATAGGGCTCCAGAGCGGCGACCTTTTCCCAATCCGTCAGCGTTTTCGCCCACAGCGCCTCACAGTAGTGGGTAACGCTGACGGTGTCGCCCACAGTCCATTCCGGGAGAGCTGTGACTTGGCCCTCGCGAACGAACTGGTCCTGGTTGTGGAAGCGGGTCGGAAAAAGAAAGAAGGACTCTTCGGCAAAGGAAAAACCGGCGCGGCCTTCATGAATGCCGCCTTTCCGCAGGATGATCGATTGGCGGCCGCTCGCCAGCGCGTCGCATACGACCTGCCATTCCTTGAATCCGCTCGCCATGCCGGGGAGATAGCCCGGCAAGCCGGGGCGCTCAACCGCAATCCGCTGCCACCCGTACGCCTCAACCTTCCACGCGGATGGCCGTGGACCGGCCGTGGGCGTCCAAGCCCTCGATCCGTGCGAACTCCGCCACCACCGGCAGGGACTTCCTCACCGCCTTCTTGTCCAGCTTCACGATGCTCGTGCGGCGCTGGAATTGGTCGGCCCGCAGCCCAGAGAAAGAGCGCCCGCTTCCGCCCGTGGGCAGGGTGTGGCTGGGACCGGCGAGGAAATCCCCGACGGCCACCGGCGAGTCATTGCCCAAGTAAATCGCTCCGGCGGTGCGGATCCGCGGCAGCCATTTCCTTTCCTCCGCGCAGATGAACGACACGTGCTCGGCGGCAAAGGCATTTGAAATTTCCACGGCTTCCGCCATATCGCGGACATGGAGCAGGAAGGCCCCCTGCTTCAGCACTTCCTTGATGTACTTCGCGCGGGCGAGCGCCGGGAGCTGGGCATCGATTGCTTTCACCACCTTGCCCAGCAGCGCTTTGGAATCGGTGATGAAGCCGATCACGCTATCCCCGCCGTGTTCCGCCTGCGCGAGCAGGTCCGCGGCGATGTAGTCGGCATTGCCGGTCTTGTCCGCGATGATGAGCACCTCGCTGGGGCCCGGCAGGAGATCGATGGAAACCGCGCCGAAAAGCTGCCGCTTCGCCTCGACGACGAAGCGGTTGCCGGGGCCGAAGATCCGGTCCACCGGCCGCACCGACTTCGTTCCCAGCGCCATCGCGGCAATCGCCTGCGCACCGCCGATTTTCAGGATCTCGGTCACGCCCGCCGCTTTCAGCGCGTATAGCAGTTCCGGGTTCACGGAGCCGTCCGGCCCGCAGGGCGTGGCCGCGAGGATCTCCGGGACGCCCGCCGCCTTCGCGAAGCCGGCCGTCATCAGTGCCGTGGAAACCAAGGGAGCCTTGCCACCGGGGACGTAAACCCCGACGCGATCGAAGGGCTGGAAACGCTCCCCCACGCGGGCTCCTTCCGCATTGATCATCGACCAATCCTTGCGCAGCCCGCCTTTCGCAAAGGCGATGATATTCTTCAGGCTGGCCGCCACCGCCTTGCGGGTGGCGGGCTTCACCTTCACCGCGGCGAGCTCCTCCGGCGTCACGAAAAGCTGCTTCTCCTTCAGTACCACGTTGTCGAAGCGCTTCGCGTAGGCCGTGAGCGCCTTGTCGCCTTGTGCCGCCACCGCCGCGATGATCTCGCTCACCAGATCGCGCACGTCGTGCGTCGGCAGTGCCCGGCGGCCCAATCGCTTGACGAAGGATCCGTAGTCGGCATCGCGGTATCCGAGGATTTTCATGGGAAGGATATCACTGATAGTAGGGCTTCAACATCAGATAGCAGATCGGCCCGGTCGCGGCGACGTAGAGCCACAGGGGAAAGACCCATTTCGCCAGGCGGCGGTGAGCCGCGAAGCGGTTGGTCCATCCGGCGATGAAGGTGAAGAGGATGAAAGGCAGGCTGATCCCGGCGAGCGAAATGTGACTGATGAGCAGGATAAGATAGACGCTGCGCATGCCTCCCGTGGCCGCCTTTTCCGCCGCATCCACCGCGCCGTCGCCATTCAGGTCGCCGTAGAGGGTCTCCACATTGGTAAAATGATAGGCCACATAGCACAGCAGGAAGGCCATGGAGAGCCCCAATGCGGCGAAGATGGCATTCCGGTGCAGCGTCAGCTTCCCCTGCTTTACCGCCACCAAGGCCACCACGAGGGCGATGGCCACCAGCGAATTCAGCACCGCATGGACGGGCGGGAGGAACGCGAAAGAAACGCCCTCCGGCAGGGGGATGCGAAGCTCCGGCCGGCGCATCAGCCCGACGAGGATCAACACCAGCGCGGTGGCTACCCAGGCCGCGATGCCGAGCTTCCTCGACAGCGCCTCCTGCGGCTGCCGGGACAGCCATTCCTTCCTTTCGCTAGTCATTGCGGGTAGATGCCACCATCCTGCTTCTATCGTTCCCCGGCCTCGCCCGCCGCCGGTTGCCCGGGATCGAGGCCCTCGGCTCCCGCGGTTTCGTTCTTCTCCAGTTCCTCTTCGATCTTCTTCCAGAGGTCCTGCTTCAGCTTTTCATAGAGCTGCGGGTCGCGGCGGCGGCC
>CBIHMP010000275.1:0-5409 GCA_966211015.1 uncultured Luteolibacter sp. | reverse complement strand
TAGCCGCCGAAGTCCTTCGGATTCCGGGAGCTCAGGAAGGCGGTCACCTCCGCGATGTGCTTGGGAGTGAGCATCTGGCCCCATGCCTGCATTTTCGCGCCGTTGAAACCCGGGGCCTCGGCGGGCGTGCCTTCATTGATCAGTTTGAAAATATCCATCGGAGCGGGGCCGTACTCCCAATGTCCGTCGGTAAGGGAGCGCCCGGGCAGCGGAATCTTGGCACCGCCGGCATCCAGGGTCGCGGTGAGATCGGCGGCATGGCAGGCCGCGCAACTCACGCTGTAGGTGGCTTCTCCCGCCGCCACGATGGAAGGGTCCTTCGACCACTGTTCCACGAGGGTCTTGTCATCGAGCGCCGCAAGGGTCTGCGCAAGTTCGGAATCCTTCTTTTCCTGAAGCGCGACCACCTCCGACACGATCTTCTCCTGATCCGTCCTGAAGCTACCCGTATAGTAATAAATCACCCAGTAGGCGACGAACCAAGCGACACCTCCGTAGAAGGTGAAAAGCCACCAGTTGGGCAACTTCTGGTCGAACTCCTGGATGCCGTCGAACTCGTGCTCGCGGAGGATTGTCTCGCCCTTTTCCTTGGCATACTTGCCGCGTTTGATCTCGGGGTTCATGAGGGAATGTCAAGGTTCACGGGATTCGTCCAGGGGCAGATGCGCCATCCGCTCGCGGTCCGGCCGCCGCATGAAGACAGCCCGCATGCTGGTGCCCAGAAACACCAGGAACAGGATGCCGAAGGCGATCATCGGCACAATGGAAGCCCAATCTTCCAGGATAACGCGTTTGAACATGGCCAGGAGGTTTCAAGTGATGAGGATGACAACCGGGGGCGGGAGGAGGCCGGACGTGTTTCAGGATCTGCAAGATCCACCGGCAGGCTTTTCTCCCGCACCTTACTGCTCGCTTCCGGCATCCATCGGCGGATTCTATGGGTTGTCCGTGGTTGAAGTGGTTTTGCCGCCGTGGAAGTCCAACGACCGTCCGGTGAGGTTCCGGTAGCTATCGGGATCCAGCGGCACGCCCGAGGGCGGACCCTCCTTGCCGATCTCGTGGTAGGTCCCAACCTTTTGGACGTAGGCGATGAGCGCGACGACCTGCGACTCCGAGAAATGTCGGATCAGCTCCTCGGGGCTCTTGTCTTTCATCGGTTGGTAGCCCACCGGGGCGTCGCCCTCGAAGAGCGAGCGGGCGATGGCCATGCCTTGCTCCCGGGCTTGCTGGTCGATTTCATCTTTTGACCAGGCCGGGAAGGGGACACCGAGACGGCGCTGCACCGCGATCTTCGTCGGCAGGGACTTGAAGTCGGTCTTCTTCTCGAAGAGCCAGGGATAGGGCGGCATATTAGAGTCCTCGCTCGCCCAGCGGGGGTTCTGGAAATGAAACCAGTGCCACTTGTTGTCGCGCTTGCCCGCGCGCACGTGGGTCGAGCCGCTGACCAGCGGGCCGCCCTCGCGGGCCAGGTCGGGACCGGTGCGCTTGGAGCCCCATTGGTAGGGGTGGTCGTAGAGCGACTCGCCGAGGTGGGAAAAGTCATCCTTCACCCCCGCGCGACCGTAGCGCATCACGTCCGGCATCAGCGTGCGGATCATCTGCGAATGGCAGTTGTAGCAGCCCTCACTCACGTAGAGGTCGCGGCCGGCCAGTTCGAGCGGGGTATAGAGTTCCTGCAAGCGGCCCTCGATGTTCTTCTCCCGGTTCACCAGCAGCGAGGGAACGATCTGCACTGCGCCGCCGATCGCCACGGCGATGAAAACGAGCAGCGTGAAGGGCAGGTAGTTCCGCAGCAGGCTTTCGTGCCAGTGGTCCCACACATGGGCCTTGTTCCGGAACGTTTTGACCGCCTTCACCGTGAGAATGACGACTGCGAGCAGCGCTGCCTTGTCGGCATGGGGCGGGAGGAAGAACCACAGGACTACGGCGGTGATGCCGAGCACCGCGTAGGCCACCGGGTCGTTCACCAGCGCCTCGCCGAGCCGCATGCGGTCGTGCCCTTTCACCGGAATCACGACCTCCACGGTTTCGTCTTCGGCCCTTCCCGAACGGGCGGTCTTGAAGACATTGACCGCGCAGAGAATGAAGCCGATCAGGTAAAGGGTGCCGCCGATCGAGCGGAGGATGTAGGGGAGCTGGATCGCCTTGAGCGTCTCCACGAATTCATATTTGAGCGTGGTGCCTCCCTCCGCGACCTCGCCCAGCATGAGGCCCTGCATGATGCCGGCGGTCCACATCGCGGCGACGTAGAGGAGGATGCCCACCAGACCGATCCAGAAGTGCATGTTTGCCCAGCCCTGCGACCATAATTTGGTGCGCCAGAGCTTCGGTGCGAGCCAGTAGAACATCCCCGCGGCCATGAAGCCGTTCCAGCCCAAGGCCCCGGCGTGCACGTGCCCGATCGTCCAGTCGGTGTAGTGGGAGAGCTGGTTGACGGCGCGGATCGAGAGCAGCGGCCCCTCGAAGGTGGCCATGCCGTAGAAGGTGATACCCGCGGCGAAAAACTTGATCACCGGGTCGGTCCGCAGCTTCGCCCATGCTCCGCGCAGGGTCAGCAGGCCGTTCAGCATACCTCCCCATGAGGGGGCCCAGAGCATGAGCGAAAACAACATGCCCAGCATCTGCAGCCAGCGCGGCAGAGCCGTGTTCAGCAGGTGATGGGGCCCGGCCCAGATGTAGATGAAGACCAGCGACCAGAAGTGGATGATCGAAAGCCGGTAGCTGTAAACCGGCCGGTTCGCCGCCTTCGGCAGGAAGTAGTACATGATCCCCAGGATCGGGGTCGTGAGGAAGAAGGCGACGGCGTTGTGCCCGTACCACCACTGTACCAGGCCATCTTGCAGGCCACCGAAGATCGGGTACGAGTGCAGCCACGAGGTGGGGATCGAGAGGTGGTTGACAATGTAGAGCATCGCCACTGTCACGATCGTCGCGATGTAGAACCAAAGGGCGACGTAGAGGCTCGGCTCGTTCCGCCGCGCGAGGGTCCAAAAGAAGTTGATCCCGAAGACCACCCACACGAGCGCCACCGCGATATTGATCGGCCAGATCAGTTCGGCATATTCCTTCCCGCGCGTGAGGCCGGCGGGGAGCGTGATGGCGGCAGACAGGATAATGAGCTGCCAGCCCCACATGTGGATCTTCGAGAGGAGATCTGAGGCCGTGCGCGTCTTGCACAGCCTCTGGGTGCTGTAATAGATGCCCGCGAAGGCCATGTTCCCCACGAAGGCGAAAATCACCGCGTTCGTGTGCAGGGGTCGCAGACGCCCGAAAGTGACATATTGGAGACCTTCTCCCTGGAAGAGGCCGAAGGTGATCGCTTCGAGGAACTTTCCGTTCATCTGCCACCAGGAGAGCTGGGTGGCACAGAGGACGCCTACCAGCATGCCCACGATCCCCCATACGATGGAGGCGATCATGAACTGCCGTACCGTGCGGTCGTCGTAGCGGATGGTGGTGGTCGTTGAGCTGGCGGCGTTCATTTCGGAAAAGGCGTCTCGTCGTCGAAGGGCAGGAGCGAATCACGCTCGGGCGAGGAATGGCGGGAACGGCGGAACTCGCCCGCAAAGCAAAAGATGAAGATCCCGGCAAGGCAGGAACTCACCAGTATCGTGAGGGCGATGACGTTCATGTCGGGGTGAGGTTGCGCCGCCCCGGGCGGGCCGTCGCCGCACCGCTTGCGGGAGAGTGTGCGGATTCTCTCATGCGCCTTCCCGTTCGCCGGCGTGGATCAGCCGTTCGTCAGCCCACTCGAGAAAGGTGTCGGCGATAATGGCCGGTAGGGAATGGTCCCGGAAATGATCGGGATGGAGGATCAGGTGGACGGTTCCAGCCGTTTCCGGAGGATACCCCAGCCATACGCGGAAGACGCTTTCCACGTCAGCAGAGGCGTCCATCGGCCCGGCACCCCTTAAAACCGCGCGCCCGTGCCTAGCCAGGCTGGCGAGTGTTTCGCGGAGATGGCTGCAATTGGGCGCGGGATCGGTGCATTGGCAGGATGCCCCGATGTTCAAAAGGCTGCGTTGCGTGGGGGACTCCGCAATCCGTTCCACCAAACCGGGGCTGAAAGCCAGCCAGTTGCCGCCGGCATCCTCGTCGAATTCGTTGAGATGCCGGGCTACCGCGGCAGCGAATCCGGCGGGGATTTCCTTTTGCCCGTGAACCACGATCGAAGGCGTACGGGCGGGGGAGCCGTTTAATAGCCAGCGGTGGAAAGTGGTGAGATCCGTCGCTTCCATGATGCGCGAATCTAGAATCTCCTGCGAAGCCGCGCTGCGCATCGCGCCTGAAAAGCCCCGCAGATCCCGCCGCGGTTGAAGATTCAGGCCGCTCCGCGCTTTCCCGCCCTCCCGGTTTTCCTCCACCGGCACCGGTAACCGGAGAGGTGGGCCTGCTGTTTTGCCGACCAATCTCTAGAACCGGATCGTCACCCCGGCTCCAACGCCGTAGTTGGAATCCCACAGCGAGGTCGCCGAGATATACCTTGTCAACATGTAGCTCAAGCCCGCCTGATAGGACCACTGCTCGCGCGTGTCGTACTCCACCTCGCCAAACACGCCCAGCCGCGGGGTGAGCATCAGCTCCCGCTCCAAGGTGACGCGTGCCTCGCCGTCGGAGTCGATCCACGCGGTAGAGAGGAAATTGGCCGGGAGCAAGTAGCGGATCCCGCCGATGAGCTGTTCTTCCTCCCGGGTCCAATCCACTCCTTCGGCGTGAACGCCAACGAAGACGTTGGTAAAGCGGTTGACGAACCGCTCGTAGGTCAGGGTGGTCTCCCATTCCGTGTCGGCGACGCCGTCCCATCCGGCTTCCCATTCCAAGTTGAAAATGTTCAACAGCGACGAGGCGGTGATTTGGCCTTGGGTCATATTGCTCAGGACATCGGCGTAGCCGTAGATGAGGAATGGGTCGTGTTCGTCGTAAATGCCGTTCCCGATAGCTTCGGTTTCCGGTGCGGGAGTGAATCCCTCGTAACGGACCACCCGGGCCATCCCGCTCATCATGTGGTAGAGAATGTGGCAGTGGAAGAACCAGTCGCCGGGTTCGTCGGCCATGAACTCGATCACCGTGGTGGACATGGGCTCGACGTTCACCGTGTGTTTCAGCGGCGAGCGATCCCCCTGGCCGTTGATCACGCGGAAGAAGTGGCCGTGGAGGTGCATTGGATGATGCATCATCGTGCGGTTGATCATGATGAATTGGACCACTTCCCCCTCCTTGATAAAGAGATCGTCGGCAGGCGAAAGAGGGCGATTGTTGATCATCCAGACGTAGCGGCCCATCTCGCCGTCCAGAGTCAGCCGGAAAACCCGACGGGGTGCATTATCGGGCAGAGCCGTTCTCTTCGTGGAGCGTAGCTTCTTGTACGGAGAAAACGGTCGCTCCGGACTCATGCCGTCGGACATCAGC
>CBIHMP010000274.1:0-5413 GCA_966211015.1 uncultured Luteolibacter sp. | reverse complement strand
CAAGCAAGCGGTGCTTTTCTTCCCGGTGATGCGGGACCCACGGGCTTGCTGCGGAAAGATTCGAAAGGGTTTCGATGATCTCCGGTGTTCTACCCCGTGGAGCAGGAGAACCAAGCTCCCAGAAACAGAAGTAACCGAAGATGAAAACCAAGATCCTCAGTCTCGCCGCAACGCTTTTCGCCGCGGTATCGCTCAGCCCGGCGGTTTTCGCCGGTCCGAGCCACCCCATTCAACGCCATTCCTCGGGCCCGACCGCAAGAAGCGCCGGGTTCGCCATGAAGAACGACGCCTGCAAGGATATGCCGTGCTGCACAACCAGGATGGTTATAAACGCCGCGCTCGGCGGCCGGGGTTCCCACAGCTCTTTCAAGGAGGTCCGGGCTTGCGAGAAAAGCTGCCCGCTGCCTTCCAAGGAGAAACATCTGGTCTGCCGCAAGGGAAGCCGAGCGTAACACCTTGCCGGCTAGCCGGTAATCCCCGTTAGTTCCACCATGAACGATTCCCAATTCGATGACCTGTTGAGAACGGCAAGGGCCGATGTGCCCTTGCCAAGCTCGTTCCGGCAAGGAGTGTGGCGCCGCATCGAAAGCGCGGTGCCGGAGCCGCGGCGAGGGCTGGATTGGCTCCATCCGCTTATGGCTGCGTTTCTCCGCCCGTGGGGTGCCGCAGCCGGTATGGCCGCGACCGTGGCTGCGGGCATCTGGCTCGGTGCCGCAAGCATACCCGAAGCGAAGGACGCGAAGGCGGTTTACGCAGAGTCGATCAGTCCCTTCGCCCACGCCCAGCGGAAATGAAACGCGGCCTCATTCTAATGGCTCTCGCCATCACGGCGGGAGTGGTGGCGTTCTGCTTCACGCGGTCCCACCAGATGGCTGAGCGTAGGGAGCTTCGCTTGGATGCAATGCCGGAATTGGCCTGGGTCCGCACCGACCTGAAGCTCACGGACGAGCAATTCGCCAAAGTCTCCGACCTGCACGCGGCCTACCGCCCGAAGTGCTCGGACATGTGCCGCCTGATCTCCGAAGCGCGCGGAAGGATCGAGGCGGCAGCCCGCGGCAGCCGGGAGATGACCCCGGAACTGGAAGCGGCCATCCGGGAACACGCTGAAACCCAGATCCAGTGCCAGAAGGCCATGCTGAAGCACATCTATGAGACCGCGGCCGTCCTGGATAGGCATCAGGCAACCCGTTACCTGGAAACGACGCTTCCCTTCGCCCTGGATTTCGCCCCTGCCGAAGCGGAGAGCTCTCATTCCCGCTAGGAAGCAACCGCCATGGATGCTTCCGAACCCGAGCTGATGAGTCGCCTGGCCCGCGGCGACGACCTTGCCTTGAACACCCTGATGGATCGCTGGGGTGATCGTGTCGCCTCATTCCTCTACAAGATGACGGGGAGCCGCGATGCTGCTGTCGATCTCGCACAGGAAACTTTCGTCAAACTCTACCAAGCTCGCGACCGCTACCGGCCCGGCGGGAATTTCAGCACCTATCTTTTTGCAATTGCCGCGAATCTCGCGCGGAACTACGCCCGCTGGAAAAGCCGCCACCCGACACTCTCCCTGGATGCCGCTCCTGAAGACGGCGGTACCACCGTGCCGGAATTGGCGGACCCGAACCAGACTCCCGAAGAGGCTGCCCGGTCGGCGGAGAAAATCCGGGCCGTCCATGAGGTCGTCTATCTCAAATGTCCGATATGCTCGGAGCGGATGAGCCATCTCAACTTCGGCGGCAGCAGCGGCGTGATCCTCGATCGCTGCGGCACCCACGGGGTTTGGCTGGAGGGGAGCGAACTGCGCCGCCTCACCGAGTGGTGGCGCGCAGGCGGCAAGCTCCTCTATCAGAAGAACGAGCAGGAGCGGGTGAAGCGGATGTTTTCCCCGGCCGTGCAACAGAGAAGAACGAGCTCCGGCACCACCATCGAGAGCGAGGATCCGGGCCGCTCCGGGAAATCGGACATCCCGGGGGAGCCGGGTAGCACCGTGGCCTCCATCATTGATGTCGTGAGCGGCGTGCTAGGATTCATCGCCGATTGATTTCAAAAGAAAGCCGGCGAAAGACCACGCATTTAAACGACCGCCCCGACCGCCCTTCTCGCTCTGCGGGGACATCTCAGGCCGCCGAAACGGCGACCTTTACTCATCCCTGCGGTTTTTCTACGGGTGGAGGCTTTCCGCAAAGGTGTCCTCGCGGCTCCGATGCCGGGGCTTCCCATCCGCCGCCTTTCCCTCCATCGTCCCGAGCCAGCCATGAAAAAAGCGCTTTTCCTGATCCCCCTCGCCGCCATCGGACTTTTCCTTGGAGGCTGCGCCCTTCCGCAACAAGACGAGGCGGCGGACCTATCCCGCGCCAGTCTCCAGACGGAATCGTCGCAGGTGGCCGCGCGCTTTTTCGAAGGACTGAAAGAAGGCCGCGACGATATCTACTGGCCCTTGATGTCTCCGGTCCAGCAAAGCCCCGGCCTGAAGAAGGAATACAAGGAGATCGAGCCGGCCATGCAGGGCTTCGTCTCGTGGACCTCGCAACCTTCCGTCTCCGTCATCAGAAGCCTCGACGCGACGCCCCAATTTCCGGGGCCCTTCTACGTGGTCGAGCGGCTGGCGAAGTTCACGGACGGCGAGGCGTGCCTTATCGCCATCGTCGAATTCGACCGCGGCAACAACGGCTTCGTGAACTCCATCTATCGCGGGGACACGCCGGCTGCCGCCAGAGCGGAGCTCCAGCGGGCTCTCAATGACGCGGGCTGATCCCGGCTTCCGCCCGTACCCGGTTTTCCCGCGATTTGCCGATGATCCTGCTCGATCCCGCCAAGCTCTCCGATCCCACCTCGAACGACGAGATCCTCAGCGCCTTCCTCGATTACCTGATCGAGACGGAAGTCGAGCCCTACGATCACCAGGAGCAGGCCATCCTCGAACTTTTCGCGGGGAACAACGTCATCCTCAATACTCCCACCGGCTCCGGAAAGTCGCTGGTAGCGCTGGCGCTTCATTTCAAGGCGATCTGCCAGAACCGCCGGTCCTACTACACCGTGCCGATCAAGGCACTGGCGAACGAGAAATTCCTCTCGCTCTGCCACGTCTTCGGCCCGGAAAGGGTCGGCATGATCACCGGCGACGCGACGGTCAATCCCGGCGCTCCCGTCATCTGCTGCACTGCGGAAATTCTCGCCAATCTCGCGCTGCGGGAGGGCGAGCATGCGCAGGTGGACGATGTCATCATGGACGAGTTCCACTACTATTCGGATTCGTCCCGGGGTTTCGCCTGGCAGGTTCCCCTGCTCACCCTGTCCCGGGCGCGCTTCCTCCTGATGTCCGCCACGCTGGGAGAGACTTCGTTTTTCGAGGAAACGCTGACGAAGCTGACCGGCGCGCCGACCGCGCTGGTGAAGTCCGAGCACCGTCCCGTGCCCCTGGAGTTCGACTACAGCGAAACGCCGCTGGAGGAAAAGGTGGGCGAACTGGTGGAGCAAGGAAGGGCACCCATCTATCTCGTTCATTTCACCCAGCTCGCCTGCGCACAGACGGCGCAGAACCTGATGAGCTCGAACTTCTGCACGAAGGACGAGAAGCAGCGCATCGCGGAAACACTGCATGAGGCGAACTTTCGCAGCCCCTACGGGAAGGAAGTCTCGAAGCTGCTGCGCCACGGCATCGGCATCCACCACGCGGGACTGCTGCCGAAGTACCGCATCCTGGTGGAGAAGCTCGCGCAGCGCGGGCTCCTGAAGGTCATCTGCGGCACGGACACCCTGGGAGTCGGGGTCAATGTGCCGATCCGGACCGTGCTTTTCACCCAGCTTTTCAAATACGACGGGAATAGCACGAAGACGCTTGCGGTCCGCGATTTCAAGCAGATCTGCGGGCGGGCGGGCCGCAGGGGCTTCGACCACATCGGCTACGTCGTCTGCCAGGCGCCGGAGCACGTGATCGAGAACCTACGGCTCGAAAAGAAAGCCTCCGCTTCCGGGAAGAAGAGCTTTGTGAAGCGCAAGCCACCGGAAAAGGGCTTCGTGAATTGGGACGAGAAAGCCTACCGCCGCCTGATCGGCGCTCCGCCGGAGAAGCTCGTTTCCAGCTTCCAAGTCCGGCACTCGATGCTCCTGAACGTGCTGAGCCGCGAGCGGGACGACGGCTGCGCCGCGCTGCGGAAGATCATCGCGGACAGCCACGAGCCGCCTGCGAAGAAGAAAGCCCACAAGCGCCGCGCCTTTCAGATCTTCCGCGGGCTGGTCGAAGGAGACATCCTCCGGATCATCCCGCCTTCCGAACGCCGCGGACCCGCGAAGGTGGCGCTGAATGTCGAGCTGCAGGAAGACTTCTCGATGAATCAGGCGCTCGGGCTCTACCTCCTCGACGCCATCCCGCAGCTCGACCGCGAATCGCCGGACTACGCCCTGAACGTCCTCTCGCTGGTGGAAGCCATCCTCGAAAACCCCGAAGTCGTGCTGCGCCGTCAGGTGGATCTTTTGAAGGGCGAGCTGATCTCGCGATTGAAGAACGAGGGCGTGGAATACGAAGAGCGGATGGAGCGCCTGGAGGAGGTCGAATGGCCGAAGCCGGGCAAGGATTTCATCTACGATACCTATAATGCCTTCGTCGCGCAGCGGCCGTGGATGAAGGAAGCCGCGGTGCGCCCGAAATCGATCGCGCGGGAGATGTTCGAGCACTGGCAATCCTTCGAAGACTACGTGAAGACCTACGGCTTGGAGAGGAGCGAGGCCGTGCTGCTCCGCCATCTCTCGGAGGTGTATAAGGTCCTCTCGCAAACGGTCCCGCCGATGGCGAAAACGGAGGAACTGGTCGAAGCGGAGGAATACTTCGGGGATATCCTTCGCAGCGTGGACTCCAGCCTGCTGGACGAATGGGAGAAACTGAAGAATCCCGGCTATGTGCCGGAGGCCGAGAAGCCGGCGGAGGAGCGCAGGCACGTCCCTTATACCCGGAACCGCCCCGCGTTCACGAGGGCCCTGCGCAACGCGGTCTTCAGCTTGGTAAAAGCATTTTCAGAGGAGAATCCGGTCGCGATTCTCGCTCAAATCGAACCCGCCGACGCGGACGGGCAGCCGTGGAATACCGGTCGCCTCGAAAGCCTGCTCGACACTTATTTCGCCGAGCACGCGCGCATCCGCCTCGATCCCGAGGCCAGAGCGGCCAAGCATACGCGGATCTCGGATGACGAGCCCAGGCGGTGGGCCTGCGAACAGGTTCTGGTGGACCCGGAAGAACTGAATGACTGGTCCCTGAAGCTCGTAATCGATCTGGACCGCAGCGATGCCGAGCAGCGTCCGGTGCTGATGCTCGCGGAGCTTGCCCCGATCGCCTGACCGGAGAGCGGATTCATTCCCCTCGCCGCGCGCCTGCGCCTCTGCCCCGGCCCTGCCTCCTTTCTCGGCATCCCCGCCGCCGCCCTTGCAA
>CBIHMP010000273.1:0-5441 GCA_966211015.1 uncultured Luteolibacter sp. | reverse complement strand
ACCCGGAGCTGGGGAAGGAGAAAGACGACGTCACGGTGGCCTCGCGGCTCGCGCTGAGCCTCTGGGATTCCCTGCCGGATCAGGCCCTGGCGGACGCGGCAAAGGCCGGCCAGCTCCGGACACCGGAGCAAGTGCAGGCACAGGCACAGCGGCTTCTGGCCGATCCCCGTGCCAAGGCAAAAGTGGCCGAATTCTTCCAACGTTGGCTGAAGCTCGACGCCGAGGCGGATCTCCAGAAGGACGCGGAGGACTATCCCGGCTTCGACTCGGCGCTGGTAGCCGACCTGAGGCGCTCCCTCGAGCTCTTCGTGGAGCGGGTGGTGTGGGGCGAGAGCTCGGACTACCGCGAGCTGCTGGAGGCCGATTACCTGCTGCTCAATGAACGGCTCGCGAAATTCTACGGAGCGCCGATGCCGGAGGGCGGCGGCTTTCAGCCGGTGAAGTTCGAGCCCGCCCAGCGCGCGGGCGTGCTCACCCACCCGTACCTGATGGCACGTCTGGCCCACCACGACGCCACCTCGCCGATTCACCGGGGGGTATTCCTCACGCGCAACGTGCTCGGCGGCTTCCTGAAGCCGCCGCCGGAAGCCATCGCCTTCGATGACCACCGCTTCGACCCGAAGATGACGATGCGCGAGAAGGTCGCGGAGATGACCCGGAACGCCGCGTGCATGACCTGCCACGAGACCATCAACCCGCTCGGATTCTCACTCGAGAACTTCGACGCCGTGGGACGTTTCCGAACGAAGGAGAAAGAACGCCCCATTGACCCGGAAGCGGATTTCCTCACCCAGGAAGGCGAGGTCCTGCGCCTGCGCGGGCCGCGCGACGTCGCCCGCTACGCCGTCAATTCCCGGACCGCGCGGCGCGGCTTCATCCGCCAGCTCTTCCAATACGAACTGAAGCAAAATCCCAATACCTACGGGCCGGACACGCTCGCGCGGCTGGACAAAGCTTTCACCGCCTCCGGCCAACATGTCCGGCAACTCCTCGTCGAAATGCACAGCCTCGCCGCCCGCCACGGCGTGAGCCAACCCGATCAAGCAAGCCGATGAACCTCAGCACCCGCCGCCACTTCCTCCGCCAGCTCGGCTTGTCCGCAGCCGCGCTGCCCTTCCTGCCTGCCCTGCCCTCGCTCGCGCAATCGGCACCCGGCGCAACGAAGATGCAGCGCATCATCTTCGTCTTCACGCCCAACGGCACGATCCCGCCGGATTTCTGGCCGGATGAGACGGGTCCCGACTTCAAGCTCAAGCGCATCCTCGCCCCGCTGGAACCCTTCAAGAACCGCATGCTCACGCTCAAGGGCATCAGCAACAAGATCCGGGGCGACGGGGACGGACACATGCGCGGGATGAGCTGCCTGCTCACGGCCGACGAGCTGCTGCCGGGCAACATCCAAGGCGGCAGCGACAAGCCCGCCGGCTGGGCGCGAAACATTTCGATCGACCAGGAGATCCGCAATTTCCTCCAAGCTCGCCCGGAAACCGCCACCCGCTTCGGCTCGCTGGAACTGGGAGTCGCGGTGCCGAACCGGGCGGATCCATGGACGCGGGAGTCCTACGCGGGCTCCAACCAGCCGCTGGCTCCGAATAGCGACCCCTATTCGCTCTTCGACAAGCTCTACGGGCAGACGAAGGATCGGGAGAATCTGGGCAGCATCCTCGATGAAGTACGCGAAGACCTGCGCGCCATCGCCTCGAAGATCGACGCGGAGGAGCGTGATTTGTTGGAGAAGCACGAGACGTTCGTCCGGGAGATGGAGCGGGATTTACAAAGCCCGGACACGGTGAACTTGATATTCCCCCCGCCCGCGCTGGAGCACGGGGTGGCGCTGGACAACGATGGCATCCCGAAGGTTAGTGCGATGCAGACCGACTTGCTGGTGAATGCCTTCGCCAATGGCATGGCCCGCGTGGCTACCCTGCAATATACCAACAGCGTGGGTCAGGCGCGCATGCGCTGGCTAAACATCCACGAAGATCATCACCACCTTTCCCACGAGTCCGACAACAATGCGGACGCACAGGAGAAGCTGGTCAAAATCAATACCTGGCTTTGCGGACAGATCGCGGATCTCGCCCGGAAGCTGGACGCCATTCAGGAGCCCGGCGGTCAGGGGACGATGCTCGACAACACCACCATCGTGTGGACGAACGAGCTGGGTAAAGGCAACAGCCACTCGCTGGACAACATCCCCTTCGTTCTGGTGGGCGGCGGGCTGGCCTTCAAGACCGGGCAGGCGCTCCAATTCGACAACGTGCCTCACAACCGGCTCTGGCTCTCCATCGCCCATGCCTTCGGCCACCATCTCCCGGCCTTCGGCCACAAGGACTTCAGCCAAGGCGGCGCGTTGGCGCTCGCGTGAGATGGCCCCCGGAGGGAATCCACTCTCACTTCAATCTCCTGACGTTCAGGATCTGCCAGAACTTCCGGTCCCGTGCTTCCGGGAAGCATTTCCGCCACTCCTTCAAGGCGGTTCCCGTCAGCACCTCCGATCCCCCGACCAGCGTCTCGTTCATGCTGGCGGGAGTGGTCACGGAGCGAACCACTGGAAATCCCTCGCGGAACGCGGCGCGGGTGCGGACCTGCATCGCGCGGTGCCCTTTGCCGTTCACCAGATTGGCCAGAAGAATGCCTCCCGGGGCCAGCAAGCGCTTGAGCGCGGCGATCTGCCCGGAATCGAACTTGCCCGGGCGGAACACGTCATCGCTCCCGGCGAGATAGACATCGTCGATGACCACATCGAAGCGCTCCTTGCACTTCGCGACCCACTCGTAGGCGTCCGCGAAATGGATCTCGATCCCCAGATCGTCGAGCCGCATGTTGAGCTCGGCCAGCACCACGATCTCCCGGTCGATATCCACCGCCACCAGCCGGCAATCCGGCAAGAGATGGCGCAAGATCCGCATGGCGGTGCCCCCGGCGAGGCCGAGCATCAGGATCGAGCGCGGCGGCCCGGCTGGACGGAGCAGCGAGGCCGCGGCCAGATTGTCCCAAGCGAGGCCCGTCAGGTACTTCTTTTCGTGCCACCAGGCATGGATCGCCCCCGCAACCCGGAATTCGCACTGCCGCTCGGATTTCCAAATCTGCACCTGCTGATGGGCGGTATCGACGATGGCGGCGCAGCGCAGGGGCATGCACGGGACTGAAGGGCAAAACCCGGAGACACGCAAGGTAGGGAGAGCGAGGGCCCTCTACAGCGCTGTTCCGCCTTTTTCGGATCGAACTTCTCTTGCCACCCGCTCCCCCGCCGTTTTCACTTCGCCCCGATGACCTGAGGCGGGCGCATGGAATCCGGTGAGAATCCGGAGCAGTCGCGCTGCGGTATCCGACAAACAAATCCCCACGAAAGCCAATCCGCGCGCAAGCACGGGTGAAGGCGGGGAGGCGGCGGAGGGGCGGTGAAAGCCGCTTTTCCAGAGTCGGGAGCCCGAATACTTCGTCCCGCCTCGCTCGTCCACGGTGCCGCTCCTCCGAAGCCGGCACCGCGAAGGCCTTCCCGCGAAAGGGAGGCGACGGGAGCGGAGCCTGGCCACCGGTGACACCGTCCCCGGCCCGGACTCTTCTTCTCTTCTCGGGGAAACCATCATCGAAGAGAAACATGAAACACATCATCCCTGCGGCGCTCGCTTGTACCCTCGCGGCGCTGCTCCCTGTCACGGCTGCCACGGTCAATTTCGACTCCCTCCCCGTCGGCGCGGAGGGCTATTGGAACGGCTCCGACGAAAGCGGCGGCTTCACCTCCGGCGGCGCGACCTTCGTCAACAATTACAATACCGCCTGGGGCTCCTGGTCGGGCTTCGCCTGCTCGAATCACACGGACACCACCACGCCCGGCTTTTTCAATCAATACAGCGCCTTTACCGGCGGCGGCGCGGGCGGCTCCTCCCAGTACGCCCTCGGCGGCGGGGATTCCACCGGCGCGGTCGAACCGACCATCGAATTCGAGGCCCTCACCGATCTGGCCGGCCTCGGCGCGTCCTTCACCAATACCACCTATTCCGCGCTCTCGATGCGGGATGGCGATGGCTTCGCGAAAAAATTCGGCGGCCTGGACGGCACGGAGAGCGACTTCTTCCGTCTCACCATCCATGGCTACGCCGGGGGCCTGAGCACCGGCACGGTGGACTTCTACCTTGCCGACTTCCGCTTCGGGAATTCCGGCCAGGATTACATCGTCGATGAGTGGACCTTCGTCGATTTCAGCGCCCTGGGCAGCGTGGACGAGTTGCGCTTCTCCTTCGCGTCCTCCGATGTCGGGGCTTTCGGTATCAATACGCCCCTGTATTTCGCCATGGATGACTTCCTGGCGGTACCGGAGCCTTCGACCCTGCTGGCTTCCCTTGCAGGCTTCGGCCTGCTGCTACGCCGGCGGCGCTAAAAGCCATCCCCGCGGAATGTCCCGTGATTCCATGCGCGCCTATCTGGCGCTGGCGTTCCTCTTCTCTTCCGCATCGGCAGGTGCGGAGGAGACGGAGGAATTACCCGAACTCGTCGTGGAGGCGGTCCGCGATTCCGTGCTGCCTGCGCACTTCGCCGGTAGCGCGACGGTGATCGATGCAGAGGCCATCGCCCGCTCCGGGGCCCGCTCCGTGGCGGACATCCTCGCCAGCCAGGGCGGCGTGCGCTTCACCAGCACTTCCGGCGACAAAGGGGGCGGCTCGGTCCACCTCCGCGGCTTCGGGGAAAATGCCGCCTCCCGCGTGCTAATCTTGATCGATGGCAGGCCGGTCAACCGGCCGGACATGGCGAGCGTCTCGTGGCTGGAAGTCCCGCTCGCCCGGCTGGAGCGGGTGGAGATCCTGCGCGGCAGCCAGACCGCGCGCTTCGGCGACAACGCCGTCGGCGGCGTCATCAATCTCATCACCAAGCAGGGCGGGAAAGCAACCACCGTGGTGGAAGGCGGAGGCGGCAGCGATGGCTACACGCTCGCCCGCCTGAGCCATGGCGAGACGATCCGGGGAAACGCGATCGCCTTCGATCTCGAGCATAATGTCACCGACGGCTGGCGGCAGAATGCCTATAGCGAGCTGGACGCCGCCGCCTTCCGCTGGAGCAGGAACCTCGCGAGGGCGACTGCGGCAGAATTCGGCGTCTCATGGGCCGATGAGGTCGCGGGATTCCCTGGTCCGCTCGGGAAGTCCCGCTATCTGCTGAACCCGCGGGAGTCGATCTATGCCCTCGCAGGGCAGGCGGATCAGTATTTCACCGGGCAGACGCGTTGGGCCGCGGATGCCAATCTGCTCCTCGGCAACGGCGATGGCCTCTCTTTCGAGATGCCGCTCACCTTCCTGCAGCGGGACCTGCAATGGAACTTCGGCCCGGGCTTCCACACCGACAGTTTGCTGGAGTCCCTGACCTTCACGCCGCGCCTCACATGGGCGGGCGAGGCATGGTCGGCGAACGCCGGGGTTCAATATCGCCGCGATACCCTCGAT
>CBIHMP010000272.1:0-5443 GCA_966211015.1 uncultured Luteolibacter sp. | reverse complement strand
CCCGCAGTTACAAGAATCGTTATCCATGAAGGCCAGCCTAACGTCGATTACCTCAAGGGGGGTATGGGAAGGGCAGACACCCGTCCGGCCGGCAGGTCGATGATCTCAGCGAGGAAAGCGCGGCTCCTCGCGAGCGTCGCGGAACTTCATCGCCGCTTCGGTTCGGGACCGCACGTGCAGTTTTTCGTAAACGTGCTTCAGGTGTACCCGCACGGTTTCGACCGAGATATCGAGACGGTCGGCGATCTCCTTGTTGGCCAGCCCCTCGCACAGGAGCTCGAGGATTTCCGTTTCCCGCTTCGAGAGTTTCACGTCGTCGAGCACGGTTCCGGTTCTGGGTGGCTGATGGAAGGCCTCGACCACGCGCCGGGCGATCTCCGCGCTCATCGGGGCCCCGCCGGAACGGACGTCGCGGATGGCATCCCGCAGATCGGCCGGAGTGGAGCGCTTGAGAAGGTAGCCGGAAGCACCCGCTTTCAGTGCGGCGAAGATCTTATCGTGATCGCGGTACACGGTTACCATGATCACCTGCACTTCCGGCAGGTGCTGTTTGACCCGTGCCGTAGCCTCGATGCCGGACATGCCGGGGAGATTGATATCCATCAACACGACGTGAGGACGGAAGGCGTCGATCTTTTTCAAGGCATCCTCCGCGCTGCTCCACACGCCCACGCAGCGGAACTCCGGTGCGGATTCGACGATCTTCCGCAAACTGGCACCGAGGGCGGCGTTGTCTTCGACGATGGCTATGTCCGTGATGGTTTCCTTGTGAGGCATGGGTTTAAGGAGCGGGATGTTCCAGAGCAGGCAGAGGGAGGCTCAGGATAACAGAGGTGCCTTGTCCGGGGAAGGTTTCAATCCGGCATGTGCCCCCGGCCTCGCGCATGCGCCGATCCAGATTCCCCAGACCGTCCCCGCTGCCACGGGCGTATTCCGGGTTGAAGCCCCGCCCGTTATCTTCGATGTGGATCTCCAAGCTGCCGCCTTCGATGCCGATGCGGAGCTTCACCGCCGTGGCACCGGAATGCTTCGCGATGTTGTTGAGTGCCTCGCGCGCGGCGAGGAAGACGCCGTGACGCTGGGGCGCGCCGATCGGGTGATCCGGGATGTCCCGCGTGATTTCCCCGCGGAGCGGAATTCGGGCGATATCGAGGAATTCGCGGGCGAAGGCGGCGATGTATTCCACCAGGGAGCGCAGCGTGTCTTCACGCGGGTTCACCGCCCAGACGATCTCGTCCAGCGCGCCGACGACGTTTTTCGCCTTGGAGGAAAGCTGGTCGAGCGGCGGGTGGAGCGGAGAGTCCGAGGCGTCCTCCGCCGCGAGGGCCGCGAGAATGGAGATCTCCGTGAGGCTGGCACCCAGATCGTCGTGCAAATCCCGTGCGATCCGGGATCGCTCGCCCTCGCGCGCATTGCGGATGTTGAGCTTCTCGATCCGGCGCTTCATGCGGGCCCGGGCGAGCAGCCAGCCGGTGCCTGCGGCGGCCGCGAGGATAGTGACGCTGCCCAGCGCGACAAACCATCCGGTTTCCCAGAAATGCGGGCGTATGAGAATGCGGATGGCGGCGGGGGCTTCGCTGGGAATGCCGTCGCCGTTCACCGCGAGGACTTCGAAAGTATAGCGTCCGGGCGGCACGGCCTCATAGGCGGCGGAGCGACGGGTGCCGAGCTCCCGCCACGCGTCGTCGAGGCCGGAAAGGCGGCCGCGGTAAGTGATCTTCTCCGGGGCGCTGTAACCGAGGCCGACGAAGCGGAACTCCAACCGCGAACGGCCGGGGCCTGCCTCGACCGAAGCCGCATTGCCATCGTGGGACTGGCCGTTCACCCGCACGGATCCGAGATACACCGGCGGGGGCACGCGGTTGATCTCCACCAATTCCGGGCGCACGCGCACGATCCCGCTGCCGGTGGGAAACCACAGGCGCCCGTCCTGCCCCTGCCACCCCCCGGGCTGGTACCCGCCGATGCATTCCCGCGAGGGCAGGCCGTCGGAGCGGTCCAACCGCAACCAGTGGACGGGGAAATCCGCCTTCGTGGCATGGGCGAGCAATTCCTTCCGGCTGGCACGCACGATGCCTCCCAGGGAACCGAACCAGAAGTGTCCGCGGCCGTCATCGAGCAGGCTGGTGAGGCGTTCGTCAGGCAGTCCTTCGTCGGTGCCGAAGCGGTGCCAGCGCTTGCCATCCCATAGAAAGAGTCCGCTCCCGAGAGTCGCCGCCCAGACCTCGTTCCTGCCCGCGGGATAAATCGCGGAGATCCAGCGGTGTTGCAGATCGCCGGGGCTACCCAGTGGCGCGAACCCCTCCGGCCCGCCCCGGTAAACCTGACCGTCGATGGTTCCGACGACGACCCGGTTCTCCGGATCCCGCGCGAGCACGGAGATATCGATATCCGGCAGACCGTGCTCGGGACCGTGCTGGCGGACGATGCCTCCCGCGTAGGAAGCCAAACCCTGCGAACCGCCGAACCAAAGCACGCCGCCGCCCGCTTCCGCGATGGACCGCACCTTCGACGGGATCTGGGTTTTTGAGAACTCGCTGTGGAAGACACCGTCGCGCCGTGCGAAGACGCTGCCGTCCCGGGAGCCCGCCCATACGGTTCCGGAGCCGTCCTCGAAAAGGGTGCCGATGGAGCGGTGGTAGCCGCCCGGCACCACTTCCACCTGTTCGGCGTTATCCGGTGTCCACTTCGTCAGACCCCCGCCGCGATTGGCCAGCCACCACTCGCCGCTCGTCGCCTGCATCACCGCGAAGACAGCGTTGTCGGCGAGGCCGTCCGACCGGTCGAGAACGTCCACGCGTCCGTGACGTACCCGGATCAGGCCGTTCAGCGGGCTGGCGATCCAAACATTGCCCTCCCTATCTTCCAGCAGTTCGTTGCAGGAAACGGGCAGGGTGCTTCCCGGCAAATGCACCGGTGTACGGCTTGCCCCGGGGCCGGTCACGAGGAGACGCCCGGAAGCATCGGGTTCCCAGGATTCCCCCCTGCGGTCATGGAGGACGGGCGGGGTGCCAGGGTCAATCCGGCGTCCACCCCTGCGTTGTTCGGTCTCGTCCTCGGCGAAGAGCGCGAGCAGCGCCTCTCCCGGTTCGGGAACCGGGACGGAGGAACCGTCCCCGATGCGGTGGATGGATTCTCCGCGTTTGAAGAAGATATTCCCGGCATCGTCCGCCAGCACTTGGTTCACCAGCGGAGGGCGGGGTTCCCGCGTATCCGGCACCACACGCTCGAATTTCCCATCCCGGATGCGGAAGAGCCCGCCTTGGAAGGTGGAGACCCAGATGGCGTCGCGGGAGGTCGCGTAGATCCGCCAGAAGGCGAAGCGGTTCCGTCGCTGCTGGCCGTCCAGTTCGATCGGCTCGAACTCGATGCCGTCGAAGCGGGCGACTCCCTCCGCCGTGACGATCCACAGGTACCCGTCCGGCGATTGCACCAGCGAGCGCACCACGTTGCCCGGCAGGCCGTCCTCCGATTGCCACGCACGCACGAGCAGCGATTGCTCCCGGGCCGCCAAGGGCAGGATCAGGAGCGTGAGCAGAGCGAGGAGCCGCACGTAGCGAGTCTGGGGAATGCCGGGGGAGCTTGTCCAGATCACCCGCTCAGGGGACTGGATTTCCGGCGCGACCCGTGGCATGACCGCCGGTTTCTAGAACTCAGTCCAGCCGCTTCCCGCGGTCATCCACCCCAGTCCAGATGTCGTCCTTCGGGCTCACCTTGTAGTGGAATTCGATGCTGCCCTGAAGGGGACGCTCGTCGTGCAGCTTTAGCTGGGCCTTGGGAATCTGATAGAACACGAACCAATCGACCGGCCGGGCGATATAGTAGTGGTGAGTCGCGTCGGAGCCCCGGTAGCCGATCACTTCATAGGCGCGAGACGACATATTCCGGTGGTATTCCATGACCTCGGTCTTGGAGTGCTCCCTGGCCGTATCGAAGCAAAACGGGATTGGTCCGCAATTCCCGCAGCCGCTCAATAGCGGGGCTCCACCCAGAACGGTGAAAATCGCAGTCGCGCGGACAATTGATTCTCCCATAAGGCGGATCCTCAAGCGTGCTGCAGGTAGCGGCGCTGCGCCTCGGCCTCCGCGTTGTGCGGCACGACCTCGTTTTCCGGATTGGTATCCGCAATGAGCTCTTCGCGGAATTTCGCGATGATCGCCTCCACCGGCCAGGACGAGGCTTCGCCGAAGGCACAGATGGTGCGGCCGTCGATCTGGTAGGCCACGCTTTCCAAGGTTGCGATGTCCTTCGGCGAGGCTTCACCGGCGACCAGGCGGTCGGAGATCTTCTTCATCCACATGGAGCCTTCGCGGCAGGGCGTGCACTGGCCGCAGGACTCGTGGGCGTAGAAGGAATTGATGTTGTTCAGCACCCACGACATCTTGCGGGTGTTGTCCATCACGATGACCCCGCCGGAGCCGGCCATCGAGCCGCAGGCGGCAAGGGAGTCGAAATCCATCGGGATGTCCCAGAAGCTGAGCTCGCGGGTGGTGCCATCCGGGTTCTTCAAATTGAACTTCTCGTCGCAGCGCAGGATCTTCGCGGAGGAGCCGCCGGGGATGACCGCCTTGAATTCGCGACCGTCCTTCGGGCCGCCGCACATCTCGTAGAGCAGCTCGCGCATCGTCACCTTGCCGACCTCGACCTCGAAGTAGCCGGGCTTCTTCACGTCGCCGGAGACGCAGAGGATCCGGGTGCCGGTGTTGTTCTTCACGCCCAGCTTCGCGTATTCCTCGCCGCCCATGCGGACGATGTGCTTCACGTGGCAGAGCGACTCCACGTTGTTGACAATGGTCGGGCACATGTAGAGACCCAGAGCCGCGGGGAAATAGGGCGGCTTGATCCGCGGATAGGCGCGCTTGCCTTCGAGGGACTCGATCAGGCCGGTCTCCTCGCCGCAGATGTAGGCGGCGGCACCACGGTGCACGTAGATCTCAACGTCGAAGCCGGAGCCGAGCACATCCGGGCCGACGAAGTTCTTCGCGCGGGCCTCGGCGATCGCGTTTTCGAGGATGATCGCGGCCTCCGGGAACTCCTCGCGGATGTAGATGTAGGCCACCTTCGCACCCACGGCGAAGCAGGAGATCACCATGCCCTCGATGAGCTGGTGGGGATCCTGATGAACGATGTAGCGGTCCTTGAAAGTTCCCGGTTCCGATTCGTCGCAATTGCAGATCAGGTAAACCGGCTTGGTGTTGTTCGGCGGGATGAAGGTCCACTTCAGGCCGGTGGGGAAACCGGCACCGCCGCGGCCGCGCAGGCCGGATTTCTTCACCTCTTCCGTGATCGCCTTCGGCTCCATGCCGAACGCCTTGCGCAGTTCTTCGTAGCCGCCGTCGCGCAGGTAGCAATCGATGGAGGGATCCCAGCCCTCTCGATCGACATTCTTGAAGATCAGTCGGTATTCGCGGGAATCGGGCTGCTTGCCGGCTTTGTAGGTGAC
>CBIHMP010000271.1:0-5446 GCA_966211015.1 uncultured Luteolibacter sp. | reverse complement strand
TTTCCAATCGTCGGCGGCGGGGTGGATGGCGGGGCTGGGGATATCGGCGCGGTCCTGCTTCTTTTTCTCCGAGGAGATGCCGTAGCCGCGGTCGCGGGCGGCGACGATTTCAGGGTCGGCCTGGCCGTCGGCGGTGAAGCCCATCATGAGCTGCGGGATGCCGAGAGGCAGCGCATCGCCGCGGTCCACCTGCCAGGTGTGCCAGGTCTTCCCGTAGGTGCCGATGAGGTCTTTCATGAGCTCCTTTTCCGCGAGCTCCGGCAGGCGGGGCCCGATCAATTGGCCGGACTTCACCTCGTGCACGTGGCTGTGCCAGAGCTTCTTTTCCTCCGCCGGGAGGGTCTCGAACAAGCGGGCGCTGATGATGTACTCGATGCCGATGAGCTTGGCGTCGGCCTTGTCGGAGTCATAGATCACGCACTGCAGCATCTCATCGCCCAGGTGGGAGCAGTAGTGGTGGGCCAGCACCTGGCGCTTGATGTCGCCATTGTAGAAATGGAAGCCGCAGACGTGGGCATGGATGGCATCGAGCGGGGCTTCGGACTGGAGGGTCTCGGCCCCGGCTTCGAGCACCTTGGTCTTGGCGTCCTTGTGCGCGCCGCCGTGGGCCTGGGCTTTGTCGTCCGGCTCTTCCTTGCAGGAAAGCAGCAGGGCTCCGGCGGCGCAGGCGGTCAGGAGGGGCAGGCAAATCGCTTTCATGAGGCTCACCTCCGCAGGCCGCGTGCCCGGCAGCGGGGGCGGTTGATCCCGGCGCTCCCCCGCCGGCGGGCCGCGCAAGATGCGACCCTGCCCGTGCACTACGCGCTGGCTGCGGGAGCGGAAGGCCCGGCCGTGGATGGGGCGCCACCACGGGAGAGGGTGGACAGTGATTGCCGGAACGTGTATGTTAACCGGCGGACCCTCACGGAGTTTTTTCACCCCGGGCGAAATCATGAACGAACAATTGGAACGGATCATCAATCAGGACACGGAGCCGGAGGATGCGGCGGCGGCGGGCGGGGCGCGGATGCCCTTCCCCACTTCCTACGTTTTGACGCGGGAGCAGGAGGACGAGCTGATCGACCACGCGATGGGGCGGCTGCGGGAGCTGGAGGACGAGAGCGGGCGCAGCCGCTCGGCGAACGGGGACTGGTGGACCAGCGGGGACTACGAGGGCGCGGAGGAGAGCGATCCGCTGGGGACGCACCGGACGGAGCGGACCTGGATGGGCAAGCGGCGGCTGTACGATCTGGTGTACGATAACAACGTGGACCACCGGGCGGTGATCCTGGGCGGGATCTTCGCGAAATCCAACCTGGTGGTGCCGCTGGCGCGGCGGATCACGCGGCAGATGACGGCGCGGGCGGTGAATTATTTCTTCGGCACGGACCCGTGGTTCGCGGCGTATCCGGTGGGGGAGCTGGACCGGGAGCGGGCGGGAAAGGCGGACCGCTACGCACGGTGGAAGATGGACCAGGCGAAGCTGAAGCGGGCGCTGGAACTGGCGATCGAGCGGGCCTTCGTGCTGGGGGAAAGCGTGGTGAAGACGACCTGGGCGCGCCGCGAGCAGATCTACCGGCGGAGCGCGGCGGTGCTGGTGGATGGCGCGGGCGAGCCGGTGCTGGGGGCGGACGGGGACTATATCTTCGAGCGGGACGAGTGGGTGCCGCAGGTGGTGCAGGATGCCACGCAGCCGGGGATGCTGCTGCAGGGGGGCGTGCCGGTGCTGAAGCGGGACGGGCGCACGCCGCGGCCGCAGCTACTACGTTTCCAGGAGAAGACGATCACGCGGCGGATCCGCCACTACAACGGGCCGGAGGCGCAGGTGGTGAATTTCGGCGATTTCCTGTGCCCGAAGACGGCGCGCTCGATCCAGGAGGCGGACTGCGTGGTGCACCTGTACGACATGCCGGTGATGGAGCTGGCGGACCAGTGGCGGAAGGACGAGGAGGGGCTGGGCGCGGCGGAGGATGCGGAGGCCACGCGCAAGGCGATCGAGCTGATCCGGGAGATGGCGAATGCGGGGAACGTGCCGGGCACGGTGCAGGATGCGGCGAAGCCGGGCGAGGATGTGAAGGGCCATGTGCGGCCTTCCGCGCCGGTGGCCTCGATCGCGGAATTCCACCTGCGCTACGATGCGGACGGGGACGGGATGATGGAGGAGATCATGCTGGTGGTGGACCGGAATACGGGGATGCCGGTCTTCTACGACTTCGAGGCGAACGTGACGCCGGACGGGCTGCGGCCCTTCGCGGCGGTGCGGGTGAACGAGGTGCCGGGGAGGTGGTACGGGATCGGCGCGATGGAGATGTTCGAGACGACGCAGCGCTTCGTGGATCTGACGGTGAACCGCTGGAACTTCGCGCAGACGAATTCGGCGCGGGTGGATTTCTGGAGCCCGCACAACACGCTGGAGGGCCGGCAGAATCCGCACCTGGCGCTGAACTGGGGCGGCACCTACACGCCGGCTCCGGGGAAGACGGCGCGGGATTGCCTGGAGTCCGTGTATCTGGAGAGCAACAAGGGCCTGGAGCTGCGGGCGCACATGGAATTCTTCATGCAGCTGGCGATGAACGAGAGCGGGGTGCAGCACGCGAACGACGCGCAGGCGGCGGGCTTCGATACGGCGAAGCTGGCGACGGGCATCCGGAATATCGAGAAGAGCGGGCAGGAGATGTTCTCCCTCTATCTGGGGCATCTGGAGCCGGGGGTGACGGAGGCGCTGGACAAGATGACGAGGCTGCTGATGGCGAATCTGGACCAGATGGAGGTGTACCGTTTCTTCGAGGCGAACGAAGGGGGCGAGGGCGCGGAGGCGTTGATGGAGATCTCGCCGGAGGAGATCGAGGATCTGGAGCTGGATGTGCGGATCCTGCTGACGCGTTACCGGGGGGAGCAGACGCTGGAGAGCTCGTCGAATGCGGTGGGGCTGGTGGCGCAGTACTATGCGCAGCCGTACGAGATCCAGCAGCGGACGACGCTGCTCTTCCGCGATATGCTGAAGGCGCTGCAGGTGCCCTTCGGCGACCGGATCATCGAGCCGCTGGAACCGGGCGGCGAGGGCGGCGGCGGCCGGATGCCGGGAATGGAAGGCGCGGCGACTCCCCCGCCCCGGATGGCGGAGGCGAGTGTGTGAGGGAATGAATAGTGAATATTGAGAAGTTGATATTGGATGAGGGGCTTCGCCTCGGGCGGCAGCATGAGGAGCAGCGACATTCTTGTCGCTGGCGGGGGACGGGCCGATGCTCCCAGGGACAGGAATGTCCCTGCTCCTTATGGGCTTCGCTTTTGCGGGAGCGTGAGGGGCAGCGCCTCGGGCGGGAGCATGAGGAGCAGCGACATTCTTGTCGCTGGCGGGGGACGGACCGATGCTCCCAGGGACAGGAATGTCCCTGCTCCTTATGGCTTCGCCTCGGCGGGAGCGTGAGGGGCTTCGCCTCGGGCGGGAGCGTGAGGAGCAGCGACATTCTTGTCGCTGGCGGGGGACGGGCCGATGCGCTCAGGGACAGGAATGTCCCTGCTCCTTATGGCTTCGCCTCGGGCGGGAGCGTGAGGGGCTGTGGCTCGGGAGCGGTTGGGTTTTTACAAACGCGATATCAATATGAACGATCACATGATGAACGACAAGGCGGCGGTCCGCTATGCGCGGGAGGCGCTGCGGGATGTGGAGGAGCTGGCGGGGAATGCGGCCTTCCAGCGCTATCTGGAAAAGCTGCGGACGCGGGCGGAGGCCTGGGCGGAATCGCTGCTGGGGGACGATTCGCTGGAGGCAACGGAACGTGAGGCGCTGCGGCAGCGCCGGAAGGGGCTGCTGGAGGCGCTGGGCTTTCCGGAGGTGGAGCGCGTGGCGCAGGAGCGGGTGCTGAGGGCGTGCGGGGAGGAGGTGGAGAATGAAAAATGAAAAGTGAGGAATGAAAAGTGGGGAAGGCAGATCGGTGGGTTGCTCAGGGACCGGGCGGTTCTTCAAGGGCGGTTGCCGCTTTCGCGAACCTGCGCCAGCGCCAGGCGAGGAGGGCGGACCAGAGGAGGAGGTAGGCGAGGATGATGAGCCAGTGGGGCAGATCGAGGCGCCGGTGGTAGGTGGTGAAGCCGAGCGTGACATTCTTATGCCGCACGCCGGATCGCCAGGAGAGCGCCCGGGGTATGGGCGGATGCAGGCCGGAGGGAAGCCGGCGGCGCCCGGCAAGCGTGGCGAGCGTGGTGGGGGCATACACGACCATCCCGGTGGGGCTGACGAGACGGACACGCTCGATGGAAAGGACCAGCTCCGCATTCCGCACTTCCCACTGGGTGGAAGAGCCGCTGCTGATCGCAATCAGGATGCCATTGCGGGTGGAATCGAAGGAGGCGAAGAGCAGGAAGAGCAGCCCGAAGAGCCCGAACCAGAAGGTGTACGAGCGGCGGAGGGAGGAGTTCAAGGCGAATGAATCGTGAAAAGTGAGAAATGAAAAATGGCTCCGAGGCGGGGACGCGAGAGGGTGCGAGCCGGTGAGTGGCTCGCTGATTTCACTCCCCTGTGGCGACCGGTGCAGCGGTTGCTCTAGCAGATCGCACGCGCCTTCTCCAGCGCCAGGCGAGGAGGCTGCCCCATAGGAGCAGGTAGCTCAGGATGATGAGCCAGTGGGGCAGGTGGAGCATCTCCAAGTGCTCGTGAGCATTGGAGCGGGTCTCCCAGCGGGGCTGTTGGAAAAGGTGGCATGTGCTGCCGGCCGGGACGGCATAGCGGTAGCCGAAGTCCTTCCAGGTGGTGGCCTGGTAGGTCGTCGTTTTCAGGTCCAGGCGATGCATTCTCATGCACAGCCCGGAACTCGACACTCCCCACAGGACGGAGCCATCCCGGTGGTAGTCGATCCGGCTCACGGTGCGGATCGAATCGACGGCGGCCGTCAGGAGAAAGACGAGGCCGAAGAGGCCGAGCCAGAGGAGCGGGGAACGGCGGAGGGAGGGGCTCAAGGCGAATGAATGGTGGATATTGGAAATTGAATAATGGCTCCGAGGCGGGGACGCGAGGATTGGTTGCGGGTCGGTGAGAAATTCCGCGGAGCTCACTCCCCCGCCCCGGGCGGCGCAGCGGGTGCTCTAACGGCCCGTGCGCGCCGACGCGAGCGCCAGGCGAGGAGGCCGAGCCAGAGGGGCAGGCCGAGGGCGATGAGGAGCCAG
Source organism: uncultured Luteolibacter sp. (assembly GCA_966211015.1). Taxonomy (GTDB): domain Bacteria; phylum Verrucomicrobiota; class Verrucomicrobiia; order Verrucomicrobiales; family Akkermansiaceae; genus Haloferula. The sequence continues at coordinate 307 of CBIHMP010000271.1, read as the reverse complement.
TGGGGCACGGCCCAGCATTCGCGGCGATACTCGCCCCAGATGCGGAGCTGGTGGCCGGGCGGCGGGAAGCGGGCGGTATTCAGGCCGCCGGCGGCATTGAGGATGCCCGCGGCGTCGAAGCCCGGGATGCCGGGGTAGTAGAGGAAATTCGGGAAGCGGCGGTCGCGGTGGACGGCTTCGAAGCCGCCGGTGAAGGCGCGCGTGGACTTGGCGGTATCGAAGACGACCCGCACGGTGGCGTGGCTATTGGCGATGGCGAGGCGACGGTCGGGCTGGCTGTAAGCGATGACCGTGCTGGTGTGCGTGG
>CBIHMP010000270.1:0-5450 GCA_966211015.1 uncultured Luteolibacter sp. | reverse complement strand
GCCAAATGCTATCCACACCGGAAGACGATCTCTGGGCCTTCGCGACGAAGGACGGGAGAGGCATGAAAAAGGCCGCCGCCTACCTTTACCCCTACCTGGCGGACAAGGGCAAATGGCCGCTGAAGCCGGACGTGCAGGCCTGGGAAGGCTGGCCCGCGCGCCAGCCCTGCCTGCTCTTCGCCGGGCTTGCCTATGGCCAGGCCCCGTACGTGGATCTCTGGAAGCGCTCGAAGCCCGATCCGCAGGATCCCGAGGTCCGGCGCAATATCGCGATCACCCAGCCGGTGCTCTGGCTGGACCGCTAGAGCATTTTCAGAAGCCGATCGATTGGTGTTGATGGTGCCAGCTCTTCGGGCGGCCCGAGCATTTCGATTGAACCGCCAAAGAACGCGAAATCCAGAACAAGGAAGGAGTTCTTCTTCTAACGAATTTCGCGTTGCTCCGCGGTTAGGTTCCTTGGTTCGACCGCTCGATGGAACGACCCGGTAAAAGCGCTCCGCCAGCCCACCCATTCATGTAGCTGGGCCGCGGCGAGGATAGCCCGAGCATGTAAACGTTGCAGAAGCTCGCCCGGGAAAACCGTTTGTTTCCGGGGCCATGGCCCGGCGGAGTAGGGTTCTCCGCCGGGCTCTCCACCGCCCGCCCGCGTAAGTTCTCCGGCCCGCCTACTCATTCATGTAGCTGGGGTACACGGAGACGGAAATGGAAGATGATAAGGTCGGAGAAGGGCTTTTCCCAAGAAGCCGTCCTTCGCCCTTTCCAACCCAAGAAACCCATGAGCTATCCCCATCTCCCGTCTTGCCGGGCATCCATCCTCTGCGCCGCCGCATCCCTCGCCGTGATCTCCGCCCCTGCCTCCGCCGCGGTGAAAACCTGGGACGGCGGTGGCAGCGACGACAACTGGCAAACCGCCCCGAACTGGGACGCCGATACCGCGCCCCTGCCCGATGACCAACTTGTCTTCGCTGGAACCCTCCGCCTGAGCCCGGTCAACAACTTCACTGCAGGCACCCTTTTCAACGGCATCAGCTTCGCCGCCGATGCCGGCGCTTTCAGCCTTTCCGGCAACGGCGTCACGCTCACGCCCGGCATCGCCGCCCCGGCGAACAACGGCACGGTGACCGGCGGGGCGATCGCCAACAATTCGCCCGAAACCCAGACCCTCGCCTTTCCCCTCCACCTCGCCTCCGGCAAGCACGTCGTGAGCAGCCCCTCGGGCGGGGGTGCGATCAGCCTGAGCGGGACCTTCACTCGCTCCGCGAACAGCACCGCGGTCTTCGCTCCCACGGGAGGGAACATCACCGTGACCGGCACCGGTCTGGCGAACAATGCCGCGGGCATCCTCGGCGGCTGGGCGGTGCTCGGGAACGACTGGGCTTCCCTGGACGGCAGCGGGAATCTGGTGCCCTTCGCCGCCTATACGGACATCGCCACCGGGGCCATCACCAGCGATCCGGCGGCGAATTACCGCTATGTGGGAAATACCGACAACATCACCGCCGCGGACGGCACCGCGATCCACACCCTGGCCACCGAGAACCAGGCAAACGCCCAGCGCGACCTGACCGTGGCGGGCACGCTGACTTTCGGGGCGAAGGGCGGGATCTACCGGCTCGGCACCTCGAACAACACGGGGGTCTTCCGCGTGGTCGGCGGCAATCTGACCGTCGCCGGCGGCGGCGAGCTGAACCTGTGGACCGCCACCAACGGCATCGCGAACTTCGCCGCGACCAACAACAGCCTGCGGATCGACTCCGCGATCACCGATTTCATCTCCGCTCCCGGTCCGCCGGAGGAAACGGTCCCGGTGACGGTGAACATCACCGGCTACGCGGATATCCGCGGGGCGAATACCTACAGCGGCGGCACCTTCATCAATCAGGGCCGCGTCCAGACCGGCAGCAATGCGAGCTTCGGCACCGGACCGGTGACCGTCTATCCCGGCGGCCAAGCCTTCGTGAACCAGTCGCAGACCTGGACGAACAACTTCGCCGTTTCCGGGTATGGGCCCACCGAGTCGAACGGCGGCATGTCGGGCCCCGGCGCGCTGCGTCTCGGCAGCACCTCGAACATCGCGGGCACCATCACCCTGACGGGCAACTCGCGCTTCACCACCTCTTCCACCGGCGGGCCGACCATGTCCGGCAGGATCACCGGCACGGGCGCCCTGGAGATCGCCTCCTACGGCTCCGCGAATACGCTCATCCTCAACCTTGCCAATCTCGGCACGCCGAACGATTGGAACGGCCCCCTGACGGTGAACTCGGTCGTGAATTCGCGCCGCACCACGGTGCGGCTCGGCGCGGACGAGCAGATCCCGGATGCTTCCGATGTCACGATCGCCTCCGCGAACATCTCCCCGGCGGTGCCGCTCACCACCTTGGACCTGCGCGGCTTCAATGAGACGATCGGCGGCCTGAATAGCGCGGTCTCGCCGATCATGCTTGCGGTAGGCAATCTCGCGTCCGGCACCACCTCCACCCTGACCTTGGGAGCAAACAACGCCAGCGGCGACTACGGCGGGGCCCTCCAGGACGTCGTCGGCAGCACCCTGAACGTGGTGAAGACCGGTAGCGGCAAGCAGGTCCTGCGCGGGCGGACGGAGTACTTCGGCACCACCGCCGTCAATGCCGGCACCCTGGAGGTGCGCGGGGATTTCCTGACATCCGGGGACGTGACGGTGGCAGCCGGTGCCCGGCTCCAGAGCAGCGGCACCATCTTGGCCGGCAACGTGACGGTAGCGGGCGGCGGCACCTTCGAAGCCACCCATGCCGACGACGGCCTCGCACTGCTCAACGGGAACCTCAATCTCGAAGCCGGCAGCGCGCTCGACATCAATACCGCGGCCCTGCCCGCAAATCCCATCACGGTGGACGGGATCATCAATCCCACCGGAGCCGCGGGCACCGTGACGGTGAATCTCACGGGCCCGGCCCCCGCCGTGGGCGAACATCCGCTCATTTCGTATTTCCCGCTGGGCTCGCTCGGCGGCACGGGCGTCTCCGCCTTTACCCTCGGCACCGTGCCGCCGCGTTTCTCCGGCTCGATCAAGAACGATCCCGTGCTCGGCGCGATCGTCCTGGACGTGGACGCGGTCGTCACGCCGAAGTGGACGGGAGCCATCACCCTGGGAAACCCCGGCCACAACGAGTGGAGCACCGCCACCCTGGCGCTCCCGAAGAACTGGGACGAGAGTCCTTCCGTCCCGACAGATTTCCTCAGCGGGGATGCGGTGATCTTCGACGATACGGCACTCTCCACCGCTCCCGACATCAGCGTCGCGGACGTGACGATCGGCAAGGCGACCTTCAGCAACGAAACGAAGGACTACGTGCTCACCGGCTCGAAGGGCATGGCGGGCGTGGGCGAGGTGGTGAAGGAAGGCGCGGGCAAGCTGACCGTGAGCAATCCGAACCTCTACTCCGGCGGCACCACCTTCACCGCCGGGACGCTGGAAATCACCGACGGCGGCAGCCTGGGCACCGGCGCGGTGGCCATCAACGGCACGCTCTTCGCCTTCAACCGGACGGACACGAGCGTCTTCCCGAATGCAATCACCAGCGATCCCGCCTCGACCGCGGAGCTCCATCACACCGGCAGCGGCAGCACTACCTTGGGCGGGAATAGCTCCTACATCGGGGCGACGCGGGTCCTGGCCGGGACGCTGCGCCCGGGCAATTCCAACGCCTTCGGCACCCTGCTCGATCCCGATCCGCTGGACAGCACGGAGATCGGGCCGGTCCAGGTCCTTTCCGGCGGGGCGGTGGATTTCAACGGCGGGGCCGCCACCAACGCGCTCACGATGACCGCGAAGCCCTTCTTCATCGCCGGCAACGGCCCTGACGGTGCGGGGGCGCTGGTCAACACCGGCGCGAACGGGCAGCTCAACGCTCTGGGCAGGCTGACCTTGGAGGCGAACGCCAGCGTGGGCGGCACGGCGCGCCTGGACCTGCGCCACGGCGGCCCGGTCCTGGATCTGGCGGGATTCACTCTGCGGAAGCGGGGCACGAACCAATTCACCGTGGTGGCGGGCACCGTCGTGAACGGCGGCAGCATCATCGTGGAAGAGGGCACCCTCGCCATGGAAACCACCACGATCACCGACGGCGCGGGCACGATCACCTATGAACCGGGCTCCAACGCGCAGTTCTACCAGAACGCGCTGACCGAGACCGAACCGGGAGTCTTCGCCGGCGTGTCCTGGCCGATGACCGTCCGCGAAAACGTGGCGCTGGGCAATGCCGGCGCGGCCGTGACCGCCCAAGTGCTCTCCCCCATCACTTTGGAAGGAAACGCGGTGCTGGTCGCCTTCAACTCCGGGACCCGCGCGCCCAACGATGCGGGCAAGCACCTGCTGCTCCATGGCAACATCACGGAAAGCGGCGGTTCCTACGGCCTGGACAAGCAGGGGGTGAACACCGTGACCCTGGCGGGCGCCGCAAATACCTACACCGGTGCCACCACCGTCAGCGGCGGCATCCTGGTAGTGGACGGAGCCGTCACCGCCTCGCCCGTCGCCGTGGCCGCCGGAGCGACCCTCGGCGGCGCGGGAACGGTCGGAGGCAGCGTGGCAGGGGACGGTAGCATTTCCCCCGGTATTGCGGCCATCGGCACCTTCACCACCGGGGCCACCACCTTCTCCGCCACCGGCTCGCTGGATGTCCAGATCGACTCCTTCAACCTCGAGGCCGACAAGCTGGCGGTCACCGGCAACCTCGCGCTCGGCGGTTCCGTGCTGAACGTGACCGATCTGGGCGGGACACCCCTCGCGGCGGACACGAAATTCACCGTGGCCAGCTACACCGGCTCGATTTCCGGCAGCTTCGCCAATGCCCCGGATGGCGGCACCCTGATCGTCGGATTGAATACCTTCGCGGTCGATTACGACGAGTTGGTCTCCGGCCAGACCTCCATTACCCTGACGGCGCTCCCCGGCAGCGCTTACGACACTTGGGCGACGGAGCAGGGCTTGGACGGCACCAACAACGGCAAGATGGACGACCCCGATTCCGATGGATTGGAGAACGTGATCGAATTCGGCCTCAACCAGAACCCGCTCGCCGCCGGCGACGGTGGCAAGGTCCGCGCCGTGCTAGCCGACGTGGATCCTGGCGCACCGGTGGTCACTGCCTACACGCTGACCGTGCCGATGCGCGATGGCACGGACTTCACCGGCTCCGGCACGGGCGACCTGCTCTCCCTGCCCTTGGACGGCGTGGTTTACCGCGTGGAAGGCTCCGCGACGCTCAGCGACTTCCCGCTGGACATCACGGAGGTCACGCCCGCCCTGAGCGCGGGCATGGAGCAGCCTGACACCGGCTGGAGCTACCGCAGCTTCCGCCTGCCCGGCACCCCCGGCGCGCCTCATGCGAAGGCCTTCCTGCGGGTGGACGTATCCGAAGCTCCCTGAGCGGCTGCCTTCCAAGAGTTCCCGCTGCCTATTTCCGTAC
>CBIHMP010000269.1:0-5454 GCA_966211015.1 uncultured Luteolibacter sp. | reverse complement strand
TTCCCAGCTTCTTCCCGATCCTTCATGTCATCCCGCACCGCCAGCCGCAGCCGCAAGACCGCGGAAACGCAAATCGAACTGTCGATCGACCTCGACGGTACCGGAGAATCCGAAATTTCCACCGGGATCGGCTTCTTCGAACACATGTTGACCCTCTTTTCCCGCCACGGTCTCTTCGACCTGAAGCTGGACGCAAAGGGTGATCTGGAGGTCGATTTCCACCACACCGTGGAGGACACGGGGATCGTGATCGGCGACGCGATGCGCGAAGCGCTGGGCACGAAGGAGGGGATCCGCCGCTACGGGGCCTGCTACCTGCCGATGGACGAAACCTTGGCGCGCGTGGTGGTGGATCTGAGCAACCGCCCGCATTTGGAGTTCCGGGCCGATCCGGCGACCCCATCCGCCCCGAATTTCCCTTTCACGCTGGTGGAGGAATTCTGCCGCGCCCTCGCGTCGAATCTCCGGGCGAACATTCACGTCGAGTTGCTTTACGGCCGCGACGGCCACCACATCGCGGAGGCGATTTTCAAAGGCCTTGCCCGCGCCCTGCGGGAGGCTTGCGAGAAAGACCCGCGGGTCAAAGGCATCCCGAGCACGAAGGAAGCGCTGTGAAATCGAGGAATGATAATTGAGCAGTGATTAGTGGCGGATCTCCTGCCAGGCCGTCTTTCCAACAATCAATACTCAATAACCCATATCCGTTCCACCATGACCGGCATCATCGACTATGGAGCAGGCAATCTGCGCAGCGTGGCAAACGCGGTGCATGCCCTGGGCATCGAGCCGCGGCTGGTTTCCGAGCCGGGGCAGATGGAAGGCCTGAGCCATCTGATCCTGCCCGGCGTCGGGGCCTTCGGCGATTGCATGGCGGAGCTGGAGAAGCGCGGCCTGACGGAGGCGATCCGCGAGTGGGTGCTCGCGGGCAAGCCCTACTTCGGGATTTGTCTGGGCTATCAGATCCTCTTCGAGGGAAGCGAGGAGATGGCAGGCACCCGCGGCCTCGGGATCTTCCCGGGGAAGGTGAAGCGCTTCACGGAAGATGGCCGCAAGATCCCGCACATGGGTTGGAATTCCGCCGTGCCGCGCGATCCTGCCGATGAAATGTGGCGGGGCCTCGGGGAGACGCCGTACTTCTACTTCGTGCACTCCTTTTTCCCGGTGCCCGCCGATCCTTCGATCATCGCGATGGAGACGGAGTACGGGGAGAAGTTCGCCAGCGCCATCCGCTCCGGCGCGGTGGTGGCGACCCAGTTTCACCCGGAAAAGAGCCAACAGGCAGGGTTGAAGTTGCTGGGGAATTTCCTGCACACCCAGGTTCCGGCGGGAGTCTGAGCCCGCAGGGCTCTCTGGGTCAGCCATTCTCCCGTCTTGTCCGCGGTTGCGGTTTCCGATTGAATGTCCGGTATGGTGAAATACCGCCCCTCGAAGTCCTTCCTGCTCACGATGGCCGGCATGGTACCGGTCGGAGCCGTGCTCTTCTTCGGACTGCTGCCGGAGCTCGAGGCGATCTCGAAGCCGCCGGTGCCGGGAGTGATCATCTTTCCCGCGACGCGGCCGATGGACTCGCCGACGACGGCCCGGCAGTCCGGAGGCCCCCGCTCCTCCGGAGGCGGGTGGTCCCTGGACTGGCTGCAGGGGCACTATGAGAACTTGATGGCTTGGGATCGCAATCCGTGGAAGCGCCGCAAGACGGGCTTCGGCGACCACTATTTCGACCTTCTGGCCTCGACGAACCCCGCCGACCGGGCGAAAGCGGCGGAGATCCGCAAGCAGGCGCAGTTCCTCTACCAGCAGGTGCTGAAGCGCTATCCGGAGCTGGCGGTGACCCTGCGCGAGGTGCCCGCGGAGCGGAACGGCTTCCTCCAATTGCTGGATCTTTTGGAACGGTTTCAGGCGGACCCGGCACGGCGCCTTCCCCGCGATGTCCCCGCCCTCCAACTCCCGGAGAGTTTGACCAAATTCCTCTCCGGCTCCGGCCCTTGGGACCCGGCGGAAGCAAGAGCATGGCTGGCAAAAGAGAAGGCACTGCTCGACGAGGTGCGGACCATCGGACTGCTGCCGGAGCAGTCGAGCGCGGGGATCGACGTGAACCGCTACTCTTTCTTCTCCGCCCGCGTGGTGAAGGGCTTTTCGGATGCGCTGTTGCTGGAGGCGCGGCTGGCCGCGGAAGAAGGCAATGTCGCCGGGGCCCTCGACGCGATCCGCGCGGCGAAGGGGGTGGGCGACCACATCGGCAAAATCGAGACGCCCTCCCTGCTCTCGGTGACCGTGCAGATCCTCTTGAATCTGCAGGTGCAGTCCCAGGTAGTCTCCCATATCATTCCCGCGCTGCCTCCGGGGCAATTCGACCCGGCGGCGTGGGAGGCCGCCGTTCGCCCGGAGGTGCTGCCGCCCTCGGAGTATTCGCGGATCATGAAGGGCGAATGGCACATCGGCGTGCAGCAGTATATTTTGCCCATCGCCTGCGATGTGGAAGATCCGAAGTATGCCCCGGATCCGGAAGCCTTGATCGACTTCTACTCCGGGCGCTTCGCCGAGGTGGTCGCCACTCATGACAAACCAGCTATCGCGGAGTGGGCCACCGTGGCAGTGCCGGCACCGCCAACGACGGGCCACCTCTCGCGAAGCAACAGGCAAGCGGCCGAGATGATGTTCGTGGGGGAGCAGGCCTGGTCGAAGGGGCTCTTGCGCGCGATGCATTCCACCGGGATGACGAATGCCGCCTTCGCGATGATGAAGGGCCAGCCGATCCCGGCTGATCCCATCCATGGCCTCCCCTATGTCTGGGACCCCGCGACACGCCAGCTTTCGCCGCCCGCCGATCCGGTCTTCGAGGAGCAGCAGCTCAAGCCGATCACGGTTCCGGCTCGCTGACTCCCGCGACTTCCTCCAAGGCTGGCTATTTCCTCGTCATGGGGAATCCTGCCGCTTACGCGTTCCCCCGTGCGGCACGTCGCGGTCATCGTCGAAACCTCCACGCAATACGGGCGGAACCTGATCCGCGGGATCGCGCGCTTCGGCCGCTTGCACGATTGGCAGATCCACTTCGAATACCGCGGGAAGACGGCGGCGGAGCCGGATTGGCTGGCGGATTTCAAGGGCGACGGCGTGATCACGACCAGCCCCGACCAGAAGCACTCCAAGGCGCTGCGCAAGCAGGGCATGCCGGTCTTCGATCTCCAGAGCACCTTGCTCGACCCGGCGGGCGAGCATCTCATCGTCGATAGCGATCACCGCGCGGTCGGCCGGATGGCTGCCGAGCATTTCATCGAAAAGGGCCACCGGCATTTCGCCTTCCTCGGTTACAGCGATCACAACGTCTCGCGCGAGCGCGAGATCGGCTTCACCGAAGCGCTCGGTGCCCGCGGCCACAAGCCGCTCTGCCATCACACGCCGGAGCGGAAGGCCCGGACCTTCGAGACCCTGCAGCGCGGGGACGAGGCCTTCATCGCCTCCCTGCCGAAGCCCTGCGCGCTTTTCTGTTGCTGGGACGAGGTGGCCTTCCGGGCCGTGCAGTCCGCGCTCGAACAGAAGATCGCCGTGCCGGAAGACCTCGCGGTGCTGGGAGTGGATAACGATCCGGTCTTCTCCGGCACGTCGCGGATTCCCCTTTCGAGCATCGATCCCGACATCATCCGCATGGGCTTCCTGGCCGCCTCGTGGCTGGCGGAAATGATGGCGGGAAAGCACCTGAACCAGGTGAAGCTGGAGCGCCTGGTGCCGCCGAAGAGCCTCATCGTCCGGCAATCCACCGCGCTCGATGCGATCGAAGATCCGGTGGTGCGCCGCTTTCTGGAGCTGCTGCGCCAACAGCAGCCCGGCATGCTCACTATCGAGCAATTGTCCCGCGAGTGCCACGTCTCCCGCCGCTTGTTAGAGCAGCGCGTGAAGGCCGCCACCGGCAAGACACCGCGGCAGCTTCTGAGCCAGACGCTGGTGGATGCCATCCAGCGTTTCCTCTCGCAAACGGACTATACCCTGGCGCACATCGCGGAGTTGCTCGGCTTCGAGCATGCGGAACGCTTGAGCCATCTTTTTCGCAGACAGACCTCGATGACCCCCGGGGAATACCGTAAGTCCACGGGCACCTGAGAGTTCAGGTCTTCGCAAAATCGCAAGCCGGGTTCCCCTCTTCATAATGCGGGGCAAGAAGGAACAGGTTACTTTCGCGTCACTCGTTGGGAGCATTCCTTCCAAAGCCGACCTTCGAAAGACCTCGAACAAAACAAAGCCATGTCAGTTCCTTCAGCCATCTCTTTCCCGGTGAATTCCGGTTCTTCGCAGCAGAACGGCGCACGCCGCTAAGCTCGCCCTGAGTCTTCCCGGCGCCGGCCCCTTCTCCACAGGGGCCGGCGCTTTTTTTGCGTCCCGGGCAAGCGTCCGGGCTTCTCGGTTCCATCGGGAGGGGCGGAAAAATCCGCATGGTGAAAACTCCCCGGCAGCTGTGAAAGCCTTTGAATGCTGGAGGAGAACCTCCTATCGGAGCCTCGATCCCGCTCACCGAAGTAAGTCATCCGACGAAATCATACCGGCTTCCGGCGAGGGGATCATAGTGGCCGGCAGGGAAGTTCGCTACTGTGCGCCACGGTTGCGGGCCTACCCAAGTTCCAAGCCTGCGACCGCCACTCCCGAACCCTCGAACCCTCGAACCCTCGAACCCTCGAACCCTCGAACCCTCGAACCCAATGACCCATACCCGCATCCTCCTCCCGGCATCGTTGATCGCCGCAGGTTTCTTCGGCTCTGCAGCCGCGAATGCCGCCACGGTCGCCTACTGGAATTTCGACGAAGGCACACCCGGTGCCTTCTTTTCCGACGATCCGGCCGATGACCTCTCCGGCAACGGCTATTCCATGTCCGGCTTCGATACGAGCTTCGGGCCGGCCTACTCCGCACTGGGCGATACCGCCTCAGGGAGCGGATTGAGCCTCGACACTCTCACCGGCGGGCGCGACGGCTACACCACGGATGCCACCATCAACGCATGGGAACCGCAGCAATGGACGATCGAAACCACCGTGAGGCTGGATGCGGCAGGAGGATTCCTCACCGTCATCGGGCGCGACGGCTCCTCCTTCGGCGGTCCGCTCTCCGATTTCTATCTTCAGAAACACGCGGGCGCGAACGGCGGCCTCGGCTCCTGGCGCGTGGACTTTTCCACCGTGGGCGGGCAACGCGTGACGATGGATAGCGCCTTTAGCCCGGTGGCCGGCACATATTACCAGCTCGCCGTCACCAGCGACGGCACCACCGCGAAGTTCTTTGTGAACGACCTGGGAGGCGGGCTGGGCTATCAGGAGGCCTCCTCGGTATTGCTCACGGGAGGGGACGCGACCGCAAACGCCCTTTCCTCTCCGAACGGCAACTGGACCTTCGGCCGGGGCTGGTACAACGGCGGCTTCGTGGATCACATCGACGGCACCATCGACGAGGTCCGCTTCAGCGATACGG
>CBIHMP010000268.1:0-5468 GCA_966211015.1 uncultured Luteolibacter sp. | reverse complement strand
AGCTTCCATACCGGATCGATCACCGGGTGATCATGGGTATCGACCACGAAGCGCCGGTAGCGCGAGTGCCCGGCGATGTGGATCTGCGCGACCCTTTCCGCGGGCACGAAGTCCAGATAGGTCATCGGGTCGAAGCCGTTGTTGATCGACGAAACGTAGATGTTGTTCACGTCGAGCAGGATGCCGACGTCGGCCAGCTCGGCGACTTCGGCGAGGAATTCCCATTCGGTCATTTCGTCGCCGTTGAACTCGCCGTAGCTGCTCACGTTTTCTACCGCCAGCGGCACTTCCAGGAAATCCTGCGCGATCCGCAGGTTCTCCGCCGTTTTCCGCGCGGCCTCGAAGGTGAAGGGGATCGGGAGGAGGTCGTGGCTCATGCTGCCGTCCACGCTGCCCCAGCAGAGATGATCGGAGATCCAGGGAGTATTCGTACGCCGCACCAGGCGCTTGAGCCGGCGCAGATGGTCGAATTTCACTCCCCCGGCGTCCCCGGGATACATTCCCACCCCGTGCTGGACGACGCGGTACTGGTCCAGGATGCGATCGAGCACCGCCAGCGCGCGGCCGCCCTCGACCATGTAGTTTTCAGAAATGATCTCGAACCATCCGACGGCCGGTTTTTCGGCAAGGATGTGGTTGTAGTGCGGCACCCGCAGGCCGATGCCCGTGGCCAATTCGACGCCGGAAGTGAATCGGGTGTTGCTCATGGGATGCCGGATCTTGCCGCCGGAGACGGAAAAACCCCGCGGCACCAGTCAGGCCGCGGGGCGTTCCGCACAGGAAGATTCAGAGAATCATTTCTTCTTCCTCTTCCTCATCCTTGTCTTTGTCCTTATCCTTGCCGGCTACGAGGATCTCTTCTTCTTCCTTCTCCTCGTCCTTATCCTTGTCTTTCCCGGCTAGCACCGTGCCTTCTTCCTTCTCCTTGTCCTTGCCGGGGCAGTCGTCCTTGTCCTTGTCTTTGCCCGCAAGAACGGTCTCTTCCTTCTCCTTGTCCTTACCGGGGCAGTCGTCCTTGTCCTTGTCCTTGCCTGCAAGGACGGTCTCCTCCTCCTTCTCCTTGTCCTTTCCAGGGCAATCGTCCTTGTCCTTATCCTTGCCTGCGAGGAAAGGAGCAGCGGAGGCGGCGGAACCGGCGGCGAGGGCTCCGGCGAGTGCGGCGGCCACGAGGGCGTTCGAGACTTTCATTGGGTTGCTTCGTTGGTGGTTTTGATTGGACCTCCCCGGCAACGCGCCCGGGAGGTCATCTGATAGGATTCGGCGGCGCGGGGAATATTCCAGTGAATTTCGTCTCATGCAGCCGGTGCGGGCGCTTCCGCGGGATTTCTAGTCGCGCGCACGGGGTTCTTGCGCCAACCTTTTCCCATGACTCTCAGGACCATGCGCCCCGGCGAAGAAAGCGCCATCGCCGCCCTGATCCACCGGTCCACCAACGGCTGGTACCGGAAGAAGCTGGGTTACGAAATCTTCACCTGCGAACCGGCGGACTGCCGGATTTTTCCCGACACGTACGAAGCGCTCGATCCCGGTTGCTGCCTGGTGGCGGAGGTCGATGGAGAGCCGGCGGGCTGCTGCTTCTATCATCCGCGGGAGAGCCATGTCGGCCTGGGGATCATGGCGATCGCGCCGGATCATACGGGGAACGGGATCGCCCGCGCCCTTTTGGATGAAGTGATCAAGAAGGCCGAGGATCGCCCGGTGCGCCTGGTCTCCAGCGCCATGAACCTCGATTCCTTTTCCCTCTACACCCGTGCGGGATTCGGTCCCGTGGCCGTGTATCACGACATGGTGATCCCGCCGGAGCGGCTCCCGCTTCCTCCGCCGGGCGGCGGGGGATCGGTCCGCCCCGCCACCGTGAACCACCTTTTCGGCATGGCCGATCTGGAGAGCGAGGTCTCCGGCATCCTGCGGGGGAAAGATCTCGCCCATTTCATCAAGAACCCGGGCGGGCACTGGACCACCTTCGTGCACGTGGATGCCGGCGGGAAGATCGACGGCTGGCTCTCGTCCGTCGATCACCCGGGCTGCCGCATGATCGGGCCGGGGGTGATGCGGGATGAAGTGGCGGCACTGGCCCTGATCCACGCCCAGCTCTCCGTGCCCCGGGAGGGGAGCCCTGTCTTCCTGGTCCCCACCCACGAGTCGGACATGGTTGCGGAGCTCTACCGCTGGGGTGCCCGGAATGTGGAGCTCCATTTCGCGCAGGTGCGCGGAGCCTACATGCAGCCGCAGGGGATCGTGATGCCGAGCTTCCTGCCGGAGAGCGGGTGAATCATGCCTCCGGAGCCGCCGGGTCGGCGGTCTTGCTCGCCAACTTGCGGCCGAGCCGGGGGGAGCCGATCGCCAGTGCCAGGCCTGCCACGCAGGGGATTAGCTGGGATGTCAGTTCATAGAAGCCCCTTTCCGGATCTTGCTTCACCAAGGCGAGGTAGTGGATCTCGTTGATCGAGGGGCCGATGTGGATGAGGAAAAAATAGAGGCCGATGATGAGGATGCCGAAGCCGTATATGTCGGCACGCTCGAGCCGCCGGAGAGGCACCGCGGGATCCTGAGGACCGCTCGCTTTCGCGGCGAGCGCCCCGGCGAAGATCCAGGCGAGCATGGCCAAGATGCCGTAGAGCACCGGCATCAGGAAGGTCGGGATGAGGTTCTGCCAGGCCAAGGAGACGGACGAGGAAAGGTAGGCCGATAGATTTACCGCCAGATGGAGCAGTGCCTGGGCCGCCCAGTAAATCGCGAAGAGCCTCAGGATGATGGCGACGACGGTCGAGCTGCGCAGGGTCCCCGGAGGCATGCAGGCAGGTCATCAGAACATTCCCCGCGAGCAAGGAGATACGGGTGCAGGGCGAGCGGAATCTGGTCTCTTGCGCAGGGCCGCGAATTCTGGTGTTGATAGGAAGTTGTGAAGAAACTCCTTCTCGTTTTAACCCATACGCTCGCGCTGGGGGCCGGGTGGCTGGCTTTCCGCAGTCCTGCGGGAGCGGAAGTTTCCTTGGCGGCCCGGGAGGAACCTTCCGGAAAAAGCCGCCGCGACCGGAACGCGGACCGGGAGGAAGGCAGGCGGCTCCTGAAGGAGATGCGCGCCGGATGGGGGACGGAGGCGCAGATGGAAGCCGTGGACGAAGCTCGGGCTGCCCGCCCCGGGGGGCAGGCGTCGGTCGAAAAATTACTGCGCGACCATCGTGCCGAGATGGCGGAGGAAATGGACAAGATTCTCAAGCAAGCGGCTGCCACGGTTCTCCCCGCGGATCCAGCGGCGGAGATGGAGCGCCTCAAGAAAGGCGATGACCGGCCCTTGGCCGCTTTTGCCGCTGCATGGCTGCAGCAGGATCCCGAGGCGGCGCTGGATTATCTGGAGGCGAATCCCGCACTTCTCAAGCGGGGCGGAGGCCGTGCGGCCCTCGAAGCGTGGATCATGACAAGCGGAGCCGCGGCCGCGCCCGATCTGGTGAATGGCAAGCCCCTGCTCCAAGGGGCTGTCGCCGGGCTGGTGATGAAGGTGGCAGCCGCGGAGACCCCCGCGTCGATCGGAGCCTTGATGGAGAGGATGGAAGGATGGCTGGACCGGAATGCGATGCTACGCGCGGCGTTTGGAGATCTGCCGCCCGACAAGCGCGGTGAAGGCCTTGCCTGGATCAAAGAGAACCTGAATAACAAGGACGCGGGTAATTCGATCATGGGGCTCGTCCTGGGAATCAGGGACGCAAAGGAGGCCAAGGCGTTCCTGAAGGAAGCCATTGCCGGCGGCTTGGATCCGGCGGTGGTGGAGCAGTTGCAGGGCTGGGGAAATTACCAGAGCATCATGCGCAGCGGAGTGGGGCCGGATTCGCCCATTGAAGAGCGCATCGACGCGATGATGGCGGGAGGGATCAGCGGCAAGACGGAGGAGGAGAAGAAGGCGAATGCCCGGGCGGCCGTCGTAGCGGAGGATCTGAGCCGCTGGTGGAGTGCGGGACTCCTGCAGCACCGGCTGCGCGCCGGGGACCTCTCCGCCGGCGAACTATGGGCGCAGGCGCGGGAGGCTTTTCCCGGGTATGCGGAAGGGTCGGAGCGGGACGACATGCTCCGGGCCTTCTTCCGCGAGAGCGCGGCGAGCGACCCCGAAGGAGCCCTGGAGATCCTGAAGAAGGAAGGGAAGCAAGAGGATAGCGCCCGGTATGCCTTCGAGGCCATCAGTTCCTCCATGCACGGCGATCTCGAGGCCAGCATGCGCTTGGGCGCGCTGGTGCCGGAGGATGCCCTCCGCGGCAGCCTGGCGCTCTATGATCGCCACTACTCCTATCTCATCGAGCGGGAGGCGCAGGAATATGGCTCGTACTGGAATGAATGGCTGGCGAAACAGCCCCCGGGCCTGCACCGGGATCTCCTGCTGCACTATACCGCGAAGCACCTGGCAAAACAGGGGCAGAAAAGCCAGGCCGAAGATCTGAAGGGGCTGATCCGGGACCCCGGCATCCAAGAACGGCCGCTGAACTGAAACGTGGACCCATGAAACGTCGTCTTGTCCTCGCCTTCTCTCATCTCGCTGTCCTCGCCGGGGGCTACGGCATCCACCGGGTCATGGCGCCGCCGGAACCGGTAGTGATCGCAGCAGCCCCGGCCCCCGCTCCCGCACCCATCCCGGCGGTTCGCCCGCAGCTGGGTGTCGGCAGCAGTCCCGGAGAATCCCCGTGGACGGCGGGGGAGCTGCGCAAGGCTTGGCATGCGTTGGCGGGGGCGAAGCTGCCCCCGGCGGAACTGGCGATCCTGCGCGACAAGATGCGCCGGGAATGGCTGGCGAAGGATCTGCGCTCCGCGCTCCTGACGTGGGCCGACGAGGAGACACTGGACGAGACGGAGCTGTCGAACACGATCCGCGAGCAACTGAAGGGCCACGAGGAGGAGCTCCTGGACTGGATCCTAGCCGGCGATTTCGGCTTGGATGGCTGCAAGCTGCTAGGCTTTTGGGCGCGCGCGGTGGGGGCCAGCCACCCCGATCTGCTTCTCGCCGGGATTGCAAAGGTGCCGCGCGAATACCAGGAGCCGATGATCGATATCGCGCTGAGGAGCGAGCTCGACGATCCGGGGATCGATGAACGGATCAGCAAGATCTCCGCTCTGCCGGAAGAGCATCTGCGGGTCTTCGCGTGGAAGGCGATGCTAAAGGGGGTCCTCAACAACGCCGAATACAACAGCGGCCCGGACCGCTTTCATGATCTGCTTTCGCGCCCGGATGTCCCGGCGGAAGCGCGAGGGGCGGCTTTGGTCATGCTGGCGGAGAAGATCGCGCAATCCCAGCAGCCCGCGAGGTCGTTGGAGGCCTTCCGGGCGCTGTCCGACGAGGACAAGGGCGCGATCGGTCCGGCGGGCAGGGTCCCATCGACCCTCGACACCGATTGCGAGTTCCGCGCGCAGGCGGCGATCGTCATGACCGCGCACGCGGCGATGGTCAGGCCCGCGAGAGGCAGACTGGAGGGGCGGATCTGGCT
>CBIHMP010000267.1:0-5477 GCA_966211015.1 uncultured Luteolibacter sp. | reverse complement strand
CTCGCGGTGATTGCGCGGAAAGACGAAAATTTGCCGCCACCGCCGCCGCCGCCGGGGCCCCCTCCCGCATCGGCGGAACAGCTCGCCCTGAAAACGCTGGAGAAGTTCTTCGAAGGTGCCGATCTGGAGGAAAAACTGCCGGAGGTGCGGGATCCCGCCCGGGTCCGCCCGATGATGGAGGACTATCATCTCAAGCGCGGGCATCCTTTCCCGACGATGGGCCGGGTTTCGCGAGGGAAACCGGTCACGATGGGGGCGCGGCAGCTTGTGCTCTTTGAAGTGGAACCCTTCTCCGGGCCGAAATATCCGGTCGCGGTGGAATGGGACGGCTTCCGCTATGCAGTCGATTGGGAGAGCCTGACAGCCTACGGGACGATGGACTGGACGAATCTCGTGGAGAAAAAGCCGGAGACCGCACAGACGGTGAGGGTTTATCTGGGAAACTTGCCCGATTCGCTCCGTCCGCCCGGGATCACGGCAGACCGGCAGGCATTCCGGGTGGAACACCGGGATAGCGACGTGACGCTGCCGGCGCTAGCCGGGCCGGAGCTGTCACGGGAACTGGCCGCGCGGGTGAAGGGAAAGCGGGTGCCGCTGACGGTGGAGATCGCGTGGGACCCCGGTGCAGCGCTCGGCGGGGCCTTCCGCATCCAGCGGCTGGTCTCGGAAGGATGGAGCCGGTGATTTATTTCCTCCACCACTCTTCCTCGCGTTCCCACGGAGCCCGCTCCTCACCGCCACCCGATGGCGCGGGGTGTCTCTCATCCTCTTCCCGCCTCAACTCCTCCAGCAGTCTTTCGACCTCGTTTTCCCGCCGTTTCCCGCTCCTGTAAATCCCGGCGACAAGCAGTGCGACGACCCCGAAGCTCAGCACCAGGATCACGACCATCGCCATGGCGAAGCCGTCCGCGGAACTGACCGCCACAAGGAACATGGACCTCCTCAGGTTTCCGAAATGATCCGCCGCATGGGAATCATGTTCGAGTATTCAAATCCGTTCTTCTTGAAGAAGTGCTGCGATTCCGCGCTGATCTTGTCGGTCAGCAGGGTGATGCGCTTGAAATCCTTCTGCCGCGCGAACTCGATCACGTGGTCGAGCAGCATGCTGCCGTAGCCCTGCCCGCGGTGGGAGGGATGGACGATCACGTCCTCCATCAGGACCACGAATCCGCCCATGGCGGTGGAGATGGTGAAGAGCAGGTTCACCATGCCGATGATCCGGGTTTCGTTCCGCACGACGAAAATCCGTCCGCGGCTGGGCTGTTCGAGAATGAGGGCGATTCCCCGCTCCTGCGCGTCGTGATCCGGCGTGAAGTCGTCGGAGAGCGTGAAAAGCTCCATCACCAGATCGGTCAGGGCCGGCAGATCCTCGATGGTCGCAGGCTCGACCTTGGGGCGGTTGGCGACGGCGATGTCGCTCGCGGCGGAACCTTGCTTCACGCGGGGAGGGTGGCACGGTGGCGGGGGCCCGGCACGAATTTTCCCCGGCAGTTCCTAAAAAATTCCGTCGCAAGGGGAATTTGGCGCATTGACAAGCGGGTCCGGACTCCTAGAGTGCGCGCCCGCCCGAGCCGGAACGACCGTTCCGCCGCGGAGATCCGAAACACCCTTTCCCGACACCGTCATGAAACGCACCTTCCAGCCTTCCAAGCGCACCCGCAAGCGCCAGCACGGATTCCGCGCCCGCATGGCGACCAAAGCCGGCCGCGACATCATCAAGCGCCGCCGCCAGAAGGGCCGCAAGCGCCTCATCCCCAAGGGTGCGGAACTTCAATACGCCCGTCACACGACCCAGCACGGGGTGTGATTTTTCCTGCCCGCCGCGCCCGGCCCATGCGCCTCCCGCGGAAGCAGAGCATGTCGAAACGCGCGGATTTCCTCCGCGTGCGAAAGGACGGCCAAGCGAAAGCTGGCCGTTTTGTCGTTGTCAGCACCTTGGCCGACCCTGCGCTGCCGCATCTGATGACCGGCTTCATCACCACCCGCAAGGTGGGCAAGGCCCACGACCGCAATCTCCTGCGCCGCCGCCTGCGCGCTATCGTTCAGCGTCACGGCCACCTGCTGGCCGACTCCAAGCGCCTGCTGGTGGCTATTCCCCGGGCCGGCGCGGCGCAAGCGAGCTTCGCCGAACTGGAGGAAGACTGGCTACGCCAGGTGAAGCGCCTCGGGCTGCTCCGCGGCGCGAAGTGAGGGTGCCAAGTGTGAAGTGACCCGAAAATTCTCCCTGCGAAACCCGCCGATGCTGCTACTTCCGACATCTGCCGCTTCGCATTCTTCACCCGGCACCGCCTTGAAATTCCTGATCAGGCTCGTCATCCGCTTCTATCAGAAGTTCCTGAATCCCGTGCTGAAGGCGCTAGGCGGGCCGAACACGGGCTGCCGTTTCCAACCCACCTGCTCGAATTACTTCCTGCAGGCGGTGGAAGCCCACGGGTCGCTCCGGGGCTCCTGGCTGGGTATCCGCCGGATTTTCCGCTGTCATCCCTGGGGGCGCTGTGGTTATGACCCCGTCCCGCCGAAACCGGGTGCGGAACCAACCTCTCCCGGACGTCCCGCCGGGCCGGACGCCTGACGCGGGACTTTTCCCTCTTTTCCTATTCTCATGTACGACCGAAAGACTTGGATCGTCGTTATCATCTGCAGCGTCCTGCTGGCGGTGAACCTCCACTTTGGCCAGAAGAAAGCCCGCGCGCTGGAGGAAGATCGCCAGCGTGTCGCCGCCGAGCAGGCTGCCTCCACACCGGCGAAGGCTCCGGAGACGGGGGAGACCGCCGTGGAAAAGCCGGGCAGCTTGGTCGAGGTCACTCCCGACCCTCAGCAAGCCGAGGTCCTGGTGAAGCTGGAGACCGAGGAAACCCTCTACACCTTCACCTCCGTCGGCGGCGCTCTGAAGCACGCGGAATTGAAGAACCAGACGGATGGCTTGCTCGGCCCGGTGCTGCTGAACCGCCACGGCTCCAGCCCGATCGGCGCGATCGCGGAGAGCCCGGAGCGGATCGAGGCCGCTCACTATACCGTCGTCGCGGAAGAGTCGGTGGACGGCAAGTCGGTGGTCTTCCGGGGCCAGCTTCCCTCCGGCCTGTGGGCGAAGAAAACCTGGTCGCTGGCGGAAAGCGGCAAACCCGGCAGTCCCTACCTGCTCGATTTCAAGCTGCAACTCGAGAACGGCCGCCAGGAGCAGATCAATCTGGAATCCTACAGCCTCTTCCTCGGCACCTCGTCGCCGCTGGATACCGTCGAGCGCGGGGAGCAAACGGGCTTTGTCGTGAACGACAACCGGAGCTTCTCGTTTCACTCCTCCTCCGAATTCGCCAAGGCATGGTTCGGCCTCCGGAAGGAGCGCTCGATCATCACGGAACCGCTCGAAAAGGGCCTGCTGGCCGGGGTGGCGAACCAGTTCTTCGCCACCGTGGTGAAGCCGTCCGAGCCGGGGGAATCGCTGATCTGGAGCAAGGTCGAAAACCTGACGCTCAAGCCGGACACCCACCCGGTCAAAACCATCCGCGCCGGGCTGCGCCTGCCGGTCGCCACGCTGGCTCCCGGGGAGCAGCGGACACTCGTCTATCAGGTCTTCACCGGCCCGAAGCAGAACCGCATCCTGCGGAAGATGGGCGACGACTGGGGCACGCTGATGAACTACGGTTTCTTCAGCCCCTTCAGCCGCTTCATGAATTGGGCGCTGTGGTGGGTGCACGCCGGTATGGACAAGATCTCCGGCAAGTGGTCCTGGGGTCTCGCGGTCATCGTGCTGACCATCCTGCTGCGCACGGCCATCTGGCCGCTCTACAACCGCTCCAACCGCACGATGAAGCGGATGTCCAAGCTCAAGCCGGAGATGGACAAGCTGCGTGAGAAATACCCGGACGACCCGCAGAAGATGAATGCGGAGATGATGGGCTTGTACCGCAAATTCGGCATCAACCCGCTGGGCGGCTGCCTGCCGATGTTCGCCCAGCTCCCGATTTTCTTCGGCTTTTACTCGATGCTCCTGCACGCGGTGGAAATGCGCGGCCAGAGCTTCCTGTGGGTGGACGACCTTTCCCAGCCGGACACCGTGGCTCACGTGCTCGGCCTTCCGATCAATCCGCTGCCGATCGTTATGGCGATCACCAGCTTCGGCCAGATGGCGATGATGCCGAATACCGGGGGGGACAAGACGCAGATGATGATGATCAAGCTGATGCCCTTCTTCTTCCTCTTCATCTGCTACAATTTCGCCTCCGCGCTCGCGCTCTACTGGACTACCTCGAACATCTTCTCGATCGCCCAGACTTGGCTGAGTAACCGCATGCCCGACCCGGAACTCAAGGCCAAGGCCGGAGGCGGCAAGAGCTTCATGGAGCGCATGGTCGAAAAACAGGCCGAGATGGAGCGGATGAAGCAGGCCCGCGGGCGCGTGGTCGATCCGGCCACCGATAGCGGCGCGACGGCCAAGAAGCGCCCGCCGCGCACCGGAGGCTGATCTTCCGGCAGCAGGAGCCGATTCGTCACTCACGCGCCATTGGACGAAACGCAGGGAACCGGTTAGGGTATCCCGATGGCGGTGGAAAGACGCAACGTCCTGGGTGGCATACTAGAGTCCTGCTCGAGGAATCCGATGACGGGATTCTTCCGGGACGGCTGCTGCCGCACGGGTAGGGGCGACGTGGGAGTCCACGTGGTCTGCGCGAGAGTGACGGAGGACTTCCTGGCCTACTCGCGGGGCCGAGGCAACGACCTCTCCACGCCGCGACCGGAGTTTGATTTCCCCGGATTAAAGCCCGGCGATCAGTGGTGCCTCTGCGCCTCCCGCTGGAAGGAAGCTCTCGATGCAGGGACGGCCCCGCCGGTGGTGCTGGAAGCTACCCACGAGTCCGCCCTGGAATTCGTGGATCTCGCGGATTTGCGGGCTCATGCCTATCACGCGTGAGCCAGTCATCGAAAGGCGGCGTATATAGTAGCCAGTGCAGCAGCGCGAGGACGCCGGACGAAAGCAGCCCGACGACAAGGAGGACGGGATAGCCCTGGAGACCCGCTATCCGGGCCGGCAAGGCTCCCGGAAATATCGCCGCGCCGATCAAAACCACCCCGAGGGTAATGTAGATCAGTTTGAACAGCGCGTCCGCGGCGGCCCGCGAGGGACGGTAGCCCAGGGCCAAGCCGATGCCGATCGGGAAAAAGAACACGCATAGGTCCAGGTAGAGTCCTCCCGCCAGATAGTGTTGTACGATCTGCCATGCGGCATGCAGGCCGATGGCGCATAGCGAAAGACAGACGAAGAGGACGCGAAGGGACATCGGGAGACAGGTTCAGGCTCCATCGCAGGAGCTGCCCACCCCTTTAGCAGGAATGGCCGCCCCCGCCAAGGACGCATGAGGCGAGGCTCGCCAGCGCGAGGGCGACGCTGCTACATGTAGCCCATGAAGAGCCGGGTTTTCATCGTGATGCTGGCCTGCGGGGCAAGCTGCCTGACCGCGGAGCCGCTCCAGGTGGAGGGG
>CBIHMP010000266.1:0-5498 GCA_966211015.1 uncultured Luteolibacter sp. | reverse complement strand
ACTACTTCCGCAGACACGACGAGCCGATCTACGAGAATCCCTCACCCGGAAACAAAGAGGGCGGCATCACGACCCTGGAGGAAAAGTCGCTCGGCTGTATCCAAAAAGGAGGAACCGCCCCGGTGAAAGGGGTGTCGGGCTACGGGGAAACAGTGAAGCAGGGCATGGGGGGGCTATGCCTCATCGAGGCGCCGGGGAACGATGGCGTGTCCGCCACCGCACTGGCCGCCGCCGGCGCCCATTGCGTGCTTTTCACCACGGGACGAGGAACACCCCTGGGTGTGCCGGTGCCGACACTCAAGATTTCCTCGAACCGGGCACTCGCCGAGCGCAAGCCGAACTGGATCGACTTCGACGCCAGTCCCCTGCTGGAACCGGACGCGGATCCGCAATCCGTCACCGACGATCTCATTCAAGTGATCCTTTCCACGGCATCCGGACAACTGGCGAAAAACGAAGAAAACGGCTTCAGGGAGATCACGATCTGGAAGCAAGGCGTGACACTTTGAGCGACAACCCAAGAACCGCGGGATGATTCTTCAATTCGGTGCCGGCAACTTCTTGAGAGGCTTCGTCGATTTGTTTGCGGCGCAATTGAATCGCAACCCTTCCACCCGCGTGGGGCCGGTGGTCGTGGTCCAATCGACGGGTTCGGGCCGGGCAGAAGCTCTCAATCGCGCGGAAGGAAAGTATCATGTGGCCATTCAGGGCTTCGTGGACGGAAAAGTGATCGATGAGGTGGAATACGTGGATTCCATCCTGCGCGCGCTGTCCGCCGATTCCCAGTGGGATGAAGTGCTGGCGACAGCGCTGGATCCCGACCTGAAGATGGTCGTCTCCAATACAACCGAGGCCGGCTTGGCTCTGGATGCCGCGGATACGGTCAACGAAGGAACGCCGCGGTCATTTCCTGCCAAGTTGCTCTCCTTGCTCCTCGCGAGACATTCCGCAGCGCTCGACCCTCTGGTCATCGTGCCGTGCGAACTGGTCGAGCGGAATGGCGAACGGTTGCGGGATCTGGTGATGCAGCAAGCCGACCGGTGGCAGGTGGGCAGGGACGCGGCAGATTGGATACGGGAGGAATGCGTCTGGATCAACAATCTGGTGGACCGCATCGTGCCCGGTCCGCCCCGGTCCCATTCCCTGCTTGAAAAGGATCCGCTCCTGCTGGCGACGGAGCCTTTCGCGCTATGGGCTCTGGAGACGCCGAACGGGTTCGCCTTCACCAATCCCGAAGTCCGCACGACTGCCGATCTTTCACCCTACTATCTCCGGAAGGTAAGAATCCTCAACGGCCTCCATTCCGCTCTGGCAAGCCATGCACGGCCGCTGGGAATCGCCACTGTCGGAGAATGCGTGGACCATCCCAAGATCGGCCCGTGGCTCCAGGATCTTCTTTTCAGGGAGATCGTCCCCGCGATTGAAGGAAGAGCGGAGGAAGCCGCGGGCTTCGCCATGGCCACCCTCGACCGCTTCCGGAACCCGTTTCTAAAGCACGAGCTTTCATCGATCGCGCTAAATCATAAGGCCAAGGTGGAAGTGAGGCTCCTGCCCACCTATGAGGAATACCGCCGCCTTTTCGAAAAGGAGCCCGTGATCCTCGGTAAACTCTTGCGGGGGGAAGGGCTCATATGAAAAGCGGGACTTCCAGCCAAATCCCTCTTATCGATGCACATCACCACCTGTGGCGCTATCAGGCTGCGGAGTATCCGTGGATCGAATCGAAGTCGGTGCTGGCCCGGGACTATTTGCTCCCCGAGCTGGATGCGGCCTGTCTTGCTTCCGGGATATCGGGGACCATCGCGGTGCAGGCCCGCCAGACGACCGCCGAATCGGATTTCCTGCTCGATTTTGCCACAAGCTCCCCGCAGATCCTGGGAGTCGTGGGTTGGGTTCCTCTGATCGATCCGGATGTTGACGAGCATTTGGCCCGGCTATCCGCTAGCCCGGTCTTCAGCGGTGCTCGCCACGTGCTTCAGGACGAGCCGGAGGACTATTTCTTGAGAGATGATTTCCACCACGGGCTATCCCGCCTCGCCGCCCATGGCATGCGCTACGATCTGCTGATCTATCAGCACCAGATCCCTTCGGCCATCCAGCTCGTGGACCGCCAACCTTCCTTGGAGATCGTGGTGGACCATATCGCCAAGCCGGCAGTGCGCCCCGGCCGGGTGGATCCGGCGTGGAAAGCAGGTATGCGCGAACTGGCAAAAAGAGATCACGTCCGCGGGGTAAAATTTTCCGGTCTCGCGACCGAATTCCCGAATGACCAAGCGATCGATCCGGCAACCGTGAAAGCCTACTTTGACGCCACCTTGGAGATCTTCGGATCAGGAAGGGTGATGTTCGGAACCGATTGGCCCGTCTGCCTTCTCCGGCTCCCGCACGCGAGCTGGACATCATCTGTCCGGGAACTCGTTTCCTCTCTCTCACGCGATGAGCAGGTAGAAATCCTCTCCGGGAATGCGCGGAGGATTTACGCGCTGAAAGAATTCAACCCATTGTCAAACACACGATGATCCAGTCCGGAATACTGAATCCGCAGATCCTTTCGCTTCTCGCGAGGATCCGTCACACCAACACCCTGGTGATCGCTGACTGGGCCTTCCCGTCGTGGCCCGGTATCGAAACGGTCGATATCAGCCTGGTGCGGGGAGTGCCGACAATCATCGACGTGCTGGACGCGATGGCACCGAACTTCAAGGTCGGGACAATCTGGCAGGCTTCCGAGTTTCTCACGACGAACGGCCGGAGCGTGATTGACCGGTTCGACCTCGCGATGGGGAGCTTCACCGTCGCCAAGGTAGAAAGACTGCCGCATGCCGACTTTAAGAAACTGGTCCCGGGCTCGACCGGCTTGATCCGCACCGGCGACACCACTTCCTACGGGAATCTCATTCTTCAATCGGTATGATGCTCAGCGCCGTCACCCTTTGCATGGTTCCGGAATCATCCGCAGGGCCTTTCGTTTTTCACGGCGACCTTGGGGATGGATTCAGAAAGGCGGCGGAGCACGGATTCGACGCGGTGGAACTCTTTCTGCCCGGTCCCGCCCATGTGAAGCTGGAGGAAGTCAGACGCCTTCAGGCGGAATACGGGCTTGTCGTGGCAGCGGTAGGAACCGGAGCAGGGATGGTGAAGCACCGGCTCTCGCTCACCGACCCCGATCCGTCCACGCGGAATGCAGCCCGCATCTTTCTTCGCGAGATGATCCGTTTTGGCGGAGAGCTTGGAGCTCCCGCCATCCTGGGCTCCATGCAAGGAAGATGTGATGCCTCTACACCACGGGCCGAGGCGCTCGGCTGGCTCGCGGATGCACTCCGGGAAGCTTCAGATGAAGCCCGGAAACACGGGGTGAAATTCATTTACGAGCCGCTCAACCGGTACGAAACGAATCTCTTCAATACCGCATCTTCTGCCTCCGGCTTCCTGAAATCCGAGCAGATCTCCAACGTGGTCCTGCTGGCGGACCTGTTCCACATGGCGATCGAGGAACGGGATATCGCCGACAGCTTGCGATCGACGGGAGATCTTCTGGGCCACGTTCACTGGGCGGACTCGAATCGCCACGCGATGGGCTACGGACACACGGATGTCACTCCCATCGCCAATGCGCTCATCGAGATCGGCTACGGTGGATATCTGTCCGCGGAAGTGCTGCCGCTTCCCGACGCGGACGCCGCTGCGGCCCGCACCATCAACTCCATCCGAGAAGCCTTCCGATGAAAACACGTCCCTTGGGCAAAACCGGCATCGAACTGCCGATGCTCTCCTTTGGTGCTTCGTCTCTGGGAGCCGAATTCCGCTCGATCACGGTGGATGAAGCCATGAGTTCGGTCCGCACGGCTCTCGATCTCGGGATGAACTTCATCGACACCTCCCCCTTCTATGGGCGGGGCATGTCTGAAATCATGCTCGGGCTGGGCCTGCGCAACGTGCCGCGCGACACCTACCTTCTGGGATCAAAAGTCGGTCGCTACTCCGACATTCATTTCGATTTCTCCGCGAAACGCGTGGAGGAATCCCTCCACATCTCCCTTCAGCGGCTGAAAACCGACCATCTCGACGTGCTTCTGATGCACGATGTCGAATTCGTCCCCCTTCACCAGATCTGGGAAGAGACCCTTCCTTCGCTGATCAAGCTGAAGGAACAGGGAAAAGTCCGCGCGATCGGATTCTCATGCTACCCGCTGAAATGTTTCCACACGGTTCTGGATCACGTGGAGGACCAGATCGACTGCGTCCTTGCTTACAACCGGTACACCCTCCAGAACACCACGCTCGCTAGCGATCTCCTCCCGAGGCTGCAGGCAAAGAAGATCGGAGTGATCGGTGCCGGGCCGTTCTCCGCCCGTCTTCTCACCGAGACCGGCCCGCCCGACTGGCTAAAGGAGCCTCCTGCGGTGATGGCTGCCGCCCGTGACGCCGCCTCCCTCTGTCGCGAACGCGGCGTGGATATCGCGCAGCTCGCACTCCAGTTTTCGTGCGGGCATGAGGGCATCGCCACTTGCGTGGCGGGATCCGGCAATCCTGCGAACATCCGGAAGTGGGCGCAGTGGATCGAGGAACCTTTGGATTCGGATCTCCTTGCGGAGGTACGCTCGATCTTCGCGCCGGTCATGGACATCGGGCACAGCGAGGGACTCCCTGAAA
The DNA here is from genome assembly GCA_966211015.1 of uncultured Luteolibacter sp. Taxonomy (GTDB): domain Bacteria; phylum Verrucomicrobiota; class Verrucomicrobiia; order Verrucomicrobiales; family Akkermansiaceae; genus Haloferula. Next base: position 845 of record CBIHMP010000266.1, on the reverse strand, counting down.
ACAATTGAGATTCACCATGAAGGCCATCGAGTTCACCGCCCCGCGTTCCATCTCTCTCATCGATATCCCCCACGCAGGCCCGCCCGGCCCGGGGGAAGCTCTGATCCGAACCCACCGGATGGGAATCTGCGGCACCGATCTCGCGTGCTATCTCGGAAAGTTCCCCTTCTTTAGCTACCCCCGGACTCCCGGGCACGAGCTCGGCGTGGAGGTCGTATCGGTCGGACCGGGAGTCGATAATGTAAGGGCGGGAGACCGCTGCTCCCTGGAGCCCTACGTCAACGATGTCGCCAGCGAGACGTCGCGGCGGGGCTCGGGAAATTGCTGTCCCGGCGTCCAGGTCATCGGCGTCCATAACAACGGAGGACTGCGAAAGGGGGACTTCCTCGTGCCCGCCCGCAAACTGCACCCGGCGAACAACCTCGGCTACGATCAGCTCGCCCTGGTGGAAACCCTGGCGATCGGAAAGCACGCGGTGCATCGCGGATCGCCCCGCAAGGGGGAAAGCGTGCTGGTCATCGGGGCGGGGCCGATTGGATTGGCCTGCCTGGAATTCCTGAGACTGATCGAAGGCATCGACATCCTGGTGATGGACCAGCTTCAAAGCAGGCTGGATTTCTGTCGTGAGAAGCTGGGGGTCGGGAAGGTGATCCTCGCGGATGGCAACCAGCTTTCGAGGCTCGGGGATCTTACTTCGGGTACCTTGGCCCATGTGGTCATCGACGCGACAGGCAACCCGGGATCCATGTCGTCCTGCTTCGATTATGCCGCCTACACCGGGCGCGTGGTGTATGTCGGGATCACCACCTCGGAGATTCATTTCGCCCACGCGCCCGGTGTAGGCG
>CBIHMP010000265.1:0-5523 GCA_966211015.1 uncultured Luteolibacter sp. | reverse complement strand
CGGTCTCACTGTCGGCGTGTCCGACGCCTACGACATCGCCCGCTCCCTTCTCTTCCGCCTCGATGCCGAAAGCGCCCACCACCTGAGCCTGCGCGGTCTCCGCGCCGCGGAGAAGACCGGGCTGCTGCGCCTCCTTTTCCCCGAGCCGGACTTCATCGCGCCGGTGGAAGTGATGGGCCTGCGCTTTCCGAACCGCGTCGGCCTGGCCGCAGGGTTGGACAAGGAGGGCAACACCATCGACGCCCTGGGCCGCCTCGGCTTCGGCTTCGTGGAAATCGGAACGATCACGCCCCGGCCCCAGGCGGGAAACCCCAAGCCACGCCTTTTCCGCCTGGTGGAGCACGAGGCGATCATCAACCGCATGGGATTCAACAATCCGGGCATCGCCGCGGGGGTGGAAAACGTTCGCCGGTCGAAGGCATTCCATGGAGTCACCGGTTTCAATATCGGCAAGAACAAGGACACGCCGAACGAGAACGCGGCGGACGATTATCTGGCCTGCCTGCGCGCCGCTTATCCCGTGGCGGATTATATCGCCGTGAACCTTTCCTCCCCGAATACCCCGGGGCTGCGGGACCTTCAGGGCGAGGAAGCTTCCGCCCGGCTGCTGGAACGACTGAAGAACGAGCAGGCTCTGTTGGAAAAGGAACACGGCAAGCGGGTTCCCCTGCTCTTCAAGGTGGCCCCGGATCTCGATCCCCCGCATGTCTCCTCCTTGGCGCGGGTTTTCCTGAATGGCGGCTTGGACGGGTTGATCGCCACGAATACCACCCTCGACCGCGCTCCGGTAGCGGGACACCCGCGCGCGGACGAAGCGGGCGGGCTTTCGGGCCGGCCGCTAACGGCGCGCAGCACGGAGATCATCCGGGCCTTTGCGGGCGAGTTCGGCGGTCGGATCCCGATCATCGGAGTGGGCGGTATTTCCAGCGCCACGGATGCGGTGGAGAAAATCGAAGCCGGGGCCAGCCTCGTGCAGATCTACTCGGCCTTCATTTACAAGGGGCCGCGTTTGATCCGGGAGTGCGTTGAGGCGCTCGCACGCATGCCCGGGTGAATAAAGCGATGGCTTTTTTCGTCGTGGGAGGCGGAGCGATTCCCCCTTGCGCGAGCGCATTTCCGGCGGGATTTGTCTCACGAACCTGAATCATACCATCGAACCATGAAGACATCCCTTGCTCTCCTTGCCGCTGTGACCGCCTTCCTCGGCACGAGTTGCCAGAATTACGGCCCGAATGCCAACCGCGGGGCCGCCACCGGCGCGCTGATCGGTGCGGGTGCCGGCGCGATCATCGGGAACCAGTCGGGTCGCCCGCTGGAAGGAGCCGCCATCGGTGCCGCAGCCGGCGGTGTGGCAGGCGGAGCCTACGGTCACGCCCGTGACCAGGAGTATCGCGGCTATTGATCCGACGGGGCTAGTCCCTTGATTTCCCTTGCCGGACAGGCCATCACGGGCCTGTCCGGCATTTTTGTCGGATGATTCCGGGCGGCGGCGCCTCTACTTCACCTAGCCAGCGATGTTCATGATGCGACTTCCCACCCTCTTCCTCGCGACCTTTTTCGCCGCTTCCGGCACCCTATGCGGTCCGTTGCGGGCGCAGGAGGCACTTTCCGTTCCTTTCGGAGGTGGGGCGAAAAAGGAGGTCTCCGCCACCGCCGAAGTGGTCGCGGAGGTGCTGGAAATCGCGCCGGGCGAGCCCTTCCGGGTGGCGCTCAAAATCACCCACGCCCCGCACTGGCACACCTATTACGTGAACCCGGGGCAGGTCGGCTTCCCGCCTTCGATCGAGTGGGAATTGCCGGAGGGTTTTGAGGCCGGGGATCTTCAATTTCCTGTACCCACCGTAGGCACCTTTTCCGGCGCTCCTTTCTACGGTTATGAAGGCGAAACTTGGTTCCTCCAGACCATCACGGCTCCCGCCACGCTGAAGCCCGGGGAAACCGTCACGCTCTCCGGCGATGTCTCCTGGCTGGCCTGCAAGGAACAGTGCATCCCGGGCGATGCCGCGGTGAAGCTGACGCTGCCGGTGGCCGCTTCCGCCGCGCCGAATCCCGCCACGGCCGAAGGCTTCGCCAAGGCGGATGCGGCGATGCCGTTGGAGACAACGGCCTGGAGCGTGGAAGCCACCGGAATGGGCGACACCGTGACCATCCGGATGACGCCCGCGGATGGAGCGGTGAGCGAGCTGAAGGGCGTGCATTTCTTCAGCAGCGACTCGCTGGAGGACGCGTCGAAGCCTCAGGAGCTGAAGAAGGACGGGGAAGCCTGGACCCTGAGCTTCCCCCGCCATCCGGAAACCGATCCGAAGCCGATCCTCGTCTCCGGCATCCTGAAGGCCGATAGCGGCTGGATCGCGGGCAATCCTTCCAAGGGCCTGGCCCTGAAGGAAATCGCAATCTCCGCCCCGGTGGCCGCGGCTCCGGAAACGGCCGCAGCCCCGATTGAGGCGCCGAAAAAGACGGCGCTGCCCCTGACCCTGCTACTGATGTTCGTGGGCGGCTTGATACTCAATCTCATGCCCTGCGTCTTCCCGGTGATCGGCTTGAAAATCATGGGATTCGTCCAACAGGCGGGGCACGACCGCAAAAAGGTGATCAGCCACGGGCTGATCTTCACCGCCGGGGTGCTGGTGTCTTTCTGGATCCTGTGCGCGCTGATGCTGGCGGGCGGAATCCGCAACTGGGGCGGCCAATTGCAGAACCCTTGGGTGGTCCTTTCCCTGCTTCTCGTGATGCTGGTCTTCGCCCTGAGCATGTTCGGCGTGTTCGAGCTGGGGGCATCCGCCACGGGCGTGGGCAGCAAGCTCTCGAACCGCGAGGGCCTCTCCGGCACCTTCTTTTCCGGCGTGCTGGCCACGGTGGTGGCCACTCCCTGCTCCGCGCCTTTCCTCGGCACCGGCCTGAGTGCCACGGTGCAATTGCCGACGCCGCTTTTCGTCCTGAGCTTCACCTGCATGGCGCTGGGCCTGAGCCTGCCCTACCTGCTGCTCTCCTTTTTCCCGAAGCTGGTGGACAAGCTGCCGCGTCCCGGGCCTTGGATGGAATCCTTCAAACAGGGCATGTCCTTCCTCCTCTTCGGCACGGTGGCCTACCTCGCCTGGGTGTATATCCTCCAGGTGGGCGACCAACTGGCGGGGCAAAAGAGCCTCCATGTCCTGATCGGCCTCACGATCATCGCGGCGGGTTTCTGGATCTACGGCCGCTGGGCGGTCCCTTACCGGACGCCAAAGGCCCGCGGAATCGGCCGGGTGACCGCTGCCGTCTTCATTCTCGGCGGGGCGCTGCTGGCGAAGCCCTCCCCTACCCCTCAGGTGATGGCGAACGCCCCCGTCATCCAGTGGGAGGAGTGGTCGCTCGAAAAACAGCAGGCGCTGCTGAAGGAAGGAAAATCCGTGTACGTGGACTTCACCGCGCGCTGGTGCCTGACGTGCCAGACCAACAAGGCGGCGGCGTACACCGAAGAAACCGCACGGCTTTTCCAGATCCACGGCATCGTCGCGCTCAAGGCCGACAAGACCGTGGACAAGCCGGAAATCGACGCGGAACTCAACCGTCTCGGCCAAGTCGCCATCCCGGTCAATGTCCTCTACGTCAAGGGCGACCCGAAGCCGCACATCACGCAAACCATCCTTACCTCGGGATACCTGCAGGGCTTCGTCCGCCAGCGCCTGGGAGACGGCCCGGTGCAGCCTTGATAGCCCCCTGTTCAAGCCACGAAAAAAGGACTCCCCCCAAGGGGAAAGTCCTTTTGGAAATCAGCAAGATACGGCCGATTAGCCAATTTCGGTGCGGCCGGAAAGCTGGGCACCCTCCTCCATCGAGAACATCTTGGCCTTGATGTCGCCGTCGAGGCGGGACTTGGCCTTCAGTTCGCAGCGCTCGCCGGTGATCTTGCCCTCGACCTTGCCGAAGACCTTCACGTCGCCGGCGGTGACGTTGCCCTTGATCATGGCGTTCTCGCCGATGGTGACGCGGCCCTTTTCGGAGATGATCTCGCCTTCGATCTTCCCGTCGATGATCATATCGTTGGAGAAGCGGATGGAGCCGGTGATCTCGATCCCGCTCGCGAGCACGTTCGTTGCATTTGCCATGATGGGGGATAATTCAGCAGAGCCCCGGCGGCTTGGCAATCGGATTCCCCCGGGATCATGGTCCTTCCCGGGTCCGAATTTTTCCGTGCAGGATGCCTGCCTTTCCCGCTAGAAAGCGGCGGAAGCCTACGTTTTTCACCCATGCCACGCGTCACCATCACCGTCCCGGATCGCAATCCGCAACCGTACCGTTTCCAGCTCGATCGGCAGGCGGTCAATATGGGCCGGGGAAGCGACAACGACATTGTCATCGAGGACGGCTCCGTTTCCGTGCGCCACGCGGTGATGGAGCGGATCGAAGGCGGCTACCAATTGCGCGATCTGGGCTCGACGAACGGGATCAAGCTGGAGGGTGAGGTCATGCCCCTGATCCCCCTGCGCCACGGCCTGTCCGTGCGGATCGGCGATGTGGCCTTCGATTTCACCCTGAGCGACGACGAACGCGACGCGCTGGCCCGGGAAAAGCCCTTGCAGGAATCTCCCATCATCAAGGAATCCGCGCTCGACGCACCGAAGAAAGGCCCGATGCGGCCCGCCCCGGGTGCCGCGCCGCGCCACGTGGTGTACGAGACCCAGCCGAGCGCCTCGGCCAGCTTCTTCATGACGCTGCTTTTCCTGATCCTCGCGGCAGGTGCTTTCTGCGTGGGACTTTCCATCCGGCATCAGAAGGAAACCGGTCGCTCGCTGCTGCGGGACATCCAAGGCTCCGCGGCAGGAGTTCCCGTGCCGACGCCCGATGCGAAGGAGGAAGCTCCCGCACCGGCCCCGGCGGAATAGAAGCCGCTCGCTGCACCCTCACTCCGTTTCGTCCACCGTCTCGTCCCGCTGATAGATCGGGAGCTGGCGGTACGGCACCGTGAAGGCGAGCACCATCATGCAGGTGCCGTAGATGCGGCCGGCCTCGCGACTGTTCCAGGAGCCGTCCCCGGACTGCTTTTTCAAATAGGTGTCGTACATCCAGGCGGCATATTCGTGCCAATAGCGGCCGCCGATCTGGAAGGTTCCCTGGGCGTTGTAGTAATTCCCGTAGAACTCGAACTGGTCGCCGGGGAGATCGCGGAAAGTCTTCATCACGTAGTCCGCCGCGCGCGTCGTCTCGCCGGTCCCGTGCCGCCCGCACAGCTCCAGGCAGAGCAGGCCCATGCCGGTCAGCGATCGCGCGTGATCGTGGCGGTCCATGTAGCCGAAGCTGCCTTCCTTCGGGTCCTGATGCCGCCTGAGATAGGAGACGGCGTCGGCGATCGCCTGGTCCGGCACCGCTGCGCCGTTGAGCTTCGCCGAGCGCAGCGCCATGAGCGCCCAGCCGCTGCAGGAGGTATCGCTGTCCGAGGAGCCCGGATGGTAGCGCCATCCGCCCTGATGACGCTCGTCCTTATCCACCGCCTGTGCCTCCAGGATGAGCTTCAGGGCCCGCGGGAGAGCTGCGGCGATCTTC